>JASLHF010000019.1 GCA_030152275.1 Acinetobacter sp. | reverse complement strand
AGAATTAATAAATGTTAGAGCGGATTATTACCGCATTGGTTTTGGTGGCGGTTGTTTTGAGCTGCATGTTTGCATCTCAGTCGCATTATCCAATGTTTGTGCTGATGATTTTGGCAGCTGGGACAGCAGGCTATGAGTGGTTTAAGCTTATGCCTCGGAATGCAAAAAATGTCATTAAGCCTTTTGCTTGGGGTTATGGCATTGTCACGGCTGTATTGGCTGCATTGGCGCTGCATTACAGTGATATAGCCTTGTTGCTATGGACTGCTTCTATCTTTACTTGGATTCTGAGTGTTTACTGGGTTAAATCATATCCAGAATATGACGGCTGGTATAATAATTCACTTAAATTTATTGGTTTGGTACTTGTTGCTGCTGCTGTAACAGCGATTTTTGCCGTTTGGCAGAGCTCGCCGTGGTGGCTGATGTATTTGTTCTTGCTGGTATGGGGTGCAGACAGTGGCGCCTATTTTGTTGGGCGAAAGCTAGGCAAAAAGAAGCTTGCGCCAGATGTCAGTCCAAACAAATCAGTAGAAGGGCTATACGGCGGTGTTGCAACCGCAATGATTATTGTCATTGCAGTTGAGGTTTTATACTTGAACTTGAGTATGGCTGAGCATATTCTCTTTCTTGTTCTATCAGTCATTACGGTATTTAGTTCTGTGCTGGGAGATCTGTTTGAATCAATGATTAAGCGGCGTGCGGGTATTAAAGATTCTGGCCGGATTTTGCCGGGTCATGGCGGTGTACTGGATCGTATTGATTCACTGCTGGCTGCAGCGCCAATTTTTGCAGCAGGCATGTATGTTTTAAAACTTATAGGTGTAGATTTATAGATGTTACAATCTGTTTGCATATTGGGCGTTACAGGTTCCATTGGTCAAAGTACCTTAAAAATTCTGCAGCAGCATCCTGAAGCGTATTCGGTTTTTGCAGTCACGGCGCATAGCAGAATTCAAGAATTGGCCCAAATTTGTAAACAGTACCGACCGAAAATCGCTGTTGTGCCGTCGCAAAAAGTCGATGAGCTGCATCAGCTTTTACAGCGTGAAAATTTAACCGATATTGAAATTTTGCATGATCAAAATGGTTTGATTGAGGCGGCTTCTCATCCTCAGGTAGATGTGGTGATGGCTGCTATTGTCGGCGCTGCAGGGCTAATGCCGACATTGGCTGCAGTCAAAGCCGGCAAGCGTGTATTGCTGGCAAATAAAGAAGCGCTGGTAATGTCCGGCGATATCATGATGCAGGCAGCTAAAGACTACAATGCGGCCTTATTGCCTGTAGATTCAGAACATAATGCTATTTTTCAGTGTCTTCCAGATGGTTACTTTGATGCAGAACGTAATGGACAACCTAAAATGGGGGTCTCGCGTATATTGCTGACAGCTTCGGGTGGTCCATTTCTGAATCATAGCTTAGAGCAGCTGCAAAATGTTACGCCTGTTCAAGCATGTAAGCATCCCAATTGGTCTATGGGGCAAAAAATTTCTGTTGATTCGGCGACTTTGATGAATAAAGGGCTGGAATTAATTGAAGCTTGTCATCTCTTTGCAATTTCAGAACATTTTGTAACAGTTGTGGTTCATCCACAGAGTATCATTCACTCCATGGTTCAATATGTGGATGGTACAACCTTGGCGCAAATGGGAAATCCTGATATGTGTACGCCTATCGCGCATGCGCTGGCATGGCCGAAACGTATACAGACACATGTGCCTGCTTTAGATTTGTTCACTCATTCTCAATTGAATTTTCAAGAGCCGGATACCGTACGATTTCCAGCACTTAAACTCGCACGTCAGGCGATGCAAGCCGGCGGTTTAGCGCCTGCCGTTTTAAATGCTGCAAATGAAATTTCTGTTGCTGCTTTTCTAAATAATCAGATAGGATTTACTCAGATTTCGCAAATTGTTGAACAGACATTAAACCGTGTTCAAAATGCGCCGGCAGATTCTCTTGATGTGATTTTGCAGGCGGATCAGACGGCCCGTGCAATTGCTCAGCAATTTGTCATGAATAAAGGAAGCTGAAAATTATGAACGCCTTATTTATTTTGCTCGCGGCGATTTTGCTTTTGGGACCACTCATAGCGATACATGAGTTCGGTCACTATATAGTTGCGCGTAAATTGGGCGTTAAGGTTTTGGTTTATTCGATTGGTTTTGGTCCAACACTTTTAAAGTGGAAGTCGAAAAAATCTGGGATTCAATATCAGCTGTCCGCATTGCCTTTGGGCGGTTACGTTAAAATGTTGGATGAGCGCGAAGGTGATGTTGCAGAACAGGATTTACCGTATGCATTTAATCGCCAAAATCCATGGAAACGTATAGCTATTGTCGCTGCTGGTCCTCTGATTAATTTAGCTTTTGCTGTTGTTTTGTTTTGGATTTTATTTTTGCCGGCACAAGAACAGCTGAATACTCGTGTGGGTTCTATTTTACCAAATACACCTGCAGCTCTGGTGCATATGCAGCCCGGTGATAAAATTACAGGCATTGATGGTACACAGGTTTCCACTTGGGAAAAGCTGAATTTTGCGCTAGTTGACCGTGCAGGAGAAACAGGAACGATTGCAGTAACTGCGGATCGTGCTGGTCATGTGCAGCAGTTTAATCTGCCCATTAAAAATTTTTTAAAAGATCAATCTCAATCACCGCTTGAAAGTTTGGGATTTACGCCATACCGGCCGCATTTTCCTGCGGTGGTGTCGAAACTCAGTGAAGATGGCGCAGCAATCCGCCAAGGCATGCAGGCGGGCGATAAAATTGTAGCAATTGATGGCATCAAAATGAATGAATGGTTTGATGTGGTTCAGGTTGTGCAAGCATCTCCAGAAAAACTGCTTAAGATTGATGTTTTAAGAAATAATCAGCTTGTACATTTAGAGGTCATGCCTCAAGGCAAGCGTGACAATATGGGTAAAGTAACCGGTGTGCTGGGTGTGCAGAGTGACCCTGGCAAAGTTGCGATTCCTGCTGAATTTAAACAAACTATACAGTATTCTCCTGTCGAAGCATTTACATTAGCGGTGGATAAAACTGGTCAAATTTCCGGTATGATTTTGAATTCCATTACAAAAATGGTTCGAGGTCTGATTGGGTTGGACAACTTATCTGGTCCAATTACTATTGCAAAGGTTGCTGGACAAAGCGCTGAAATGGGTTGGCAAACATTCATCTCTTTTATGGCGCTCATGAGTGTCAGTTTGGGGATATTAAATTTGCTGCCTATTCCGATGCTGGATGGCGGACATTTAGTTTATTATTTTGTTGAATTAATTCGTGGAAAACCTGTTTCTGAACAAATACAATTGGTTGGACTGAAAATTGGTATGGTACTGCTTGGCAGCATGATGCTGCTGGCACTTTTTAATGATTTTATGCGTTTATAAAACAGCGTAGAAAATGGAATAAATTAACAGCGGAAAACACTGGCATGCAGCACACACATTTATTTATGCCTCTGGCACTGGTTAGTGCTATGGCAGCAGCACAACAAATATATGCAGCAGATGATTTTATAGTACAAGATGTAAGAATTGACGGCTTAGTCCGTCTCACGCCTGAAAGCGTATATGGCATGCTTCCGATCACCAGTGGCGACCGAGTTAATGATCCGCTTATTGCGAATGCAATTCGTACATTATATGCTTCAGGTCTATTTGATGATATTAAAGCCTCTCAAGAAGGTAATACCTTAGTATTTAAGGTGATTGAGCGTCCGGTAATTTCAAAGATTGAAATGAAAGGCAATAAACTCATTCCAAAAGAAGCGCTGGAAGAAGGCCTGAAAAAAATGGGTCTTGCTGAAGGTGAAGTGTTGAAACAGTCGGCACTGCAAACTGTAGAAACAGAGCTTGAACAGCAATATATGCAGCAAGGCCGTTACGATGCCGATGTTAAAGTTACAACAACACCACGTCCTAACAACCGTGTAGATTTGCTGATAGAATTCAGTGAAGGCAAAGCGGCTAAAGTTTTTGATATTAATATTATTGGAAACACTGTCTTTAAAGATAGTGAAATTAAGCAAGCCTTTGCTGTAAAAGAGAGTGGCTGGGCATCTGTAGTTTCACGTAATGACCGTTATGCGCGTGAAAAAATGGCTGCTAGCTTAGAAGCGCTGCGCGCCATGTATTTAAATAAAGGCTATATTAATTTTAATATTACTAATTCTAGCCTGAACCTGAGTGAAGATAAAAAACATGTATTCATTGAAGTTTCGGTAGATGAAGGCGATCAGTTTAAGTTTGGTCAAACTAAATTTTTAGGCGATGCGCTGTATAAGCCGGACGAGCTGAAAGCGCTGCAGCTGTACAAAGATTCAGATTTATATTCTCAAGAAAAAGTAAATGGTGTGAAGCAACTGTTGCTCCGTAAATACGGCAATGCAGGCTATTACTTTGCGGAAGTGAATGTCGTTCCTGAAATCAATAATGACACTAAAATTGTTGATTTGAATTATTACATTAACCCAGGTCAGCAAGTTACTGTTCGCCGTATTAACTTTAGCGGTAACTCTAAAACTGAAGATGGCGTATTGCGCCGTGAAATGCGCCAAATGGAAGGCGCATTGGCAAGCAATGAAAAAATTGATTTGTCTAAAGTGCGTTTAGAGCGGACAGGTTTCTTCAAAACTGTCGATATTAAACCTGCGCGTATTCCAAACTCGCCAGATCAAATTGATTTGAATGTTAATGTAGAAGAACAGCATTCAGGTACAAGTACTTTGGCAGTCGGTTTCTCGCAAAGCGGCGGTGTAAC
>JASLHF010000234.1 GCA_030152275.1 Acinetobacter sp. | reverse complement strand
ATTCCATCCTGAACGTATCGCGCAGCGTATTTTGGGCATGGGTGACGTGCTGTCTTTGGTCGAAGAAGTTGAACGTAAAATCGACAAAGAAAAAGCCGAAAAAATGGCGAAAAAACTGCAAAAAGGCGGCAGCTTCAACTTTGAAGATATGCTGATGCAGTTTGAGCAAATGAACAAAATGGGCGGCATGATGGGCTTCTTGGACAAATTGCCGGGCATGAGCAATGCCGGCATTCAAGATGCCATTGCTCAGGCAAACCCAGAGAAGCAAGTGAAAAAGATGGAAGCGATTATCCAGTCGATGACCATCAAAGAGCGCCGCAATCCGGATCTCATGAATCCGAGCCGCAAAAAGCGTATTGCAGCCGGCTGCGGTATGGAAGTTGCTGAAGTGAATAAACTGATTAAGCAGCATGCGCAAATGGCAAAAATGATGAAAAAATTCGCTAATCCATCAGGTATGGCGAAAATGATGAAATCATTGGGCAATATGCAGAAACAATTTGGCGGCGGCGGCATGGGCCCGCTGTTCGGCAATAAAGATCAAAAATAATTCAGATTATTTTGCAAACAGGCGCCTAGTGCGCCTTTTTGCTGGGTATGTATCATGGAAAAATAAAGCAATTAGCTGGGTATAAATTAAAAAATTAATTATTTGTTCGTATTTACAAGGTTTTATCTTTAATATACGGCCTGCTTTAATTTAAAAAACTTTAGGCAGGCGCTTTGCTTGCCGCGACATACTAATAAATGACTAGACTCGGGTATCGATGATGAAACAGCACAATATTTTGCTTCTTTCTTTGGGAGCATGCCTGTTCAGTTCAGGCATTATGGCGAATGTACAGTGCGAAAAACCGGCTGCTACCGTTTTGGTCAATGAGTTAAAGCTGCCGGCTGTCAGAGCGGCGCAAATGCGTCTTCAAATCAGCCTTTAAACGGTTTGGCGCAGCTTGCGCAAATAGCGTCAGGGGAATCTTCAAATACATTTCCCGGTGCAGAAAAAAGTTTATCCAGCCTGATTACTTCAAAGCTGCAGTCAACCGGCTATTTTGACATTCAGGACCGTGAAGCTTTGGAAATGCTGAAATCTGGAATGGCGCTGATGGGTAAAACCATGAAGCTGAATCCGGCAAAATATGTGATTACCGGATCAATCAGTTCTATAGGTGTGAACACCAAAAAGCGCGATATTGCCGGCGGCTACATTCCTAATTTTGTGCCAGTTTTGGGCAGCATGAAGCAAACCAGCAAAACTGCAGATTTGACGGTTGATATTAAAATTTTAGATGTACAGAACGGCCGAGTGTTGGGTTCGCAGACTTTTTCAGACAATAGGGAAAACCGCAGCTATCGTGTCAGCTTCAATGACTTGGCAGGCGGCGGCGCGGCCGGCATTAAAGGCACAGTCTTAGAGCCGCTGGTGGCAAATGTGCTGGAGCAAATTGCCCAGTTCTCTGCTGAGAAAATCGGTACGCAGGAAAAAAGCTTGATTTTAAAATAAGTTTAGCAGGCGCATCGGTTCGCGCCGTGCAACACATGCAGTATGAAGGCGCGCGATGCGCCTTTTTCTGTGGCTGTTTAGGGGCTGTTTTGTCGTTTGGAGCGAATCGTTGTGCTTAAATGACAATAGGCAACAGCACAAGGTCAGGCTAAAATTTTTAACAGCTGTACCAGCATCGCATGCAATAGAGCGTGCTATTGTATATTTAGCCAGAAAATTAAAAGAAAATCCGGACGATGAACAGTTCAGAACGAAAAAAAATTTATATTGTACATGGCTATATGGCCACGCCAAATGATCACTGGTTTCCGTGGCTTGGGCGCAAGCTGCAGCTGAGCGGGCATATTTCCAAGCGGATTATGCTTGCGGATTCTGCACATCCGGATTTTGAGGCCTGGCAGCAATGTTTGGCGCTGCAAATGCCGGTGCTGGATGAAAATACAATTATCGTGGCGCACAGCCTAGGCTGTCTGGCCGTATTGCATTATGTAAATCAATATTTTTCCCGTACAGGCGGGCAGATCAAAGCTGGAGTTTTTGTTGCAGGATTTAAGGCAGATTTGCCGAGCACTCCAGCGCTTCAGGGTTTTATTGCGCAGGCCCAGCTGGACAGCAGCCGGCTGCAAGCCGTCATGCCTTTGGCGTTTTGCTTGCTATCTGCCAATGACCGTATTGTGCCGCCGCCGCTGACGCTGCAGCTTAGTTCATTTTTAAACGCGCAAAGCTATGAAATAAGAGGGGCAGGGCATTTTATGCGGGCAGACGGCTATACTGAATTTCAGGAAGTTTGGGAGCTGCTGAAACCGCTGCTAAGTTGATTCGTCGAGTGAAAGCCAGCTTATATTAAGCTTTGACGCTGACTGGCAATGCTTGAATATAGACTTGCAGGCCTTTGAGCAGTAAATCATTTTCAATTTCAGGCTGATAGGCCTGCAGGTATTGGGCAAACAGCGGCGCATCGCCTCCAGTTAAAATTAAACGGCTAGGATATTTTTGCAATACGGTTTGAATAGTACTGACCAAACTAAGCAAAATCCCATGATGCACTGCATCAATGGTATTGCGTCCGGGGCTGAGCTCATCAAAAGCTGCATCTGGAATTTTAATGCCCTTGGTATTTTGAATCAGCGAATCGCGCTGCAAATATAAATTTGGCAGGATATAGCCACCTAAATGTTCATAACCGTCGGTGAGATCAATGGTCAGCGCGGTGCCGCAGCTGATCACGCAGTATTTTTGT
This sequence comes from Acinetobacter sp., assembly GCA_030152275.1. Taxonomy (GTDB): domain Bacteria; phylum Pseudomonadota; class Gammaproteobacteria; order Pseudomonadales; family Moraxellaceae; genus Acinetobacter. Next base: position 713 of record JASLHF010000234.1, on the reverse strand, counting down.
TTCGGGTCATTTACCACCGCCAGCATTTGCAGCCAACGGTCGATCCCAAATTTAGAAGTATCTTCATAAGCGCAGCGCAGGCCGGAAAATTCAGCATGTACTTTAGCAAAAACGATTGGAATCTGTAAAAATTTCAGAATTTTATGAATGCGTTCATTATTTTTTTTGTCCTGCACAGAGGATACACCTGCTTGCTGCAGGTTTAGGCTTTTAAAGTGTTGAATCAGGCCTAACAGCAATTCTGCCGGTGACTGTAAATGCAGTTCAGCGGTATGTTCCAGCACTTCACCGTTTTCAGTGATCCAGTATTTTAGACGGGTATTGCCGATGTCCAGCCATAATTTTTTCATGCAGTTGCTCGCAAAATGATGCTTCTATTCGCCTTAGATTACTGTTTTGAGGCTTAAACGTGGCGCAGCCGGCCTTGGAAATAATATTCTGTAGCGTCTGCAGTTTGAATTTCGACTGCGCCGTCATTGCGGATGCCCAGAAAAATGCCGCGGCAGACGCCTTGTAAATGTTCCAGTTCAACCACTTCATTTTTAAAGGCAGCATAATGATTAAAGCGGGCAGCCAGATTGCAGCTGTCATGGCTGAACCATTGGCCAGCCTGCTGAATGGCTAAATACAGCTCCGCTGTTAGGCGGATACGGTCAAATTGCGCTAATCCAAGCTCAGTCAAGGAAGTGACCGCCTGATCAATATTCTCTTTA
>JASLHF010000218.1 GCA_030152275.1 Acinetobacter sp. | reverse complement strand
TGCTTTAAACTTTGCTCATGGCGTAAAACTGGCACGAAGCAGTGCTTCGTGAAATCCCAGTCTGGCGCAGGCATAGCCTTTGCCGTAATTTAGGCAAGAAGCTTCGCTTTGAAAGCCCCTGCTGCCGCGAGCATAGCTCTTGGCGTAAAATCAGCAAAATGCGTTGCATTTTGAAATCCTGATTTTACTCCCATTCAATTGTAGCAGGCGGTTTAGACGATACGTCATATACCACACGAGAAACGTCAGCAATTTCGTTCATGATACGAGTCGAGATTTTGTCTACAAGATCATAAGGAAGGTGCGCGAAGCGAGCAGTCATGAAGTCTACAGTTTCAACTGCACGAAGTGCGATAACCCATGCATAACGGCGGCCATCACCGACGACACCAACAGATTTAACCGGTTGGAATACGGCAAATGCTTGCGCAGTTTTGTCATACCAGCCGCTTGCGCGAAGCTCTTGCATAAAGATGTCATCAGCAAGGCGAAGAATATCTGCATATTCTTTTTTCACTTCACCCAGGATACGCACACCTAGACCTGGGCCTGGGAATGGGTGACGGTAAAGCATTTCATGCGGCAAACCTAAAGTCGTCCCTAAACGGCGTACTTCGTCTTTGAACAAATCACGGATTGGCTCAACCAATTCAAATGCTAAATCTTCAGGTAAACCGCCCACGTTGTGGTGCGATTTAATCACGTGCGCTTTACCATTCTTAGTTGCAGCAGATTCGATTACGTCTGGGTAAATCGTACCTTGAGCAAGGAAGTTAACGCCATCAAGCTTACGTGCTTCTTCAGCAAATACTTCGATGAACTCACGGCCAATGATTTTACGTTTTTTCTCAGGATCAACTTCGCCCGCAAGCGCAGTTAAGAAACGGTTTTCAGCATCGGCACGGATCACACGGATACCCATGTTTTTCGCAAACATGTCCATCACTTGCTCGCCTTCGTTCAAACGAAGCAAGCCGTTATCCACGAATACACATGTCAATTGATCGCCAATTGCGCGGTGCAAAAGCGCAGCAACAACAGATGAATCCACACCGCCTGAAAGACCTAAAAGAACTTTTTGATCGCCAATTTGCGCGCGAAGCTGTTCAACACGTAAATCGATGATGTTTTCAGAGTTCCAAAGGTTACGGCAGCCGCAAATTCCGTGAACGAAGTTTGATAACAGCTCAGCACCTTTTGCTGTGTGAGTCACTTCTGGGTGGAATTGGATACCGTAGAAACGGCGAGCTTCATCAGAAACCATCGCAAATGGGCAGCTTGGCGTGCTTGCAGTCACTTGGAAACCTTCCGGAATCGCAGTCACTTTATCGCCATGACTCATCCAAACTTTAAGCTGATCTTTAGTATCTTCAAGATCACCAATCAATTTGTCACGGACTTGAATATCAACTTCCGCATAACCGAATTCATGTACAGTGCCCGGCTCTACTTTACCGCCCAGCTGTTCTGACATGGTTTGCAAGCCATAGCAAATACCAAGAACAGGCACGCCAAGCTCAAATACAACTTGCGGCGCGCGCGGACTACCTTCTTCATGAACACTTTCTGGACCGCCTGAAAGGATGATCCCGTTTGGGTTAAATGCACGAATGTCTTCTTCTGACATATCAAATGCGTACATTTCTGAATAAACACCAGCTTCGCGTACACGGCGCGCAATAAGCTGGCTATATTGAGAACCGAAATCCAAAATCAGGATACGGTCTTCAGTAATTTGGGTATTGGTAGTCATGGCAAACAACTATGCAGGCAACGAATATAAGCGCCGTATTCTAGCATTTTTCTTAGGCTTTCGCACACTATTCGGACAGCGCTCTCAATCTGCTGTTTCCGGCAGCAGATTGAGACAAAATCAGCCCGGAATTTATGACGAAACATGCAAAAAAGCGGCATAGAGCCGCTTTTTTGAGCAGTTGTTCTTTTAGTTTATTCATCCTGCTTTTCAAACATCGCGTCTAGACTGAGTTTGCCTGCACCATGCAGCATTAAGAACAGTAAACCGCCGCTCATTGCCAGGTTTTTCATAAAGTTAATACCATCCTCGGCGCCATTATGAAATAAAAATGCGGTCAGAAGGCTGAATACAGCCAAACCGAACGCTGCAAAACGTGCCTGAAACCCCATCAGCAATGCCAAACCGCCGCCCAGCTCAACCAAAATAGTCATCGGCAGCAGCGCTGCAGGAACGCCCATAGATTCCATGTAACCTGCTGTTGCGCCATAGGCAGTGACTTTGCCCCAGCCAGCAGCAATGAAAATATATGCCATCAAGATTCGCGCAATGAGGCTCAATACTGCATTGATATGCGGCTGCTGGCTGAAGTTCTTTACGACAGTATTTGGATTAAACATGCTGTACCCTATTTTGAATTCTATTGAGAAGATGTGCACAGATTAGGTCGTTTCTTATTTTGTTTAAATATGTATTTTTAATACCTATCATCCTATTGATGGAACAATAATTCGAGAAATTAATTACGTTTTAATACTGACTTTAATGACATGGACTGATAGCATCAAATCACTTTTCTGCTTAGCTTCTCTTTCATGAATCTTATTGATTTTATTTTGCATGTTGATCAGCATCTGTCTGAATTTATAACAAATTACGGTTCTTGGATTTACGGCATTTTATTTCTAGTGATCTTTGTCGAAACCGGTTTGGTCGTCATGCCTTTCCTGCCGGGCGACAGCCTGCTGTTTGCTGCTGGCGCCTTAGCGGCCAAAACCGGCGCAATGGATCCTTGGGTCTTGGGTGTGGTGCTGTTTGCAGCAGCTGTGCTGGGCGATACGCTAAATTATCATATCGGCAAATATATCGGCCCGCGCGCTTTTGAAATCAATAACCGCTTCATCAATAAAGAGCATTTGGTCAAAACGCATGAGTTTTTCCAAAAACACGGCGGCAAAACCATTATTATTGCGCGCTTTATGCCGTTTATCCGCACCTTTGCTCCGTTTGTGGCAGGAGCGGGCGAAATGCATTACCGCAAATTTCTGCTGTTTAATGCCATTGGCGCTGCGCTATGGGTTGGCTCTTTTGTCACGCTGGGCTATTTATTCGGCAACATGCCGTTTATTAAAGATAATTTCACCCATCTGATTTTCGGCATCATTATTTTAAGTATTTTGCCAGGCATCATTGGCTATATCCGCGCCAAACTGAAAAAGAAAAAATAGCCGATTAGGCAAAAAACCGGATCACCACCGGGAACATGCACAGTACCAGCATCATCGCCGATCCTTTATATAAGAGATCGGCTTTTATTTTTCGGCTTTCTCCAGACAGAATTGCTCGCCCAAAGGCCATCCAGAACATGGCTGACGGCAGCAGCACTAAGCTAAATACAGCAAAAACTAAAATAAAATTGGTTGCATTGTTCCATGTTTCCAGTGGAAAAATACCAGCAGCGAACAGCAGCGCTTTGGGGTTCTTAAAGGTTGCAAAAAACAGCTGACGCGGCCGGATAGAACTGTTTTTTTGGCTGTGCTGCTGTAAATGCGCCGATTTCCACAAATGAAAAGCCAGCCAAAACACATAGAACATGCTCAGTGCATGCAGAATATGAATAAGATTTGGCCAAATTGGCGCGCTGAGATGAATGAGCAGCGCCCACAAGTTAATAGCGTACAAATAACCTAAAAACTCAGCAGGAATAAACAAACTGGTTTTGGCAATTCCCTGCTGATGTGCTGAGCTGGCAAGCAATGCATTGGTCGGGCCAGGAGTCATCAGGACCGCAATCATTGCCAAAACAAATAGCCAACTCTCAATCATAGCAACCTAAAATTCTGTAAAAGTGGGCACACCTTAGCCGAAAATAATTTATAAAAACAAGTACGCAGCAGGTCAAAGAGCTCAGTTTTGATGCAGTTTTTATCATTAGCATGCTCTCCAAAACAATTGCAGAAGCATATTTATTTATACACTTTAATATTTTTATTTTTTATATACTTAAGAAAAAAATGAAATTTAACAAAAGAACTCAAGCCACCGCCAACAGCAAAAAGAGTCGCTGGCGTGGCGAAAAAAATTATTACACTTTTAATCTATAGTTCTAGGCCATAAACCCACAAAAAAGCATGCACCAGAAAACAGCTGCATGCTTTTTTTCGAACTAAATCTGTATTATTAAGGCTGCGCTTTCGCACGTGGAATCATTGGGCAGCCTTTAAAATTCGCAGCCTGCATCACAGCCTCTTGCTCCCCCATCAAGCGGGCAATTTCTGTTTTCTTGGTATTAGACGACTGTCCCATATTGACTGAAACAGACGGTCCAATGCCCCAGCCGCCGCCGCTGCTCCAGCCGCCGCCCAAACCCACACCCACGCCCATGCCGGTACGTTTTGCAGGCTGCACGCCGCTATTTAGGTAATCCTGAATACGGTTATATTCGCTTTGCAGCTGAAAACAGCTCAGTGACTGATACTGCGTAGGAGAAACATAAGTAGGTTTAACTGTTGTAGCGCATGCGCCGAGCAACAAGGCGCTGGCGGCCAACAGGCTTAATTTAATCGTGTTCATAGACTTCTCAAAATTTATTTCTGCTCAATTTCATTGAACAATGATTGATAGGCCTGCGTCAATTTATGATCTGATGCCAAATGAATTAAAGGCTGATTTTTATGATGCGATTCTTTCATCAGCACTGAAGGCGGCAGCATACTGTCTAGCACGGGTAAACCTTCATCTTTCAGCTGCTGCACCACTTCACGCGGCAATTTTGCCTGTGCCTGAAACTGATTGACCACAATGCCTTCGATTTCTAAACGGTCATTGTGATCATCCTGCGTTTCGATCACATTTTCAATTAAAGTCTGCAGCGCGCGTTTAGAAAATACATCGCAGTCAAACGGAATCAGTACGCGGTCAGCAGCTATAAGCGCGGACAGCGTAAAAAAATTAAATGCCGGCGGGGTATCAATAAATACGCGGTCATATTGGCCGGTTAATTGCTGCAAAGCATCGCGCAGTTTATAAATTTTATGTTTCGATTCCAAGGCATGCGCCAAAGCGCCAAGACTTGGGCTGGCCGGTATTACATCCAGATTTTTATAAGGTGACTGATGAACATAGCTTTCTAAACCTTTCGCGCGGTTTTTCAAAATCGAGCCAATAGCGCTGCCGATTAGGCCTTTGCTTTGCTGCGCGCCCAGCACTTCGTCAAAATAGTTTTCAATATTCGGTTCTAATGCCGGCTTGTCCGCCGAATAGGTGGCGTCATCTCCGAGCAAGTATTGGCTGGAATTGGCTTGAGGATCGAGATCAATCACCAGCGTTTTTAAGCCCTGATGCGCACTGATTGCGGCTAAATTTACGGTAATGCTGGATTTTCCCACACCGCCTTTTTGGTTAAACACCACACGTGTACGCATTAAGCCCCCTCAAGTTCATTATTATATCAAATTATGTCAACTGTCCTCAGTCTACCTGAGAACAGTTTTTGTGCAATTTATTATGTCAGACAATCAGCCAAAGTTAGGCTTAATGATCACTAGGCCAATGATCGCCAGCAATGCAACCAGCGCCAGTACCCAGCCTGCACGGCGCTGAGCCAGCAGTATGCTGTCTGTTTTACGGTAAGCTTTGCTGAGTGCCGACAATAGCACCAAAAACAGAATGATTTTGGCATAAAACCACGGCTGCACATCAAAATTTTTCATATACAGAAGTACCGCGCCTGTAACTGCAATCAGCGCCATTGCACCATGCTGCAGCGCAACAAAAAACTTGCGGCCGGCCGGATTCGGTAAATTGCCCTGTACGCCTTTAAACAGAGTTACCGCACGGATGAGCACTGCTGCGCAAGCCAGCGCTGCGCCCGTCATGTGAATAATTTTAATCAGTAAATGTGTATCCATCGCTGCTGTCTGCCTATTTAAGCTTTTGGCGCATGCGCGCAGGCAGGGCTAGCCGTATCTTGGCCTTTCCATTCTTCTGGCAAAAAAGCATGAATCGCCAAGGCATGAATATTGCCTGGGCCAATTAAATCACCTGCAGCGGCATAGACTTTTTGATGGCGCTGTACTGCACGAAGGCCTGCAAAAGCATCACTGACAATCACAGCTTTAAAATGCGATTCTTTGCCTGGGAAATAGCCGCCATGGCCAGCCGATTCATTGACGACTTCAAGATGTGCAGGCGCCAAAATTTGCAGGCGCTCAATCAGCTGCTGTTCTAAACTCATTCAGAGGCTCCTCAATCTATAACTGTGGGTTTTATGACTGTCTATATTTTAAGTATAGCCTGTAATTGAGCAAGTTCCTGCGCTGGTGTCGGTTTTAATGCGCAGCCAGACCTTTTCCGCATGTCTTTTTACAGAAAAAAGTCCAAGAAATGCATCAAATTCAATTAAATTGTTTTTATTTTATGCAAACGATACGCAGTTTTTCATAAAGTTATTGACCTGAAAAATGCTTAATGTATTATACGTGGCTATGCGGGAATAGCTCAGTTGGTAGAGCATAACCTTGCCAAGGTTGGGGTCGGGAGTTCGAGTCTCCTTTCCCGCTCAAATTTTTTTAATTCGGTTTTTTATTTAAAAAATTGGATAGACTCCGCGGGAATAGCTCAGTTGGTAGAGCATAACCTTGCCAAGGTTGGGGTCGGGAGTTCGAGTCTCCTTTCCCGCTCCAAAATTTTTTCATTCGGTTTTTTATTTAAAA
>JASLHF010000197.1 GCA_030152275.1 Acinetobacter sp. | reverse complement strand
ATGCGCCGTACGGTTTATTTGGTCATGCTGATTGAAAGCAAGGGCGCACTGCAGCGCTTGGTGAAAATGGCGACGGTCAGCCCGTGGATTTGTGAAGAATTGACGCATTATCCGGTACTTCTGGATGAGTTTCTGTCAATGGACTTTGAACTGCCGAAACGTAAAGATTTAGAGGACTCGCTTCGCCAGCAGCTGCTGCGCATTGAACTGGATGAAGTCGAAGACTTAATGCGTGTGCTGCGTTTATTTAAAAAGTCCAATGTATTGACGGTCGCGGCCAGTGATGTTTTGGCAGAAAGCCCGCTGATGAAAGTCTCTGATGCGCTGACTGATATTGCTGAAGTGTCTGTGGCTTCTGCGCTGAATTTGGCCTATCAGATTACAGCCAAAAAGCATGGCTATCCGCAGGATGCTGATGGTCAGCGCTGTTCGCTTGATCATATTGCCTTTGCTGTGGCGGGCTACGGCAAGCTTGGCGGCATAGAGCTGGGTTATGGTTCAGATTTGGATTTGGTGTTTATTCATTATATGGATGAACAGGCCGATACTGACGGCATGAAGCCAATTAGCGGCTTTGAATTTGCCATGCGGGTTGCGCAAAAATTTATGTCATTAATGACGACACAGACACTGGATGGCCGGGTTTATGAAATTGATACCCGCCTGCGCCCATCGGGTGAAGCTGGGCTTTTAGTAACCAGTCTGAAAGCCTTTGAGCAGTATCAATTTAAGAGTGCATGGCTGTGGGAACATCAGGCTCTGGTGCGCGCGCGCTCGATTGCCGGTGAGGCTTCGCTGCGGTCTAAGTTTGAGCAATTGCGCTGCCGAATTTTGACGCAGCCGCGCGATGAAGAAAAGGTGCGTGAGGAAGTGCTCAAAATGCGTCAAAAAATGAAAGATCACTTGGGTTCTTCTAAAGAACAGCAAAAAGAGGGAATTTTTCATTTAAAACAGGATGCAGGTGGTATCGTTGATATCGAATTTATGGCACAGTATGCTGTATTAGCATGGAGTGGGGCGAATCCTGATCTCGCTCATTACTCCGACAACGTAAGAATCCTTGAAGACGCCGCAAAAGCAAGTCGCTTATCCAGCGACGACGCGACAGCATTGATTCAAGCTTACCTTCGTGAACGAGCCGAGAGCCACCGTCTAGCGCTTGCAAATCAATCCATGCAAGTGAATGCTGCGGACTGGCGCGATACCCGAGAGGCTGTTTGCAAGTTATGGCAAAGATTAATCGATCCAAGCGCAGCAGTTGCCTTGGATAAAAATGACTGTGTATAAAAATTTGGAGTGTGTGCCATGAATTTGGCTGATCGTGATGGTTTTATTTGGCAAGATGGACAATTAGTTGACTGGCGTGAAGCGAAAATTCACGTTTTAACTCATACATTGCACTACAGTATGGGTGTGTTTGAAGGTGTCCGTGCCTATGAAACTCCTAATGGAACCGCGATTTTCCGTCTCCAAGATCATACAAAACGCCTGCTGAACTCTGCAAAAATCTATCAAATGAAAGTTCCGTTTGATCAGGCTGCAATCGAGCAGGCTCAAATTGATGTTGTGCGTGAAAACAAACTGGCTTCTTGCTACTTGCGTCCAATTATTTTTATTGGTTCTGAAAAACTGGGTATCGCAGCGACTGATAATACGATTCATGTTGCAGTAGCAGCATGGGGCTGGGGCGCTTACCTTGGCGATGACGCGATGGCGAAAGGCATCCGCGTAAAAACTTCATCTTTCACACATCACCATCCAAACGTGACGATGTGTAAAGCGAAGGCGTCAGGCAACTACACCGTATCAATTCTTGCACATCAAGAAGTTGCTCAAGCAGGCTATGACGAAGCGATGCTGATGGATCCTCAAGGCTTTGTATGCCAAGGTTCTGGCGAAAACGTATTCTTAGTGAAGGACGGCGCGCTGCATACGCCTGACCTTGCTGGCGGCGCGCTGGACGGCATTACCCGTCAAACGGTGATTACCATTGCTAAAGATTTAGGCATTGAAGTGATTGAACGCCGCATTACCCGTGATGAATTCTACATTGGTGATGAAGCGTTCTTTACTGGTACGGCTGCTGAAGTAACTCCAATCCGTGAATATGATGACCGTCAAATCGGCTGCGGCGCGCGCGGTCCGATCACTGAAAAAATCCAAACTGCTTTCTTTAATGCAGTTCAAGGTAAAGATCCTAAATATGCGCACTGGTTAACTTACGTAAAATAAGCTGATCGGTTAAGATAAAAAGGCGGAACATAAGTTCCGCCTTTTTTTATGAAGCTGTTTGTTTAATATGTGAATTTAATCTGTGGACGCCGCGCTCATTGGCAGGATCATTTCAGATTAAATGTTGGCAGTTGATGAAGTGGAGCACAGGATTAATGCATATTGTCTATGTGAGTGATGGCAAAGCTGGACACCGTTCACAAGCTGTTGGTTTGTATCAAGCCATGCAGCGGGCAATTGCATCGCCTATTACGTTTCAAGAAATTTCAATCAATGACTTACCGTTTATTAATTTGATACAGGGAGCTGTCAGCAAAAAAAATCATGCTGTGCAGAAGCCACCCGATTATATTTTGGGGGTAGGCAGCCATACGCAGCTTAAAGTCCTGCTGTTGGGAAAAATATTTCCTGTTGCAGAAACCGTCATTTTAATGAAGCCGAATTTCCCGTTCGGTTGGTTTGATCATGTGATTGTTCCAGAACATGATGGGGTGCCTGAGCAGGGCAATGTCATGGTGACTCAAGGCGCGCTGAACCCTATTGTGAATGAACAGCGCCATCAGTCGAATAGAATTCTGATTGCTTTGGGCGGTTCATCCAAACGGCATCAGTGGAATGATGCAAAAGTGCTGCAGGCGGTGCAGCGCATTGCAGAACAAAATGCTGAAGCAGAAATTATTCTTACAACTTCACGCCGCACGCCGAAAGATTTTTTGACGCATTTGAAGCAGCAGTCTTTTGCCCAACAGCTGCAGATTTTTCCAGTAGAAGAAACACCGCAAGGCTGGATTTTTGAAGAAATGCAAAAGGCAGAAGCGGTCTGGGTCACAGAAGACAGCGTATCGATGATTTTTGAAGCATTGACAGCCGGCTGCAAAGTTGGCGTAATTCTGATTGACCGGCTTAAAGACGATCGGGTAGTCAATGCTGTGAACAATCTGCTGCAGCTGCAGCGGGTTTCCAGCAGCCATGTGCGCAATGAGTTGCCTGAAGGCTCTGTATTTGCAGAGGCTGATCGGGCTGCACAACGGTTATTACAGCAGCGCTAATCGGTTTATCATGTGTCAGACGCATTGGTACAGATGCACTGCAGCTAAGCATTTAGTCAAATAGAACGATAAAAAGATCCCGTCTGGGCATTCTGCTTTAGGCGCACTGCCCGCTGTAGGCTTATGAGGATTATGCTATTCTTGCACCCGAAAGATTATAAAATGCCTTGGCGGCGGATCACAGCTGATTGTTTTTGAGTAATTTATGAAAATATTGCATATCGCGAACTTTGGTTTTAATAAGCAGGGCGCCCATTTTTACTGCACAGACCGTAAAATTTCAGCTGGTTTAATTGAAAATGGCCATTTTGTGTATGATTTCAGCTTCCGTGATATGGCGCGTATGGGCACGGTTTTTAAAACTAAAAAACTAGGCGCCAGCTGGGCCAATAAAGAAATTCTAAAAGTAGTTAATAATATCGAGCCGGATTTGGTGCTGATTGGGCACAGCGATTTGATGAGTCCGTCTGTGCTGAAAGATATTAAACAGCAGCACCCAAACACTAAAATTGCATTTTGGTATGTTGATCCGCTGTATTTGGAGCATAAACTGGGTTTTGTGCGTGAATTTTCACCATATTTAGATGCTATTTTTTGCACGACAGGCGGTGAATATTTGAAAAAACTCAAGCTGCCGCATTTAAAAACAGCGTATATGCCGAACGTTGGGCATCGTAACGTTGAAGTGCTGAAACAGTTTGAGTCGGATAATATTAATAAAGAGTTTATTTTTTGCGGCGTGGTGTATAAAGAGCCGGAACGCGAAAAATTCCTCAAGGATTTGGCAGATACCTTAAGTAAAAATCAGGTTCAATATCAGTATTACGGATGCTTTGAGCAGCCGGGCGTGTACGGCAAAGGCTATTATAAGGTGCTGTCTGAAACCCGCATGGGGCTGAATTATTCGCGTAAAAATGATGTCACGCTGTACAGCTCTGACCGCATTGTGCAGCTGACCGGCAATGGCTTGCTGACCTTCAGTCCGCGTATTCCTGGTTTTGATAAGCTGTATACAGCGCAGGAAGTGGTTTATTTTGATGATCAAAATGATTTGGCAGCGAAAATTAAGCATTATGCAGACCATCCTGCAGAAGCAAAAAAAATTGCTGAAGCCGGCTGGAACAAAACCCGCAGCAGCTATAACGGCAAGCGCATAACGCAGTTTATGCTGGAAGTGACGTTTGATCAGCCATTTTCAGAAGAATATGAATGGGCGCATGAGGTGTATGCATAATGTGGCTGTTATATGCGGTAATTGGCTTAATTGCGTTGGCTGCAGTGCTGTATCTGCTGGGCAACTACACCTTTTGGCTGCCGCAGCGCAGCGCAAATATTCCACGTGTCGTGATGCTGCATCAGGTGACGCCGCATCAGGACGCCTCCGGCATGAACATGCCTCCAGCCAAGTTTGAGCAGCTGCTGCAGTATCTGGTGAAGAAAAAGGCGGTCTTCTGTTTTGTTTCTGATCTGGATCAGCATCAGGGGGAGAAGAACGTTTTTGCATTGTCTTTTGATGACGGCTTTATGGATAACTATCAGTTTGCTTATCCGCTGCTGAAAAAATATCAGGCTAAAGCTACGATTTTTTTAGCTACCCAAATTGAAGGCATTGAAAAATTAACCGCCGAACAAATCCGTGAGATGTCGGCGTCTGGCGTGATCGAGTTTGGCGCGCATACCCAGCATCATGTGAATTTACTAAAATTGTCGGACGAAGACGCTTTTTCCGAAATGCAGGCGTCTAAACAGGATGTTGAAGCGCTGGTTGGACGCTGTCCGAGTTTTGCTTATCCGTTTGGGCGCTTTAATGAGAAGCATCAGCAGATGGCCAAAGATATCGGCTTCAAAAATGCGGTATCTACCCGAAAAAAAGTTGAAGCTTATACGGTAGACAATCAATTTAATATTCCGCGCGTCAGCACGCATGGCGCCATGAATGCGCTGCAAATGCGCATTGCTTTAGCCAAAGGACGCTATAAATTATGATTCCTTGCAGTGTTTATATTGTCACGCTGAACTGCGGCGCTTGGCTGCAGGAAACTTTAGAGAGTGTTAAAGACTTTGCTGAAGTGATTATTTTGGACTCCGGTAGCACCGATAATACCTATGCTATTGCCCAGTCATTTCCTAATACCCATATTTCGCATCAAGACTGGCAAGGTTATGCAGGACAAAAAAGTCTAGCGCTGGCGCAGTGCTTACAGGACTGGGTGCTGAATTTGGACGGCGATGAAGTGCTGTCGGCTGAATTAAAAACTGAAATTGAGCGTACGATTCAGGACAATCAAATTGATGCGCTGATTACCCCGATTAATGATGTATTTTTAGGGGTACCCAACAGCAAGCATACGAAAAAGCATGCCAAAGTGCGTTTTTTTCGTAAAAGCAAAGGCCAATATGACCTTGCAAATAAAGTTCATGAAAATGTGGTTGTGAATGGTCAAAGCATTCGTGCAGAAGGTGATATTTATCATTACGGCGAATCGAGCATTTTTGTTAAAGTCGAAAAAAATAATCAGTATTCAGAATTAAAAGCAGCAGAGAAATTTCAAAAAGGCAAAAAGCCCAGCTTGCTGAAACTGAGTTTGGTCATGCCGGTGACGTTCTTAAAATCTTATTTTATCCGGCGCAGCTGTTTAAACGGCTGGCGCGGGTTTGTGAACAGCATGATCAATGCCTTTTATGCTTTTTTAAAAGAAGCTAAATTGTTTGAACAGCATCAGAACGCCGCTAAGAAAAAACAGGACAAATCATGAAAATTGTTCAGGTACTGGCAACCAGCGGCGGGACTGGCGGTTTAGAGCAGCATACCTTCAATTTAGTGAACGAAATGTCACGGCAGCATGAGGTGCATATTTTGGCGCATCCATGCTATGCCGAAAAATTTAATGAAAATGTCCATTTTCACCCAGTTGATTTTGCCCGCAGCCGCTGGAATTTATTTTTGCTTTGGGAGCTCAAAAGCTTAATCAATCAAATTCAGCCGGATATTGTGCATGCGCAGGCGGGTAAAGCAGCAGAGCTGATTGCTAAAATCCGCGGTTGGCTAAAGCCTGTAAAATTTGTGACTACAGTTCATGGCACCAAGAAAAATAAAGCTATTTACGCGGCCGGTGATGCGGTCATTGCTGTCAGTCAGGCGCTGACGCAAGGCATACCTGCTGGCAAGGCGCATGTGGTGTATAACGGCGTGTATGCTCAGCCTGTCTTGGCTGATGTGAAAATACAGGAGCTGAAAGCGCAAATTTATGCGGCGCATCCAGCTTTAGATCCGGCCAAGAAAATTGTCATGTGCATTGGCCGCTTGGAGCCGGTAAAAAATATTGCCCTGCTGCTGCATGCCATGCGCGGGGTGGATGCCAATTTATGGATTGTCGGAGATGGTTCATTGCGCAGCGGTTTGGAAGTGCAGGCGGCTCAGCAAAATATGCAGGCGCAAACCGCATTTTTGGGCTTTAGAGAAGATGCGCGCGATTTGATTCAGCTGGCGGATACAGTGGTTTTATCCTCAGACCGTGAAGGATTTCCATTAGTCATGGTCGAGGCGCTGCAGGCGGATAAAACTATGGCTTCAACCAAGGTGAATGGCGTCATTGAATGGCTGCCGAATGCGTATCTTGCCGAAATACGGCAGAGTGAGCAGCTGCGCCACGCCATTCAAAATGCACTGGCAGAACAGGCGCAAAAAGATTTTGCACCTTTATTTGACCGCGCCAAAAATGAACTGACTGTCGAGGCGATGACACAGCAAACTTTGCAGATTTACACAGCGCTGCTTTCAGCGCATTAACAGTTTTTATTTTTTGGGCGATAGCCGAATTGCATCCAGCACCACAAAATGATCTTCAGCATTAATGGTATGGCATCCATCATCTTCGGCTTTCCAATCTGGTAAAACCACTTCCAGCAGCTGTTCTTTGTAAGCTGTTGGATTGAGTTCTAAAATTTCTTTCAACTCAATATTCCCGCCGTAGCGCTTAAGTGAATCTTGGCTTGGACGAACCAATTTTCCATTATAAATAAAGGGTTTTCCGGCCATGCGGAACTGCTGGTGGCCAGTGCAAACCGGATTATGCGGATGTTCACGCCAATTCGGATTTAAAATATCTTCGGTCATGAATAGATCTAAACGATCACCAAATTTTTTGCAATTTCGCCGTGTTGAGGTAAATAAATACCACATGCCGTCATGGAAAAACGGTGTAGTATCAACCGCTTCAATATTTTCCAGCAAGTTAGAATGCTTTTCCCATTTCAGCGGAAATTCAACGCATTGCCAAAGTTCGATCGTTTTATTAGCGCAGGTTTCGGGAATCATAAACCAGTTGTTTTCGACCTTGAAAACACACGGGTAGGATAGATGGTAATCCAGTTTTAGAATCGTTTGCGGTTCAGTAAAAGTGCCGTCTTTAAATATTTCTAATACAGACAAAAAACCAACAGGATGAACATCGTCTACTTCTTCAAAAAAAATGAAATGGCGGTCATTTTCCTGCGCATAAAAACAGTCTGCAAAGGTGAATTTATGCGGTGAGTGAATTTCAAAAAGATTCTGCAGCTGCTGCTGGCTGCTTAAAGGCGCATCGAGCCAGCCAAAACGCATGTACCAATGTGAAACATAATGCCGAGCATGCTGTTTTTGTTGAAATTTATACCATTTTTTTGCCAAAAGCCTGAACATAAATTTTCATCTAAAATTAATTTGCTTATATAATACAGTTAAAAGTTAAATTGTTATAAAAAGAGAGTGCAAGCGAAGATGCAGATTTATATTATTAGTATTGAGCAAGCAGACTCCGAGCGCTTGAATCAATTTCTGCAGCAGCCTTTTTTTCAATCGTTAAAACAGCCGTATAATAAAATCGGCATTAAAGGCGCTGAGCTTTCTGCAAAATTTTATTTTGAAAAAGCGGTAAAAGGCCGTGAACAAGCGCTGACGCCTGGTGAGTTAGGATGTACGCTGTCGCATTTACAGGCGCTGAAAGAATTTCTAAAAACAGATGATGCTTATGCATTTATTCTTGAAGATGATGCGATATTGCCGCCGCATTTAACGGTTGATGCGCTGACGCAGGAATTAAACCGTATTCAGCTGCCGGCCAAAACTTTATTCAGTTTGGGCGGTATTCAAATGAAAGAATCCCGCAAGACGCGCGGTACAATTATGCCGTATCAGCTGTTTGAGAAAAAAATACTGGAAGTAAATCCAGATTTTTATCATCGGGTAAATTACGCAATGGCGTATGTGGTCGACCGGAAAATGGCTGAGGTTTTGCTGGGTTATCATGAACCTTTGCGCAGAGCAGATGACTGGAGCTATTTATTTGACTTTGATCAGCAAGTCCATTTGATGATGACTCATGTGGTTGATCATCCGGTGATTCAAAAGGGTGAAAGTGACGAAAGGCTGAGTGCGATTGAAGCGGAACGGGTAGATCGTACAGATTTGCCTGTTAGCCAGTATGGCACGCCGTTGAGATACACTTTGGGTAAATTTAAATATGCCACTTATCCGTTTAATCAAGGATGATGCTATGGGGCTGAAAAAATATTTAATCAGTATTGAAGCATGCGGCAGTCCGCGTTTAAACGCTTTTTTTAGCCAGCCACTGTTTGCTTCTGCTGCGCATGAGTTTAAAACGTTGGGCATTAAGGGCGCGGAGTTAACGGTCAAAGAATATTTTGATCAAGCAGTTGCTGGTCACAGTAAGCCGTTAACGCCCGGAGAGCTGGGCTGTACTTTATCGCATTTAGCTGCTCTGCGTGATTTTTTAGCTTCAGATGAAAAATATGCAATTGTGTTTGAAGATGATGCAATTCAGGACGGAAATTTCAGTTTTGCACAGATTGAAAGCGAGCTGGATCAGTTGACATTAGAACCTGTTTTTTTTCTAAGTTTGGGCGGTATTCAGCTTGCACATAGTCAAAAAGTTAAAGGGCGCTTTATTGAAAAAAATATGCTGGGCAGAAGCGTGCTCAAAGTCCATCCGTATTATTACGCAAAATTTGTATCTGCCTATGCTTATATTGTTGACCGTAAAATGGCGGAAATTTTGCTGCATTACCACGAGGTTCCACAAATTTTTGATCATTGGGGCGGGGTTGCGCAAATGAATCCGCAGATTCATTTATATGCGACTTATTTGTTTGATCATCCGCCGGTCGTTAATGCGCAAGGCAGCTATTTGGAAAAAGAGCGTCTGCAAAATACGAATCCGGCAGCGCACGGAGCAGCCCAAAAGCCATTGTTTCAGCCGATGATGAAAAGCGTCGTGAAATTATTTCTAAAAAGTTACGACACCAACTTTAAAAATTAAACGATTTAGCGGGATAGCATGAAATTTCTTATTACTGGGGGGGCGGGGTTTATTGGCTCTGCTGTGATTCGTCATATTATTTCAAACACAGCGCATCATGTTTTAAATATCGATAAATTAACGTATGCCGGCAATTTAGAATCATTGTCTGAAATAGACAGCAGCAGCCGTTATCAATTTAAACAAATTGATATTTGTGATGCGCTTGCTGTGAATCAGGCTTTTGCCGAGTTTCAGCCGGATATTGTTATGCATTTGGCTGCTGAATCACATGTGGACCGTTCTATTGACGGGCCAGCAGAGTTTATTGCAACGAATATTGTTGGCACTTATACCTTGCTTGAGGCCGCTCGAAACTACTGGGCAAAATTGACGCCTGCCAGTCAAAAAACTTTCCGGTTCCATCACATCTCCACAGATGAAGTCTATGGTGATTTAGAAGGTACAGAAGATTTGTTTACTGAAACAACATCTTATGCGCCAAGTTCACCATATTCGGCCAGTAAAGCCAGTTCAGATCATTTGGTTCGCGCATGGCACCGCACATTCGGTTTGCCTGTCATAGTGACAAATTGCTCGAATAATTATGGGCCTTATCATTTTCCTGAAAAATTAATTCCGCTGGTCATTTTGAATGCATTGGAAGGTAAAGCATTGCCTATTTATGGTACTGGTAACCAAATCCGTGATTGGCTATATGTTGAGGACCATGCACGGGCATTATTTCAGGCAGCCACCAAAGGTGTTTCAGGTGAAACTTACAATATCGGCGGCCATAATGAAAAACAGAATATAGAGGTTGTTTTAGGCATTTGCGCATTGCTGGAAGAGCTTGCTCCGCATAAACCTGCTGGAGTTGTGCACTATAAAGATCTGATTGCTTATGTGAAAGACCGGCCTGGACATGATGTTCGTTACGCAATTGATGCGTCTAAGATCGAGAAAGAACTAGGCTGGAAGCCGGAAGAAACATTTGAAACAGGTCTTCGCAAGACCGTTCAATGGTATTTGAATAATTTACAGTGGTGCCGCCGTGTACAGGACGGCAGCTATCAGCGTGAACGATTAGGTATGCAGTCATAATGTCAATAAATACTAAGGGAATTATCCTCGCAGGTGGTTCAGGAACTCGTTTATATCCAATCACCAAGGGTGTATCGAAGCAACTTTTGCCCATTTATGATAAGCCGATGATTTATTATCCGCTGTCTGTACTTATGCTGGCAGGTATTCAGGATGTCCTCATTATTACAACACCTGAAGATAAAGACAGCTTTGTCCGTCTGCTGGGTGATGGTTCACAATTTGGTATTCGTCTGCAATATGCTATTCAGCCCAGCCCAGACGGTTTAGCACAAGCATTTATTCTTGGTGAAGAATTTATTGGCGGCAGCAATGTCTGCTTGGTGCTTGGCGATAATATTTTTTACGGTCAAGGTTTTACCCCAATGCTGAAGCAGGCGGTTGCGCGCGTCAAAGGTGCGACAGTATTCGGCTACCAAGTGAAAGATCCAGAGCGTTTTGGCGTGGTTGAGTTTGATGAACAGTACCGTGCCGTGTCTCTGGAAGAGAAGCCAAAGCATCCTAAATCTCATTTTGCGGTTACAGGGCTGTATTTTTACGATAATGATGTGATTGAAATAGCCAAACAGGTGAAACCTTCAGATCGCGGTGAACTGGAAATTACCACAGTCAATCAAATGTATCTGGAGCGCGGTGATTTAAACGTTGAACTGCTGGGGCGCGGTTTTGCCTGGCTGGATACAGGCACGCACAGCAGTTTGCTGGAAGCGGCCCAATTTGTTGAAACTTTGGAAAAGCGCCAAGGCTATAAAGT
>JASLHF010000181.1 GCA_030152275.1 Acinetobacter sp. | reverse complement strand
ATTTAACCAACTGCAAACCATTAATGAAGCCTATAAAGTGCAGCAGCTGCAAGGCGAGAAATTATCGGCTTTTGAAGCCTTGTATCACGCTACTTTAGGCGGCGCCAAAGCGCTCGATTTAGATGACAAACTCGGCAATTTTAACCTTGGAAAAGAAGCTGATTTTGTTGTGCTGGATTTAAAAGCCACAGTGTTGCAAGCACTGCGTCAGCAGCGCGCTAAAAACTTGGAAGATGCCTTATTTGCCCTGATGCTGATGGGAGATGACCGGAATATTCATGCCACCTATGTGTATGGACAATGTGCCTATGCCAAAAACCAGGCAAAAGCAGAATAAGCGTAAAAGCTGGCTGAAATGGGCCGTCTTGGCACTCGCATGCACCTGTGCGCTCAAACGTGACAGCAGCAGGCCGAGCTGATTACATTTTCAACGGCAAAAAGGATGCATCTGCATGCCAGATGTATTAAAATTGAGTCATCTTTAAAGGTGTTGCACGTCAACACCTTTTTTATTTTTTTGATTTGCTTTTTTAGGTATCTACCCATGTCTGTTCAAATGAGCGTACTGATTTCCACTGAAGAAATTCAAGCAAAAGTCAAAGAGCTTGGCGCAAAAATTGATGCGCATTATGCTAACAGCGACAAAGAGCTGGTATTAATTGGTCTATTACGCGGTTCTGTCATTTTCATGGCAGATTTATGCCGAGCGATTGCAAAAACTCACGAACTCGACTTTATGACTGTTTCCAGCTATGGCGGCGGTACAGTATCCAGCCGCGATGTAAAAATCTTGAAAGATCTGGACGGCGATATCAAAGATAAAGACGTGCTGGTGGTGGAAGATATTATTGACTCAGGCAATACCCTAAGCAAAGTTTTAGAAATTTTAAAAACCCGCAATCCAAACTCTATTGAATTATGTACGTTGGTGAGCAAACCATCACGCCGTGAAATTGATCTGGATGTGAAGTTTTTAGGCTTCGAAGTCGAAGATAAATTTATTGTTGGGTATGGCCTGGACTATGATCAAAAATACCGCCATATTCCGTTTATTGGCGAGATTGGCCTCTAAGGCAGATCATCGGTTTAAAAGCGGCGCCAAGCCGCTTTTTTTTATCGCCTAAAAGCGCTATTTCGCTTTATTTATGAACAAAAAAACAACATTGCGCAGCTGAATCAGGCTTTTACTGCGCAGGCATCTATTTCATGATAAATACTGATCGATACAATGCAAAAACAAATACATGATAAGAAGGAGAGCACGCATGTGGTCACTTATTGTTGCGATTGTTGTTGGTTTTATTGCAGGCCTGATCGCCCGCGCAATTCATCCTGGAGATGACAAAGCCGGATTTATTATGACAGCACTGCTCGGTATTGCAGGTTCATTGCTGGCTACCTATGGCGGACGCCTGCTGGGGCTTTACGGTGAAAATTCTGCTGCCGGATTTATTGCCTCGGTCATCGGCGCAATCATTATTCTGTTTATTTACAATATGGTCACCCGAAAATCGACCGTTTAAATTAATTTTATCTCAAAAAAATCCCCGTCTTGTACGGGGATTTTTTTACTGTGCAGCAGACTTAAAGCCCCAGCTCTTTCCAGATTTTTTCAATTTCAGCAGCCGGGTAGGCACCCATCAGCTTAGTGCCATTAGAAAAAATAATTGCTGGCGTGCCGTTCAGCTGCAGTGTTTTCGCCAGCTGTAAATTGCGCTCAATCGGGTTGGCGCAGCTTTGCTTAGCAGTTGGCTGTATACCCTTAGAAATCAAATTGCTCCAAGCATAGGCGCGGTCTTTTTCACAAAACAGCTGTTTTGACGGCGCAACCGACTGCGGTTTTAAGGGCACTACAAAAGTGTAAAGGGTTACATCATTAAGCTTGCCCAGCTCTACTTCAAGCTGTTTGCAATACGGGCAATTTGGGTCAGAAAAGATGGCCAGCTGGCGCTTGCCGTTCCCCTTGACGCTTTTAATTGCATCTTTTAACGGAAGTTTTTTCCAGTCCACCTGATTCTGCTGCAGCATTAATGCATTGCTTAGATTTTTTTTATCTTTTAGACGAATCATAGAGCCAGCAATAATATATTCTGCATCCTCACCGGTATAAATAATCTGCTCACCTACGCTGCCGCTGTAGATGCCCCGCATTTCTGTCGGCTGAATGTGCTGGATATTTAAATCAGGATAGTTTTTCTGCAGCTGTGCCTGCACCGATGCTGCATCCGCCATAGCCCATTGTGAAAGCGCGCCAGTCAACAGCAGCGCCCAGGTTTTCTTCAACATATTGCAGTCCCAAAATATTTTACCCCGCAGATTCTACTGGTTATTTTCACAACACTGTACCCTTATTTCAAATACTTACCGAACAACTACAAGGTGCTAGCGATGTTTCACGTGGAACTATAAATTCAGTTTAAAGCGCATTAACTTCGACAGAAATATGCACAATTTCATCATGGATGGCCAAAGCGGCCCTTACTTGATCCGGTGTCAGCGGCTGCGCCGTTTCCAGCGCCAAAATGCAGGAAAATTTGCCTTTTGCAACTTTCCAGACATGCAAATCGGTGATGCGGA
>JASLHF010000096.1 GCA_030152275.1 Acinetobacter sp. | reverse complement strand
TTGGCATCATATTCGGCATCATTGGCCTCAAACCGGCCCACGGCACTGCAAATTCAGTCGATAAATCAAAATTACGGTTTACCCAATCAATCAGCGGCTGAATACGGTCAGATCGAATATCTCGGTTGTAACCATTAAATTCCGCAGTTCCTGCGACACGCAGACGGTCGGCGCCTAAGCGAGAGGTGACAATTTTAGCACTTTCATCCAGCAGGCTAACCCATGGCGCATGCTGCTGACTCGCTGCATCGTCCAGCTGCACCGTAATCGAATAGCCCTTCACTGGATAGACATTGACGCGGTCACCGAGCATGTCCGCCAAATGATAGCTCCCAACACCGCCGCAAACCACCACAGCATCTGCATGTATACTTTCCAGCTGCACATCCTGTTCCATATTTTCTTCACTTGGCTTAAAGTGGATATTCACACCATCACTCACATGTGCAACAGCGTTAACCTCCATACCAAATATAAATTTGACGCCGTACTTTTGCGCAGCCTTGGCCAAACCTGCGGTAAATTTGTGAATATCCCCCGTCGCATCACCTGGACAGTAAAAACCGCCAAAATAATTCCCTGTCAGGCTTGGTTCGATAGATTTAATTTCCGCATCATTCACAGCATGGCGCTCTAGCCCGCTTTCACACAGTATGTTATTCACTTTCATTGCTGCTTCATAATCATGCTGATTATGATAGAAATGTAAAATTCCGCGTTTTTCTAAATTAAAATCGATCTGCTCAATTTCCGCTATTTCAAACAGCCGCTGCCGAGCCAGCAACGCAAGCCGGACAGTTTCTTGGGTATTGGCTTTATAATGTTTAATGTTGCCTAGAAATTCCATCAGCCATGCATATTTATGCAGACTAAAACTTGGATTCAGCAGTAAAGGGGCTGATTTTTGCGACATCCATTTTATGCCCTTCAACACAGTCGCTTTTTGATTCCAAACCTCAGCATTGCATGCAGAGAGCTGACCGCCGTTCGCAAATGAAGTTTCCATCGCAGGATACAAATGTTTATCCAGCACTGTCACTTTATAACCTAACAGACTCAACTCATAAGCTGTCGTGACACCTGTGATTCCCGCTCCAATAACAGCAATATGGCACATAAACACTCCTTAAATGCTTTTAGGCATTTCAAATGCTTGCGCCTCATCTGTCATGGGTACCTGAGAGCTTCGATTGCATCTAAAACTAAAACTGCGTGCTTAGATCAATCTTCCCCCTTCGGTGAGCATGCGCTGCAAAAGTCAATACTATGCAAGCCTGCTTCTCTCCAGATTCTTTCAGCTGCTGCAGTCCTTTTGCCTGAGAGTTTCCTGAGGCCTTGCTCCTTCGGCGAGCGCTTGCGCGCTTCTCTCCTGCAGCAGCTGTTTAATTAATATCAAATACTCTGAGCAATTTTTATACCATGCCTAAATGTATTTTTGTATATTTATCACGAACTCCATGCACTTATATTTTGCTTGAACCAGAATATACAATTGTAAATCCAATACAAAACCAAAAGGCCTACTCTATAACGAAATATAATGCCTCTATTATGCCCATTTTCTGAAGATACAATGCTGCACTGGTATTCAATTTAAAATCTATATTCGAGAACTCATGCGCAAAACTCAAAAACCGCTGAAAGACATCAACAAATAAATAATTTCTAAGCATCTCTATTGTACTGAAGATTAGTTTTTCTGTATGAGCTTTGAAAAATTTAGGCTGATACCAGATAAAATACCGATCCTCCCTGCACTTGACTACCTTACTCCCATGCAGCATTTAAATTTTCAAGATTTCAAATCCATTATTGCCGAACATACTTTAGAGCAGCTGACGAATTCTGACTTGCTCCAGATTGGTGCAGAAGGCAATCTGCAAAGTCTGTATGCGCCATTCGATGCCGTAAATACACAAGCAAAAATTGTGATCGTCGGGATTTGTCTAGGCCAATTGCAGTGGAAAAATGCGCTTGAAACCGTAAAACAAGCTATAGTGCGCGGCGATAATGATCAGACCGCCTTAATCCAAGCCAAAAGAGCTGGCGCATTTAGCGGGCCGATGCGGGCAAATTTAATTAAAATTTTAGATCACGTCGGGTTACAGTCAAAATTTGGAATAAACAGCACGGCTCAGCTGTTCGACATTGCAAATGATACCGTACATATGACATCTGTATTAAAACACTGCATACTTTCCAAAGGGAAAAACTATAGCGGCACTTCCCCCAACATGCTGAAAAATACTTTTCTCAAACAGCATATTGATACTTACTTTGTGTCAGAACTGGCGATGCTTCCTCCTGCGCTTTATATTCCAATGGGAAAAAGCGTAACAGAAGTGTTATATGCGCTATCTAGCTTAGGCTATTTATCATCAGAACAGATTTTGGACGGCTTCCCGCACCCATCAGGCGCCAATGCAGAGCGAATTGCTTACTTTTTAGGGCAAAAACCGCGTGCATCGCTGTCCGCAGCCACGGATGCAGACAGCATAGATCAGGCCAAAACTGCACTCATAAATAAACTTCAGCAGTTGCCATCAGTGATTCATGAATAATAAATAATCAATGAATTGATTTTGCGCACCTTCAATAAAGTTTATGTGCTTTTGACCTGTATAGATTCCATTTTTCACACGGCTTTATTTTCCTCTCTAATTTTAAAAAAGGGAAAATACATATATGAACAGCATGGCCTAAACGATTTAAACGCACCGTCATTTTTTTAAATGGATGATTATTTTATGGCTTAAATGGTTAGGCAAATCTATATCAATTGCTTTACAGACTGTGATCCTCTCTCAATATTTAAAGCCAAAATAATTTTAAAACCGTCCAAAGTGTGATTTTGTTTACTTTTTATACATTGTATGTGATGATACTGCCCAAAATAATTGTTTTACTTCATAAAAATAAAATTTTACTGGAACATTCATGAAAAACTATATTCTTCTGACATGTCTATCTGCCGTACTAAGCGGATGTATTGTGCTTCCATCACATTCAGGCTCTACTCCCGATACGCTGGTAAAAGGGGTAAAAACTGTTGAGAACTCTAAAGCCGTCACTCGCACCGTTACACGAGGCTCTCTACTTTGCGAAGGTAATGCTGGCTGCCCTGAACTAGCGATTGATTGGGAAAAACAGCATGGTAAATATGATCTGTCTATTCATATCTACAGCCCGCAGCAAATTAATCTGAATGAATTTACTTTTATAATTGACGGAAAAAAATCATCCTACAGTGTAATTGGCTCTACATCTTTCCGCCACTTACCCAATTCAGATGTGATTGATTCATCAAATACTGTACAAGTGCCAGAAAGCCTCTTAAGCCAATTCAAACACGCCAATACTATCCAAATTGAATTAAGCACCAGCCAAGGCGACATTACGCATACCATGCTGGATAATGGCAGACAGTCCGATGCTTACCGCTTATTTTTACGTGCCTACTAAAGCTCAAATAAAATTTATCGTGTTAAATTGCGCCACATTATTTTAAATACAATCAGGCATATTTTAGAATATGCCTTTTTTCATCTTAGATTAGCATCAAAATAAAAGCCGCTTAAAAATACTGGCTATATAAATGCCCAATAGTATGTATTGTATGCTTGAGCCAATTTAAAGCGCTTTAATCAATTGCACCAAATGCAGTTCAATTAATGGAGTCCCTACACCGGCGTCAAAGGGATAAGCTTGTATTTGACTGGTCTTGCTATAGCCCTGACGTTCATAATAATCAATTCATTCAGTGCGAACATTCAGTACAAACATTTCCAAATAGCGTATCAACGCATGTGAACCTTTTACATAATCCTCTGCAAATGCCAGTAATTTTTTACCTAAACCTAAATTCTGCTGATTAGGATCCACGCAGTAACTGCCAATTTCAGCATAATTCTGATTAAAGCTCAGCCCAATACAGCCCAAAATTTGCCGATTATCCTCAAGCACCCATAACTCGAAATTAGGCTCATTCAACCCTGCGGGTAACTGAGCGGCATCAATCCGCGGGCCTGCGACAATTTTTGCTTCATTGGTCCAGCTTTTTCCTAAATCACTCCGATATGCGCTATTCATCAAGATCACAATTTGATCTAAATTTTTTGCGCATTGCCCGCCTAAACTGCTGCACCATATTTCCTTAATTTCTTGTTTTATAGATCATAAATTTACAGCATAAAAAAACCAGACCTGAGTCTGGTTTTAATCATTACGTCAAATGATTTTGCTGCATCAAATCGGTTCAAACGGCGCTACAACATCCGCATTCTGCGCGCGGTTGCGCATGAAGTGGTCCATCAACACAATCGCCAGCATCGCTTCTGCAATTGGTGTCGCACGTACACCAACGCAAGGGTCATGACGGCCTTTGGTCAATACATCTGTATCTTCGCGCTGAAGGTTAATGGTTTTACCCGGTGTTGTAATGGAAGCTGTCGGTTTCAAGGCAATCGCAACACGAATATCTTGGCCGCTTGAAATGCCGCCTAAAATACCGCCCGCATGATTCGCTAAGAAACCATCGGTTGTCAGCTCATCACGTGTTTGATGACCAAACTGTTCTGCAACAGCAAAACCATCACCAATTTCCACACCTTTCACAGCATTAATTGACATCATCGCATGCGCAATATCAGCATCCAAACGGTCAAATACGGGCTCGCCCCAACCTACAGGCACTTTCGAAGCAATAATTTCCAGTTTTGCGCCACAGCTCGTGCCCTGTTCACGAAGTGATGTCACCAATGCTTCAAAACGAGGAACGGCGTCAGCATCACCACAGAAGAATGGATTATTAGGTACTTCATTCCAGTCCAATTTTTCTGCTTTTTCAGTGCCGATTTGAGTTACATGGCCTCGGATCTCAATGCCGAATTTTTCAAACAAAAACTTCTTGGCGATTGCGCCTGCAGCAACCCGCATCGCAGTTTCACGCGCGCTCGAACGCCCGCCGCCACGGTAATCACGGAATCCGTATTTTTGTGTATAGGTATAGTCCGCATGACCTGGACGGAACGTTTGCGCAATATTTCCATAATCTTTTGATTTTTGATCCGTATTACGAATCAATAAACCAATCGATGTGCCCGTGGTCTTACCTTCAAACACACCAGAAATAATTTCTACTTCATCCGGCTCTTTACGCTGTGTGGCAAACTTTGATGTGCCCGGCTTACGACGGTCCAAGTCTTTTTGCAAATCTGCTTCAGACAGTTCAATACCCGGCGGCACGCCATCAACAATAGCCATTAAGCCTACGCCATGAGATTCGCCGCAAGTCGTTACACGGAAGAGTTGCCCTATACTGTTGCCTGCCATGTCACACGGCTCCTTATGCCTGAACAGATTGAATAAATAAATC
>JASLHF010000082.1 GCA_030152275.1 Acinetobacter sp. | reverse complement strand
GCTTGCATGCTGAGATCGTCAGAGAACAATACGCCGTCAAATTTCAACTCTTTGCGCAGGATGCGCTGAATCCAATACGGCGAAAAGCCGGCCGGATTTGGATCGACTTGATCATAAATCACATGCGCAGGCATTAACGCGTCCAGCTGCGGCTGCAGCTGAATAAAGCTTTGCATGTCTTTTTGGTAAATTTCATCATAGCTGCGCGAATCAACAGCTGCAGCGACATGCGAGTCCGCTTTGACCGAACCGTGGCCTGGGAAGTGTTTGCCGGTAGATGCCATGCCGGCGCGCTTCATGCCTTTTAAAAAGGCGCTGGCCAGCGGCACAATATCCTGCATATTTTTAGAAAAACTGCGGTCACCGATCACATCGCTGACATCATTTAAATCCAGCACTGGGGCAAAGCTGAAGTCAATGCCGACCGCCAAAACTTCAGCTGCCATTAACCAGCCGCATTGTTCTGCCAGCTGCAGCGCTTTTTCAGTTTCGCTTAAGTAAAGTTCGCCAAACTTGCCCATAGCAGGCAATAGCGTAAAGCCTTGCTTTAACCGCTGTACGCGCCCGCCTTCCTGATCTACAGCAATTAAAATATCGGGACGGACTCGGCGCATATGATCGGTTAAAGCACGCACTTGCTCAGGAGATTCGATATTTCGGCCAAATAAAATCATGCCGCCGACTTGCGGAGCCTGCAATAGTTCAATATCTTCTTGAGTAAGTTCTGTGCCAGCAATGTCGAGCATTAATGCGCCAATCATATTCAGAATCCGTATTAGAATTTTTAAGGAAAAACAATACCTGAATTCTGCAATGTTTTGCTACACTTTGTCAGCACAGATTATGATAAAACTACACGACATAAACAGATTAAGTCCTTTAAGATTTTGAAAACACTCAAATCAAATTGAAAAGAGACCTTGTTATTTGGGTTATTTGGTTGAATGACCAAGGAAGCGCGACAAATATATGAAACTTCAAACGTTAGCTTGCGCCGTTGCATTGGCAACAGGCGGTTTATTTTTTACTCATGTTGTAAATGAAGCTTTTGCAGCTGAAAATGCAGCCAGCCAGCCTTCAAATGCAATTCAGCCAACCCAAGAGCAAGCTTTGGTTTCACGCCAGCTCGCAACCTTGGTTGACCGTCAGCATTATTTGAATCAGCGCTTAGATGCAGACACGTCAAACCGCATTTTGGACTTTTATCTGGACAGTTTAGATCCGGAACATACCTTGTTCTTGGCTTCTGAAGTTGAAGACTATAAAAAACGTTTTGGTGCAAGCTTTGGCGCCAATTTAAAAGCTGGTGACCTGCGCGGCCCTTATGAAATTCACGCGCAGTACCGCGAACGCTTAAAACAGTTTTACAGTTACATGCTGGCAGAACTGCAAAAGCCGCAAAATTTAAATCAGCCAAATACTTATATTGATACCGACCGCGAAAAAGCGCCATTCTTTAAAACTGAAGCAGAGCAGCGCGCGCATTGGAATAAGATGCTGGTGTCGCAGCTGATCAACCTCACCATCAGCAAACAGGAAGAGCAGGCGAAGCAAAAAGCCCTGAAAGATAATCCTGAATTGGCCAATGGCCAAGACTTGACCGGGCCGGAAGATTTGACGCCGGTACAAACGCTGACCAAGCGCTTTACCCGTCAGCAGGAGCGGGTCAGCCGCTTAAAAAGCGATGACGTGCTGGACAAGACGCTAAATGCCATGATGCTGACGTATGATCCGCACAGCAATTACTTCCCGCCGGTAGATGCGATGGAGCTGAACCGGCAAACCACGCTGCAGCTGGAAGGCATTGGGGTATCTATACGCCCAGAGCGCGGCAATGAAGACTACACCAAAATTGAAACTATTGTTGAAGGCGGCCCAGCCAGCAAATCTGGTCAGGTTAAATCTGGCGACCGCATTATCGGTGTGGCGCAAGACGGCGACAAAATGGTCGATGTGATTGGCTGGCCGAGCAATGAAATTGTTGGCCTGATCCGCGGTAAGCGCGGCACCAAAGTGACCTTGCGCCTGCTTGGCGCTGGCGCGCCGATGAGTCAAGCGCGCAATGTAACGATTGTCCGTGATGTGATTCAGGAAGAAGATGCCGGTGTGCGTTCTCGTGTTGTAGAAATTGAACGTGACGGCAAAAAGCATAAATTTGGCGTGTTGGAAATTCCTTCGTTTTATTTGAACTATCGTGCGCGCCGTGCCGGAACCGATTACCGCTCAGTTTCAGAAGACACCAATAAGGCGCTTAAATCGCTGGATGCGCAAAATGTCGAAGGCATTATTATTGACTTGCGCAACAACCCAGGCGGCTCGCTGGAAGAAGTCGCGCGCATGCTGGGACAAGTGATTAAATCTGGCCCTGTCGTACAGATCCGTGACGGTAACGGCAATGTCAGCGTATTTGAAGATGATGATGGCGGCGCGCAAACCTATGCTGGCCCATTGGCTGTGCTGATTAACTTGGCATCCGCATCTGCCAGCGAAATTTACTCTGCGGCCATTCAGGATTATGAGCGCGGTGTCGTCATTGGCAGCACGACGACAGGCAAGGGGACAGCGCAAGTGCAGCTGGATTCCCTGGCTTATGGCCAAGCCACGTTGACACAGCGTAAATTTTACCGTGTAACGGGCGGCAGTACGCAAAATAAAGGCGTAGTGCCGGACATTAAACTGGTTGATATTTATAACGAAGAGTTTGGTGAACGCAAAGCGAAAAATGCGCTGAAGTGGGATACGATTCCAACTGCGCCATTTAAGCGTGAGGGCTCAATTCAAAACTATGTGCCGGATTTAACCAAGTCCTCGCAAATGCGCGTCAGCATCGACCCGCAATTTAAGTATCTGGAAGAACGCACCGGTTTGGCGAAGAAGGCTGAAGACCAGAAAAAAGTGGTGCTGGATCTGGAAAAACGCAAAGCTGAATTACTGGACATGGAGCAAAAAACCTTACAGGCTGAAAATGAACGCCGTAAAGCGACTGGTCTAAAACCTTATTTAAACTGGGAAAGCTATCAGGCATCTTTAGATGCGCTGGTCGAATCGCGTGCGAAAATGAAAGCCAATCAGCGTCCAGCATTGCCGGAAGATGAAGCATTTGTTACAGAAGCGGCCAATGTGCTGATTGATTATGCGCAGTTGCAGCATAAGAGCAAACCTGCTTCTTAAAACAGACCTTAAACGCTGTAAAAAAACTCGAAAAACCGGTGGGAAAGCATCCCTCCGGTTTTTTTGCCTATACGCGATGTACATAAAATATATGCATATTGTGTGCGTTATTTTACCGATTGGATAAAAATTTGTGAATTTATCTCAATTATAAACAAACTTTAGTGATTGAATTTTAAGTTTTTCTTTAAAAATATACGACTATAGCTAAAACTTGGAAGAAAAGCTTGACCTGAGCATAAGAGTGTTAGATTCTAAGCTAATTGTTTGTTTTGCCATACACTTTATAATTGTTCTTTAAACCGCTGTGCTTAAAAAAATTGGTCTTTCAATGTGAATAGAATAACAGCCAAAAACTGTGCGGAAATTTTTGTATGACGCATATTTATTATGATTACAGCCTAGTCTGGGTGTCGGCTATTTTTGCATTTATTGCATGTTATTTTGCTATTTCTATTGAACAAGTTCTTTTTCGCAGTTCCCGTCCTAAAAATGAAAATTTAATTATTGTATTGAGCGGTATCTTACTTGGCGCCGCTATTTGGTGTATGCATTTTGTCGGCATGATGGCTAGCCATTTTCCTGGGACGCATTATTTTGACGCACCACTGACATTTACATCCTACATTATTGCTTTTTTAGCTTCGACTTTTGCTGTTTGGCTGACTACGCGCTTTACCATGCCTCTGCCTCG
Organism: Acinetobacter sp.; assembly: GCA_030152275.1. Classification (GTDB taxonomy): domain Bacteria; phylum Pseudomonadota; class Gammaproteobacteria; order Pseudomonadales; family Moraxellaceae; genus Acinetobacter. The sequence goes on along the minus strand of JASLHF010000082.1, from coordinate 13,973 downwards.
TTTGGCCTTGAGTGCTGTGCTGATGGGCGCCGGCATTTCCAGTATGCACTATGTCGGCATGCTGGCCATGCATATTGACGGCTATAAAGTCCAATATGAGCCTTTAGTTACCCTATGTTCTGTATTGATCGCTATTGGCGGTTCCGGTCTGACGTTCCTGCTGGCGTTCCGCAATAAGCATTCGCACCGCTATCAGGAACTGATTAAGGTGATGGTGTCACTGACCCTAACGTTGACCATTATCATCATGCACTATACCGGCATGGCAGCCATGAACTTTGTGCCAATTTCACATCAGGAGGCGGTATTGGCGCATGCGGCCGGTCAGGAACTGGAAATGTTGACGATTTTGTTCGTTACCTGTCTGGTGCTGGCGGGGGCATTCTGTGTCGCGATGCTGGAGCGCCGCCTGGAAGAGCGAAGCCGCCAGTTAAAAAAAGCCAACAGAGAACTGGCGAATCTATCTGTGCAGGACAATTTAACCAAACTGCCGAATCGGCTATTCTTGGCGGAATATGCGCATTTTCTATTTACCGAACAGCGCTATAAAAAAGATCAAATTGCATTTTTATATATCGATTTAGACCGCTTTAAAGCAGTGAATGATGTTTTTGGGCATCATGTCGGCGATCAGCTGCTGATTCAGCTTGCAAACCGCTTGCATAGTTTGCTGGATAGCCGATCTAAATTGCTGCGTATTGGCGGTGATGAGTTTCTCATGGTGCTGGAAAGTGCAGATGCTGAACGGGCATCTCAAATTTCCGAAAAAATATTGGAAATGATTCAGGACAGCTTTCAAATTGCCGGCAAGGAAATTAATATTTCAGGCAGTATCGGCATCGCTATGTATCCAGAGCATGGCAATAATCTGCAGGATTTGCTGATTAATGCAGACGCCGCCATGCTGACCTCTAAATATCAGGGACGCAATACCTATTCAGTGTTTTGCTACAGTTCAGATCACAGTGAGGCAAAAAGCCAGAGCAAGTTGATTAATGACATGTACAAAGCAGTTGAAGATCAGCAATTCATTTTATTTTATCAGCCAAAATTCACCGCTTGCAGCCGCGCGGTGTGCGGGGTCGAGGCGCTGATCCGCTGGAAACATCCGACCTTGGGCATGCTGACGCCGAATATGTTTATTCCCGGAGCGGAAAAAACCGGATTGATCATTCGTATGGGGTATTGGGCGCTGGAAGAAGCGTGCAAGCAAATCAAACAATGGGAACGCAGTTATCCACAATTTTTGCCGATTTCGGTCAACTTATCCGCACTACAATTTGAGCATAAGCACCTATTTTCCACGCTGGAAGATTTGTTTAAGCGCTATGCTGTTGATCCCAGTCATTTAATGATTGAAATTACTGAATCGACAGCCATGCATCATATTGACAGCAGCATCCGCACTTTGGAGCGTCTGCGCCAAATGGGCATTAAGCTGGCGATTGATGATTTCGGCACTGGGCATTCAAGTTTCTTATATTTAAAAAATCTGCCGGTCCATGAGCTGAAGATCGATAAGGAATTCATTTATGATTTAACGCCTGATTCAAAAGAAGAAATGATTTTGGAAAGCATTATTCATTTGGCCATCAAGCTGGGTTTAGTGGTGACAGCGGAGGGAATTGAAACGCCTCTGCAGGCAGAAATATTAACCCGTCTCGGCTGCCAGCAGCTGCAGGGTTACTTGCTGGGGCTGCCAATGGATGTCGAGCGTTTAGAACAGGCCGTAGTTGTCCCGGTTTAATAGGATTTTTAAAATAAAAATTTATTGAGCTTTTTACACCGCTAAGGGCTAAGCTGGATTGATTCTTTAGAATGATCTGATTATAAAATTGATCGAATTTTAATTTCGGCGCTGTTTGAAAAATGTATGGTTGAAAGTATCGATATCTGATTATTTTAAAGTTCAGAAAATATTTATAAATTTCCCTCAAATTTAAAAGGGAATGTTCAATGCATAGAAACCGCTGAGTGCTGCAGAATGAATACTTTAAACCTTCATAGCAAGGTCTCAAACTTTAGGCAGTATGCCTCTTCTATATGATGATTTATCAAAGAGCGAGTGAGAGGCGTTTGATAATTTCGCACTAAAAGTGTTTTACTAAAAATTATTCTAATTCTGCTACAATATCGCCAATTTTTAAATTGATCAGATTTGGTCTTTTACGCTGCGGATCCTGCAGCAGGTGTCTTTCATGAGCTTTAAACAAGAATTGGCGGCGCAGGTCGCTCAGCGACGCACTTTCGCTATTATTTCCCACCCCGATGCCGGTAAAACTACCATGACCGAAAAGCTGCTGCTGTGGGGGCAGGCGATTCAGGTGGCCGGCATGGTGAAAAGCCGCAAGTCAAACCGCGCGGCGACATCTGACTGGATGGAAATGGAAAAAGAGCGCGGCATTTCGATTACCACATCGGTTATGCAGTTCCCGTTTAAAGACAAAATGATTAACCTGCTTGATACTCCGGGGCATGAAGACTTCTCGGAAGATACCTACCGTACGCTGACAGCAGTTGATTCTGCGCTGATGGTAATTGACGGTGCGAAAGGTGTCGAAGACCGTACCATTAAATTGATGGATGTGTGCCGCATGCGCGACACGCCTATTATTTCTTTCGTCAACAAAATGGACCGTGAAATCCGTGAGCCTTTAGAGCTGCTGGATGAAATCGAAAATGTCCTGAAAATTAAATGTGTGCCATTAACTTGGCCCTTGGGTACAGGCCGTGATTTTGCGGGCGTATTCAATTTAATTGAAGAAAAATTCTACGTTTATAAAGCCGGTTTTGGTTCAACCATTACGGACATCGAAGTACGCGACGGCTATGACTATCCGGACTTGCGCGAAAAAGTCGGCGATTTGGCCTGGGCTGCATTTGAAGAATCGCTGGAATTGGTGCAAATGGCCAATGAGCCATTGGACCGTGAAGAATTCTTGGCTGGCCGTCAAACACCGGTACTATTTGGTACGGCTTTAGGCAACTTTGGTGTTGACCATGTGCTGGATGCATTTTCTAATTATGCGCCAGAACCTAAAGCGCATCCGACAGTAGTTCGCACAGTTGAGGCGACTGAAGAAGGATTCACTGGCTTTGTATTTAAAATTCAAGCCAATATGGATCCTAAACATCGTGACCGTATTGCATTTATGCGTATCTGCTCAGGCAAATATGAAAAAGGCCTCAAAATGAAGCATGTGCGCATTGGCAAAGATATCCGCATCAGTGATGCGCTGACTTTCTTAGCCGGTGACCGCCAGCATTTGGAAGAAGCATGGCCGGGTGACATCATTGGCCTGCATAACCACGGCACCATTCAAATCGGTGATACTTTTACTTCAGGCGAAGATTTACATTTTACCGGCATTCCGCACTTTGCGCCGGAAATGTTCCGCCGGGTGCGCCTGAAAGATCCGCTGAAGTCTAAGCAGCTGCAAAAAGGTTTGAAAGAACTGTCTGAAGAAGGTGCAACACAGGTCTTTATGCCGCAAAACAGCAATGATTTGATCGTGGGCGCGGTCGGCGTGCTGCAGTTTGAAGTAGTGGCTTACCGTCTGAAAGAAGAATATAAAGTTGACTGTATTTACGAACCGGTCAGCATTAATACCGTGCGCTGGGTAACGTGTGATGACGAAAAGAAATTCAATGAGTTTAAGAAAAAAGCCCACGACCAGCTGTCAGTAGACGGTGGCGGCCATTTAACCTATTTGGCGCCGAGCCGTGTCAACTTGCAGCTGATGCAGGAGCGTTATCCAGATATTCAGTTCCGCAATACACGAGAACATTAAGTCTGCGCTTATACATAAAAATAAAACAGCTTCACATGAAGCTGTTTTATTTTGTGGTAAATTTATTGAACTTTTATTTTTGCAATCAAAATGCTATGAAGATCATGAAGCGCGGTACCGCAGTTTCATTGCTCAGTATCGCCGTACTGCTGTGCGGATGCGATGAGGCAAAAAAAGACAGCGCAAAACCAGCGGAAAAAAAGCCTTCTATCTTTGAAACAGAAAAAGCTGATGTGCTGCCTTATTTAAATATTAAAGAGCAGCCAGCAAAAATCGCGCTGCCGTTTTGTGAAAATAAAAACTGCATCGACTTGGATATTCAAACCGTTCAAACGGCTGATGCATGGATGAACAGCTGGATCGAACGCAATCAAGCGCTGGTTATACAGAAGCAGATTGGTCAAAAGCAGGCCATGAGCCTGCAGCAAGCAATTAATACTTATGTAAAAAAATCAGATGCATGGCAAGATGAGCTTAACTCCAATAAGCCGTATTCACTGGCCATGTATACGCGTATTCCCTATCAGCGCAATCAATATGCGCTGTTGCAGATTGGGGTGGATACTGCACAGGAAAATGTGCAGGTGAAAGACCGCCATTACTTTTTTGTTGCCGACCGCCGTCTGCAAAAAAGTTTGACCTTGCTGGATATTATTGATCCTAAAAAACAAACGGAAATGAATGATCTAATACAGCAGGCCTATGCAAAATGGCTGAAAGAACAGGATGCTGAAGTGCGCGATGCCGCGCCTAAAAAGCTTTACTGGGGGCAAGCAGACTGGTTTTTTGATGAAGAAGGTGTTGGCCTGCATTACCGTTCCAGTGAAATTGTCAAAGACAGCCGGCAGTTAGATATTTATTTTACCCAGCAGCAAACACAGCGGGTCTTGAAAGCGGATGTATATCAGCTTATGTTTTAACTTTAGCGCAGCTAATCTTTGATTTGCTCTGTTTTAGTCAATGTCGAGATATGATCACGGGTAACTTACAGGTAATCTAATGTTAAATCATAAAAAATTTTTTATATTCAGTGTTTTGGCTTCATCTATTGCGCTAGCGGCATGTCAGCCGCAAAAAGCAGAGCCGCAAGAGCCGGAGCAGCAGGCTGCCTCAAAGGTACAGGATCTGAGCACGAAATTGATTGGTGACTCTGAAGCGCTAAATTTGAATATGCCAAACTGTAAAGGCAATAGCTGTCCTGAAATTACTGTTGAACGGCTCAGCAGCAACCAAAGCTTTATTGATCAGTTTATTGATGAGCAGGTGCTGAAACAGCTGAGCCAAATTTTGTCGGTAGAGCCGGAAAAAGACAAAGCGCAAACAGCGGCTTCTGAAGCCGATGCAGCCTCACAGGCCCAGTCAGAACTGGCGCAGGTGCAGACGCCAAAAATGAAGCTGGAAAAACAGGCCATGCCGTATACGCTGGCTTTTGAAAAGCTGGACACGGAATTAAAAGCGCTGAATTCAGCGCAAAAAATAAGTTTAATGATTAAGCCGAAAATTTTAAATTCCGAAAAGCCTTTAGCTACAGTTGTATTGAACAGCAGCAGTTATTTGGGCGGCGCGCACGGCTCATCTGCACAGCAGTATTTTAATTTCGATCTGCAAGCCAAAAAGTTGGTTAAGCTGGAAGATATTATGGAGCCGAAACAGAAAACTGTGTTGGAAAAAAAGGCGCATGAGGCCTTTAAAGTTTGGGTCAACGACAGCAAGCTGGCCGATAATATTCAGGACTATGAGCAAATTTGGAAATTTAAGCTGTCTGATAATTACTATTTAGGTAAAGACGGCTTAATTTTACAGTATGGCGAATATGAAATAGGCCCTTATGTGGTCGGATTGCCGCGCCTAACTTTGCCATACACTGAGCTGAAAGGTATTTTAAAGCCTGAATATTTCCCGCCTGCGCCTGTGCAGCCAGCTTCAGAAGCACAGACTAAGTCTTAATGCGGCAGTTAAGCATGAAGGATAGATAACATGCAAACGCTGGCGCTGCTGGATACGCATACTCATTTTGATGTGCCTGATTTTGACGCTGACCGCACCCAGCTGGCACAGCAGGCCAAACAGGCGGGTGTGCAGGCGCTGGTGCTGATAGGATTTCTGCAGACGCGTTTTGCAGATCTGGTTCAGACGCATCATTGGCTGAATGCGTTGGATCATGCGCCGAAAAGTTTGTTGGCGCCTGGCCTGCATCCTTTTTATATCGAACAGCATGCAATAGATCATTTGCTGGATTTAGAACGTCTGCTGGTTCATGAATCCTGTGCAGCGATTGGTGAAATCGGACTGGATAGTTTTTTAAAAGCGCATAAGCAGCCAGATGTTTTTGCTAAGCAGCAGCAGTTTTTTAATGTCCAAATGGATATGGCGCGTCAGCATCAAAAACCGATTTTGCTGCATATTCGCAAGTCGCATGCAGAAGTGCTGCAGATGCTGAAGCAGCAGAAATTCGAATTTGGCGGCATTGCGCATGCGTTTAGCGGCGGCGCCGAAGAAGCCAAAGCCTTTGTTAAATTGGGCTTTAAAATTGGCGTGACTGGCCAAATTACCAACCCCAACGCCAAAAAACTGCATGCTGCTGTACAGGCAGTGGGAGCGGCGCATGTGGTGTTAGAAACGGATTGTCCAGATATGACGCCGCTGTGCTGCCAGCTTGATTCATCTGAACGCACCCGCAACACGCCGGTCAATTTACCTTATGTGCTGCAGGGGCTGGCGCAAAGTCTGGGTGCAGATGAAGCGGAACTGGCACGCCAGCTGTGGCGCAATTCGCTGCAGGCGCTGCATTTGCCGGCAGATTTCTAAGCATTCCTTTAATGCTGTGAAGTCAAAGCTCAGCTGATTTTGGGCAGGTGCGTAGATTTGCTTTTTGGCAATGATTTAAAAAAAGGCGCATTATGCAATTTCTAAATTGCTTTAGACTTGGCATTATGCTGTTAAAATTTTTTCAGGTGAGAATCACATGGCGCAAGGACTTTTAGCGGGTAAACGCTTTTTAATTGCCGGCATTGCCAGCAAATTATCAATCGCATTCGGTATCGCGCAGGCGCTGCACCGTGAAGGCGCTGAATTGGCTTTCACCTATCCGAATGAAAAACTAAAAAAACGTGTAGATGACTTTGCTGCACAGTTCGGTTCAACTTTAGTTTTTCCATGTGATGTTGCGGTAGATGCAGAAATTGACGGCGCATTTGCTGAATTGGCAAAACATTGGGATGGTTTAGATGGCGTTGTGCATTCGATCGGTTTTGCGCCGGCGCATACACTCGATGGCGATTTTACTGACGTGACTGACCGTGAAGGCTTTAATGTTGCGCATGATATCAGCGCATACAGCTTTATCGCGATGGCGCGCGCGGCGAAACCTTTATTGGCGGCGCGTCAAGGCTGTTTATTAACGCTGACTTATCAAGGTTCAGAGCGTGTAATGCCGAACTACAACGTGATGGGTATGGCCAAAGCATCGCTGGAAGCAGGCGTGCGTTACTTAGCGTCGAGCTTGGGCGCCGAAGGCATCCGTGTAAACGCTATTTCTGCCGGCCCAATCCGCACATTGGCGGCTTCAGGCATTAAGTCTTTCCGTAAAATGCTGGACTTGAATGAAAAAGTTGCACCGCTAAAACGCAATGTGACCATTGAAGATGTGGGTAACGCTGCGCTGTTCTTGTGCTCACCTTGGGCGAATGGCATTACCGGTGAAATCATGTATGTTGATGCCGGCTTCAATACGGTAGGCATGAGCGCTGACTTGATGCTGGATGCTGAGTGATTTGCTCCTCCCTTTTTTAAAGGGAGGTTGGGAGGGATTATTTTTAAGTTGAATTAAATCCCCCTCATTCCCCCTTTTCTAAAGGGGGAGGTAACAGACATAAAAAAGACCGCAAGTGCGGTCTTTTTTATGTCTGCAGGTTAAGCGACTAAGCTTGGCCTTCAGCTGCAGCTGCTTCAGCGCGCTGCATGTTTGCTTCAAATTCAGCATCGAAGTTGATTGGTGTCAGCAGCAATTGCGGGAAGCTGCCTTTAGTAACCATATCATTCACAGCTTCACGCAGGAACGGGAACAGAATATTCGGGCAGTATGCGCCAAGAATGTAAGGAAGACGTTCTTCTTCAACCGAATCAATTAAGAAAATCCCAGATTGAGTCACATCTACAATGAAAGCTGTGTCGCCAGCATTGTTCGCTTGAACTACAACTTTTAACGATACTTCAAAATGTGTAGGATCAATTTTTTCAGCAGAAGAGGACAAGTTAATATTCAGTTCTGGCTGCCATTCTTTTGTGAAAACTTGCGCCCCAGGCACTTCAAAAGAAATATCTTTTGTGTAAATACGCTCTAAAGCCAATTGTGGCTGAGCTTGTTGTTCTTCACTCATTCTTTAATCCTTAATATTAATATGAAGATATGATGTTTATCTGGCTATTAAGCCAGTAATTCGTCGAGTTTGCCTTCGCGCTCTAAAGCGTACAGCTGATCAAAACCGCCAATAAATTTATCGCCAATAAAAATTTGCGGCACGGTGCGGTGATTGGTGCGCTGCATCAATTCCACACGCACTTCAGGCGCTTCATTAGATAAATTAATTTCTTTATAAGCAACGCCTTTGCGCTCAAGGAGCTGTTTGGCGCGTATGCAGTAAGGGCATACAGTCGTTGAATAAACGGTAACTTCAGCCATTTAAATTCTCCTCAAACCTTATTTCGCTTTAACTAAAGGCAAGCCTTGCGCCTTCCAGTTGCTGATGCCGCCGTCTAAACGGTATGCATCTGCATGGCCAACCTGCTGCAAGGCAGTACCGGCGACTTGGCCTAAGTTGCAGATGAACACAATCGGGCGGTCAGCCGCTTTTAACTCTTCAGCATGTTTTGCAATTTGGCTGTATGGAATGTTGCGGCTGCCGCTGATGTGGCCTTCGCGGAAGTCTTTTGCATCACGCAAATCGACCAGCATCGCGTTTTTCGCTTTAACCAAAATCCCCAACGACTGCGGTGAAATTTTGCGGCCATTGCGCTGACCTTCTAAAAGAAAGAACAGCACCACTAAAACAGCGAGTGTGCCAAATAAGAAGGGGTGATTCCCCATAAATTCGAACCAACGTTCCACAAGTCACCTAATCACAATTCAAAAACTGCCAAGAGTATAGCTGATAAATATGGTGATCAAAATCACCGCTTCAAGGGTTAGCGCTGAATAAAAACTAATTTTTTTGCTGCGCTTCTGCAATTTCGCCAATTAAGCGCAAATAGCTTTCCAAACGGCGCGGCAAAATTTCGCCTTGCGCGGCGGCTTCACGCAGCGCGCAGTGTTTTTCATGCGTATGTGTACAGTTGCGGAATTGGCAGTGGCCAAGCAGATTGGCAATTTCCACAAAGCCGTTCTGCACGCTTTCTGCGGTTAAATGCCATAGGCCAAATTCACGGATGCCCGGAGAGTCAATCAGGGCAGCATTGTCGCCAAAACCAATTAAGCGGGTCGAGGTTGTGGTGTGCTGGCCCAGCGCAGAGTTCTCTGAAATGACATTGGTTTTTTGCGCAGCTTCGGGCACGATGCTGTTAATCAGCGAGCTTTTGCCAACTCCAGACTGTCCCACAAAAGCTACAGTTTCACCGGCTAAACGGGCTGCCAGTGCGCTGATGTCGCCGTTGGACTGGGTTTGCAGCACTTCATAGCCCAAGTTTTTATAGTCTTGCACAATATCTAAAATTGGATCGTGGTCTTTAACGAGATCCATTTTATTCAGCACCAAAAGCGCAGGAATACCGGCATCGGCGCAGGCCACCAGATAGCGGTCGATCAGGCTGGGCGCAACTTCAGGAAAAGAAGCGAAGACAATCACAATCAGGCTGACATTGGCAGCCACCGGCTTCACTTTGTGGTAGCGGTCGGGGCGGGTCAGCAGAGATTGGCGCGGATGAATCGCAGTAATAATGCCTAAGCCTGTATTGGGGTCGGCCTGCCATTTAACCCGGTCACCGGTCACCAGCGCTTCCAAATTGGTGCGGGTGTGGCAGCGCCAAACGCTGCCGAATTCGATGGGTTTCCAAAACGGCTCGGGTTCACCGGCAGCCAAGGCCGGTTTTTCAGGATGTACATCAGGAACAGTCAGGGCTTGGACTTCCAGCTGACGCCCGTAATGCTGCACCACCAAGCCTTCAAGATCATTGGATGTGTCAATTTCTTCCTGACGCGACTTGTGCTGTTTTTGAATGCGGCGCTGCTGCTGTTCTGTGAGGCGGCGCTTACGAATTAAAGCCATTCATATCCTAAAAAACCGTAAAATCCAGAAGGCAAAAATAGCATGAAGCGGGGTCTATTTACAGCGCAGCGCTCAGAAATTTGCTACTATAGCTGTTTTACAGCCTAATAAGATTGCACATTTATGAGCAGCACACCGGACACCCGCCTGATTTGGATTGACTTGGAAATGACAGGTCTAGACACCGACAATGATCAGATTATTGAAGTGGCAACAATTGTAACGGACGATAACCTGAATATTTTGGCGGAAGGTCCTGTACTGGCGGTGCATCAGTCTGACCGCGTGCTGAATGCCATGGATGAATGGAATACCCGCCAGCATGGCCAATCTGGCTTAATTGAGCGCGTGCGCCGCAGCAAACTGACTGCGCAGGATGCAGAACAGCAGACGCTGGAATTTTTGAAAAAATGGGTGAATCCGAAATCATCCCCAATGTGTGGCAATTCAATCTGCCAAGACCGCCGCTTCCTGCATCGTTTAATGCCGGAAATGGAACAGTATTTCCATTACCGCAATCTTGACGTTTCATCAGTGAAAGAATTGGCGAAACGCTGGCGTCCTGAAATTATGGGAGGCTTGAAAAAGAATGCCTCACATTTAGCGATGGACGATATTCGCGATTCCATTGCAGAACTGAAATATTACCGTGAATATTTCTTTATTATGAATAAAGACTGATTCTCGGTTTCGCTGTCTGCAGGACAGGAAATTTAGAGCAGCTAAACTCGGTGAGTATGCCGAGGATTACCGCTGAAAAAAGAGGCCAAACCGCCTCTTTTTTTTGTTTAGGCAAACTGGCTGCGCGGGCAATCCATTTCAGCGCTGAATTTGCTAAAATAGTGCGTTTCCTGTGTTAACGACTGTGCTGAAGAATGACTGATTTATGCCAAGATGATGAATATGAACGCCGTTTTGCCGGCGCAGCCAAAATTTATGGAGAAGACAGCTTTAACGCCTATGCGCACAGCCATGTCATGGTGATCGGTATTGGCGGTGTCGGCTCGTGGGCGGTCGAAGCGTTGGCGCGCACGGGGGTTGGCGAACTGACCTTGGTTGACATGGATGTGGTGGCTGCTTCCAATATTAACCGGCAGTTGCCGGCGATGAGCAGCACCTTAGGCCATGAAAAAATTGAAGTCATGGCGTCACGCTGCCGCGACATTAATCCGCGGATTAAAATCAATTTGATTGATGATTATCTTACTCCAGAAAATGTCCAAGAAATTTTGGCCGGCGGGCCGGACATTATTTTAGACTGCATTGATGATGTCAAAGCCAAGCTGGCGCTGATGCTGCATTGCCGTTTTAATAAAATTCCGTTGATTGTTTCGGGCGGCGCCGGCGGCAAGCTGGATCCGCTGAAAATCCGGGTGGCGGATTTGTCGAAAACCGAACAAGATCCAATGCTGGCGAAATTGCGCACACAGCTGCGCGGCAAAGGTATTTGTAAAAAGTCAAAAGAAAAATTCGGCATTACCTGCGTGTATTCTATTGATAACCCGTTTTCCAGTGTAGAGGTTTGCTCCAGTGCAGGCCTGCGTTGCGGCGGCTATGGTTCGGCAGTGGTCGTGACATCAAGCTTTGCCATGACAGCTGCTGCAGAGGTGCTGAAGAAACTGGATGCGCAGCGCATGAAAAAATGAAGCTTACGCTATTTTCAAGCAAACAAAAGCGCCAAGAACGGTGCTTTTTTTTATGGCTGGACTTAGAATAAAGAACAGTTTAAAAAATAAAAATTAACCGTATGGGGCGGCTATGTGGTTTCTATTGATTTTAATTTTGGGGATAGGCGCATTGGCGTTCTGGATGTGGAAACGTCCGGATCCGGTCAAGCGCGATCAGGCAAATGCAGCGCAGCATGATTTATGGCTGGAGCAGATTGAAGCGCAGCTGAACTATGCCGGCCGCTTAGTGGCGGATGGCGGACAGCAGAATTATGAGCGCGCTTATCAGATGTACACTGATTTGGCGACGCAGCAAGATTGGCCTCAGGCCTATACGCAAATGGGGCTGATGCAGCTGCACGGGCAGGGGCGCGCTAAAAATCAAGATAATGCGGTGGCCTTGCTGGAAAAAGCGTTCCGGCTGGGCAGTGATGAAGCCGCTTATCAGCTGGGTTTGATGGCCGAGCAGATGAATAATGACGCCGCTCAGGCAGAAAAAGCGCTGTATTGGCACCGCCATGCCGCGGCTTTGGGCCATGTTGAAGCACAGTACAGGCTTAATGCGCTGGCGCATGCAGAGGATGGTTTGGCCAGCCAGCAGCATGATGAAATGCTGAAACGCCATGCGGAAAATGGCCATGCCGGCTCACAATATCAGTTAGCGCAGCAGCTGCTGTTTGACGCTGTCCCGCCAAAGATAGCAGACGGCATGCAAGCCTTATTTAAGGCGGCAGAGCAAAACTATTTGCCGGCGATTCGCCAGCTGTATGAGTTTTACCGCTTTGGACAGTTTGTGCAGCCGCATCAGCAGCGCGCTTTGAACTATTTAAAAGCCTGCATTGCATTGGGCGACCAGCATTTGCTGCCTGAATACCAGCGCGCTGTATTGATGGGGCTGTGTGATCATGATCAGCGCCAGCGGGTGCTGCATGATTTGCTTCAGCAGTCTAAAGCGCAGCATTTGCCGTCAAAAGCGCTGCTGGGTCAGGCTTATTTTCATGGCTGGCATGTTCCTAAAAATGAAACGCTGGCTTTTCGCTATTGGTCAGAAGCGGCGCAGGAGAAATCCCCTGAAGCGCTGTGTGCTATTGCAGCGCTCTATTTTGAACAACATTTGGTTAATCCAGATCCTAATAAAGCTTTTGAGCTTTATCGTGTTGCCCAAGATTGCCGCGACAGTTTTATCAGCCAGATGGGGCTGGGGCTGTGTTATCTCACAGGCAGCGGTGTCAATGCCGATTTGCAGCAGGCCCATGCGCTGATCCATCAGGCTGCGCAGCAGGGCTGGCATTTTAAGGTTTGTACGGCTGCTGATCAGGATTATGCTATTGGCCTATTCTACAGCTTGCCTGAATATCCGCTACCTGAACGCAGTAAAGCCATTGAAGCCTTTCAGCGCGCAGCGGCGCAAGGCAGCGACAGCGCATTATGGATGCTGTATCAAATTTACGCAGGACAAATTTTTAGCGGGTTTGAAGATCATGCTCAGGCGCAAAACTATTTAAAACAGACGGCGGATGCAGGACATGCTGGGGCGCAGGCTGTGCTGGGTCGCGAGTATCTGCAGCAGGAGCTGCCGCAGTATAAAGCGATGGCGCTGCATTATTTAAAAAAATCGGCACAGCAGGGAAATACAGAAGCGCAAAACAGTTTGGGTGAACTGTATGAACAGTCGGCGCAGGATGATGAGGGGCGCAGTGTGGCGCTGGCCTATTATCAGCAGGCGGCAGCGCAAGGTCATGCAGAGGCCTGCAGCCATTTGGGTAAAATCTATGTGTATGGGCAAGGCACAGCGCGCGATTTACAGCAGGCGCAGCGCTGGCTGCGTCAAGGCCGTTTGATGGGCCATGATGGATGTAAAGAGCAGCTGCAGAATATTGAGGATTATTTAAATCAGGAAACAGCGTTCTAAAAAAAAGGAGCCTCAGGCTCCGTTTTTTATCTGTTTTGCATTTTTTTGCTGGCGGTTATTGAGGTGTACTCGGGCGGTTGATGCAATGTGGTCCATGACTTAAACAATTGCATAAAGCTTTATGCAAACACTTAGACTCATCAGCAATATTTATGTTTAAGATGAAATTTCATAAATAAAACAATTTAAAACTTGGAAAAAAGGGCAGTTTTTGCTTAAATACTGGCCAATTAAAAATATAATCATTTTTCAATTTTAGATAATAATTATGCTCAGCAATATTTTTGCTGTATTAGAAAAATTAGGCTTAAGCCCACAAAAACGTGCGCTGCACATTCAATTT
>JASLHF010000069.1 GCA_030152275.1 Acinetobacter sp. | reverse complement strand
CCATTCCTCACCGAGCAGCGCATCATTGCCAGCGTTGATTTGATGATTGACCACGATGACTTGCGTGAACAAGCCTTAGAAGCCGGTTTTGACCTGCTGGTGGTCGATGAAGCGCATCATTTAATGTGGAATGAAGAAGAGGGCGGCAACGACCGTTACGATCTGGTTGAAGAGCTGGCGCAGCAAACTGCGGGTGTATTGCTATTAACCGCCACTCCTGAGCAGCTGGGTGTAGAAAGCCATTTTGCGCGTATGCGCCTGCTGGATCCATCACGTTTCAATTCCCTTGACCGTTTCTTGGATGAAGAAGAACAGTATCAGCAAACCGCAAAAATTGCTGAAGTGCTGATGTCTGACATGTCTTTAGAAGCAGCGCACTTAGATGCTGTAGAAGTGTTATTGGGTCAGCGTATTGATGATACGCCGGAACAGCGTTTCCGCGCGATTCACGAGATTTTAGACCGTCATGGCACGGGCCGTATTTTGTTCCGCAACACGCGTGAAGCGATTCAAGGCTTCCCGGGGCGTGACTGCCAGCCAGCGCCATTGCCAGCACCGGAAAACTGGTCAAAAGACGGAAAATTGCGTGAGCAAATGTGGCCAGAAGAAGCGCAGCTGGACGGCGCTTGGATGGAACATGATCCGCGCGTGATGTGGCTGATGGAAAAACTGCGCACAGATTTAAAACACAATAAAGTGCTATTGATTGCCCGCAGCGGCCCAGTGGTTGAAGCGCTGGAAAATGTACTTCGCCTGCATGCAGGCATCCGTACTGCGATGTTCCATGAAGGTATGAGCCTGTTGGAACGTGACCAAGCGGCGGCTTACTTTGCAGAAGAATCATATGGCGCACAAATTTTACTGTGCTCTGAAATTGGTTCTGAAGGCCGTAACTTCCAGTTTGCATCAGACTTAGTTCTGTTTGACTTGCCAGCCAATCCAGACGTATTAGAACAGCGTATTGGCCGTTTAGACCGTATTGGTCAAGAAAACCGTATTCAAATTCATGTGCCGTACTTATCAGGTACTGCACAAGAGCGCATGTTCCGCTGGTATAACGAAGGTTTAAATATCTTCAGTAATATTTCGCCAACGGCGCAAACTTTGCAAGAAAACTTCATTGTGAACTTAAAAGACTGCTTATTGGCAGATTTAGGTCAGCAGTTTGAAGATTTGCTGGAAGAAGTTTCTGTGCAGCGTGAAGCGCTGGAAGCTGAATTGCAGGCTGGCCGTGACCGCTTGCTGGAATACAACTCTTGCCGTCCAATTGTGGCGCAGGAAATTGTGAGCGCGCTGGAAGATTACGACGACAATACGACTTTGCCGATGTTCATGAAGCGCTTTATGGCGGCGACGAACATTGATTTTGATGAGCAAAGCAATGGTACTGTAATCATCAAGCCGACTGATCAAATGCAGGTTCAAGGCCTAACATTAGATGAAGACGGCATGACGGCAACATTCTATCGTGATCAAGCGCAATTGCGTGAAGATGCGCAATACCTGACTTTGGAGCATCCATTCACAGAAAGTGTGATGGAAATGATCAATACCCAAGGTTTCGGCAGCACCAACGTCGCAGTGCTGAAATCGGCAGCGCTTCCGCAAGGCTCGGTGCTGATTGAAGTGTGGTTTAAGGTGGATGTGATTGCGCCTAAAGCGCTGAACTTGCCGTCTAGTTTACCGCAGCAATTGGTGCGTGTATTGCTGAGTGAAAAAGGCCAAGACCTGTCGCAAAAAATTGCGCCAGAAATTCTGAAACCGTATTTACATCATTTGGACAGCAACAGCTGCCGTCAAGTGGTGAAGGCGCGCCGTGATGTGATTGAAGAGCGCTACAGCCAAGCGCTGGAGATTGCTAAAGCGGCATTGCGAAACTTTAAACAGCAGGCAAAAGAAGTTTATGGCAGCAAATGGCAATATGAAATTGACCGTTTAACTTACCTAAAACAGTTCAACCCAAGCATTCGTGAAGATGAAATTTCGCGTCTGCAAAAATTGCAAAAAGAAGGCTTAGGTCTTCTAGAAGGCTTGTCAGTAACACCGGAAGCCATTCAGGTGATGGTGGTGGTAAAGCCTTAAGTTTTAGGCTGAACTGAATAAAAAAGCGCCCAGATGAGGCGCTTTTTTATTGCTTTGCATTTGCTCAATCAGTTTAGAAATTTGATCTGATTGGCGTCGAATGTACAGGACTAAAAATGAAGCGAAAAACGTTAAGATAAAAAGTCTTCAAAATGCTGCCAAATTTTAGCCGCCGCTTTTTCGGCGCGTGGCGTGTTTTTTGCTAAGCCCAAAAATTCATGTTCAATTTCTTGCAGACAGCCGGCTATTTCGGCGGGGCTGGCGCATTCATCTTCTAAAATATCCAAGATATCTGCGATATAGGCATCATATTCATCCTGCATAGAGGCATCTTTGCGGATATTTAATGGATCCCAGTCGTGCAACAGCACGTTTTGAATTTGCTGAATAAATAATTCAGAACGTTCTTCGGAGTTCATGGGTGCGCCTCGAATAAAGAAAAATTTTTAGGCCATTATAGCGTGAAAGCAACATAAAACCGCAGCGCTGCCAAATCATGGCTGAGGCAGTGATGTGTGCATTTGCATCAAAGCGGCAAAGGGGCTGGAGGGGAGATATAATTTCGGTTAGAATGTGCGCAAAATGATAATAACGGACAATAAAAATGGCAAAGGCGCTAATTACTCTTGGCTCAAACACCGATCATGGCGGCGTGGTTTCTGAGGTTGAAAATTCATTTACTATTAATGGTGTGGCAGTTCATTTGAACGGCATGAAACATTTTTGCCCTAAATGTAAAGTGATGACTACAGCCATTGCTGCTGATCAAACCACTACAGTGAAAGGGCGCGCTGTTGTCGTTGCTGGCGATAAAACTGCGTGCGGCGCAACATTTTTGCCTACTCAAAATCTGACGGTATCTGCAAAATAAAAAGGGTGCTGTTTTATTATTTTTTGCTTATAGGCTTAAAATCCATTCGATAGATTTTAAGCCTTCGTTCGATATGGGTGTGCACTTAATTAGCCTAAGCGAAAGTGTTCAGCTCCGCATATAAAAAATTGTGGAAAAATAGAGCAGATCTGACGCATTATTTAGAAAAAGTGGCTGAACGAACATATCCAAATACCCTGAGCTAAGTTAGTCTAAGGCAAGTCACATCACACAGCATTTTATGAAACAGCCTATTCATTTTACGCACGCCAATGGCATTCCTTCTGCCAGTTATCAAAAGTTTTTTCAAAGTTTTGGACATCATTATGAACTGAAAGCGATACCTCTGATTGGCATGAGCCCAGATTTTCCTGTTACTTATAGGTGGGAGCATTTGGTTAATCAGGTAATTGCAGATATTGAACGGCAGTTTCCACAGCAGAAGGTGGTTGGCTTAGGGCATTCTTTTGGTTCTTTAGTCACTTTAATGGC
>JASLHF010000040.1 GCA_030152275.1 Acinetobacter sp. | reverse complement strand
GTTTAACATTGGCGCAAGCCGCTACCTATTTGCTACCTATAATTTTTATATTAAAAAACCCCTCACGATTAATGCACGTAAGGGGTTGTTTTATATGGTGGGCCCAGACAGACTTGAACTGTCGACCAACGGATTATGAGTCCGTTCACGTTTAATCAAAATATCAACAAGATATTAAAATAAAATGTATTTTATCATACACTTATTAATCTAACAAAGTTTACTATTCACTCTTTTTGTTGATTAATATATATTGATTTTTAGTACTATTTGCTTACCAGATGCTTACTAGAATGAAATTCACAAAACCAGCTATAGACAAAATTAATTGTACAGATAAGACTAAACCAACTTTTTTTTGGGATGAAAGAACACCTGGATTCGGCGTCAAAGTTACACCTAAAAATAATAAAAGCTACATTTTCCAGGGCCGTATTGGACTCCAAAATCGCCGTATCAAAATTGGCGATGTCGATACATGGAAATTAGACGATGCTCGTAAATATGCACAAGAATTAGCTATTATGTGCCATAAAGGGATTGACCCATTGATCGAGCGCAAGAAAGCTTTAGCTGATAATAAAGAACTGTTAAAACAAGAAAAACGCAAAACTATTAAATTTAAAGATGTATGGTTTGAATATTTAAAAGCAAGACAACCTAATTGGCGACCAAGAAGTTATCAGGACCATATCGAATTATCTAGAGGTGGTTACGATCCTGAAAAAAATAGTGTTTATACCAGTCAACCCATTTTTCAACTGTTTGAGTACAAACTTTCTGAATTAACTGCAGATGTATTTTGCGATTGGCTTGATCAAAATGGCTTCCGCCCAACAACATCAGCTAAAGCATACCGACTTACACGAGCTTTCCTGAATTGGTGTGAGGAACACGAGGATTATGAAAACTTAGTGCCTCCAAAATCATATAACTCTAAAAAAGTTAAAGATAAAGTCCCAACACCCAAAGCCAAAAATGATTGTTTGATGAAACAGCATCTAAAACCATGGTTTGAAGAGGTAAATAAGTTAACTAGTAGAAAAATTGCGATTTTTTTGATATGTAGTTTAATCACTGGTTGCAGAAAGAATGAGCTGCTTTCATTAAAATGGACAGATGTCGATTTTCGTTGGAAAACAGCAAAAGTCAGAGATAAAATTGAAGATGAAGGTCGCCTAATACCTCTGACTGCATATGTTGAAAGCCTATTATTAGAACTAAAGAAAAATTCTGATTCTAAATTCATATTTAGCAGTAAGGACTCTGAATGTGGGCATATTGTTAATCCCTACGATAGTTTAGAGAAAATATGTAAAAAACTAAATATTGGACTTACTCCCCATGGATTGAGAAGGTCATATAAAACGTTAGCTATATGGGCAAAAATCAATGAAGGATCTTTAGCGCAGATATCAGGTCATAAACCAAGTGCATTAGTTGAAAGACACTATATAGTAAGGCCAATGGATATGCTGCGAGAAACATTGCAAGAATATGAAGATTGGATTTTAACAACAGCTAAAGATAGCATTAGTTAGCTCACCCCATTTCTAATTCAAAAATAATATATTGATATGTATCAATATATTATTAAATTTCAGCACTGCCTAGGCAGTGCTTTGCAAAATGATGTTATGCCACAGACGCTTTCACTGTTTCATTACTTTCAGCATTCACACGATACTGTGTCGCCTTATGATTTTGCAGTAAGGCACCTTGACCAAATAATTTTTCACGTAAAGCCCCTTGGGCATATTCTGTTGGATAAATTCCACGATGCTGTAATTCAGGCACGATATATTCCACAATATCTTCAAATGTCTTATGCGCCACGATATATGCTACATTGAAGCCATCAACGTCGGTATCTTCCATCCATTCCTCAAGTGTATCGGCAACTGTACTTGGTGAACCCACAAATACTGGACCATTGCCGCCCATTGCCGTCCATTTACCAATATCTTCAATGGTCCATTTACGGTCAGGGTCTGCCGAAGTCACTGACTTCAAGATCGACTGTACACCATGTGTTTCAATAAACTCTAATGTATCTGTTGGATTAAATTGTGAAAAATCGATGGCTGTCCAGCCCGACATCATGGTTAATCCGCCCTCGTAACTCGCATAGGATTCATATTCTTTAAATTTCTGATAAGCCTTGTCATCTGTTTCATCTGTGACAATGCTAATCCACGTATAAATCTTTATGGCATAGGGGTCACGACCCTGTTCCACTAATTTCTGACGGATTTCTTTCACTAATCCTTTTACAACTTTCTTTGATGGTGCTGAAATAAACATACATTCTGCATGTTCAGTTGCAAACTGTTGACCACGACTTGACGCACCGGCCTGATATAAAACAGGTGTACGCTGCGGTGATGGTTCACACAAATGAATCCCAGGTACTTTAAAATATTGTCCTTGATGCTGTATTGGATGGACTTTCTTCGGATCTGCAAAAATCCCCCTTTCTTTGTCACGCAAAACCGCATCTTGCTCCCAAGATCCTTCCCATAATTTATACACAACATCTAAATATTCATCGGCAATTTCATAGCGATCATCATGTTCTTGCTGCTTTTCCATCCCAATATTCAGCGCACCGCTACGTAAATGTGAAGTTACGATATTCCATCCCACTCGTCCCTCAGTCAGATGATCTAAGGTACTCATACGACGTGCAAATGGAAATGGATGTTCAAAGGTCACTGAACATGTCAGACCAAAACCTAAGTTTTCAGTGACGGCCGCCATGACTGGTACAATTTGCAGAGGGTCATTCACTGGTAATTGAATTGCTTGTTCAATTGCAGGATCAACCGTGCCTTTATAATAATCATAGACACCAAGCACATCTGCTAGGAAAATCCCATCAAATAATCCTTTCTCCAAGGTTTTGGCTAAATCAGTCCAATATTTGATACTCTTGTATTCCAGCGATCGGTCTTCAGGATGTCGCCATAAACCTGGTGCTTGATGCACAATACAATTCATTTCAAAAGCATTAAATCGGATTTGTTTTTTCATACTTCAACTATTTATTCCGTAAGATTATTAGGGTTATCTCATAGTCTGTCGTTGAATAAAAAATCAAATTTATGATTTACTAATCATTTAATTTCTTTATGATTTTTACATAAAAGATCATTATTTTTAATTATTTATATATTTTCCTTCACTTCAATACCATTTCCACCTGTATTAAAAATAGTCAGTTACAGGATCTATTATGTCGAGTGAATTTACACTAAAGAAAAAGAATAAATCTAGAGTATTTATTCTTTTGGGGATTATCATTGTTGCAATTGCGGCATATTTTATTTTTTCAAAATCATCTTCAGAAGAGACTAAAACGCTCGGAAGTCATTTGAAAATTCACTATGAACCGACCAGTATTGGGGAAAAGAGTCTCATTGAATTTTTAAACAAAGAAGTTGCCCCAGATTATGAGCTAACTCTGGAAGCTGTCGGTGTTCAGGATCCTGTTCAATCTAACCGTGCCGTCAATGATGGTGAATTTGATGCCACAATTTATCAACACCAATGGTGGTTAAAACAAGTGGTGGAAGCAAATGGCTTTAAACTCACGCCAACCATTGAAGTTTTCCAGTGGGCATTCGGTTTTTATTCCGATAAATATAAAAAGCTTTCTGAAATTCCAGATGGTGCAAAGGTTTCTATACCGAATGATTTAGCCAACCAAGCCCAAGCACTGTGGTTATTGGAACGCCAAGGCTTACTTAAACTAGACCCAAATGTTCCATCACATTCTGCTAAATTAAAAGACATTATTGAGAATCCGCATCAATTCAAATTCATTGAAATTGACCTGTTCTCATTACCTCGTACACTTGACTCTGTTGATTTCTCGATTGGCTATGTCGGTCATTTTGATGCAGGTAAAATCCCTCGCAGTAAAGGCATTGTATTTCCAGAATCACCTAAAACCTTTGCTTCACGTCTCGTTGTTGCGACAAAAAATATCGATGATCCTCAAATCAAAAAACTACAACAAGTCTTTAGTGATCCTCGTTTAAAAACATTTATTGAAACCACAGATGATCTCAATGTTCGTGGTGTGTTAATGCCTGTCTCTAAAGAATAATCCAATACTCAGCAAAAACTGCCTCCGTGCAGTTTTTGTTTGTTTTAATAGAGTTATGAGTTTGGTATGGTAATTCAACTGATGGCTCTAGTCCTCTTATTTTTCAAGTCAAGTTCTTATCCGCGATTCGTGTTTATATTAAATTAATTCATTTAATATTATTTTCTCATTTCAATATCTCGTTTTATTACTTTATAAAATAAATTGCTCAATTAATATTTTATCTTTATTGTTTTATTTATTTTATTATGACAACGCTTACTAATTTAAATCCGCCTACGCAATTAAAACATCAGCTTTCACAAGAGTCTTCTATTTATCAAGTATGGGGACAAGGACCTTCCTCACGCTATGATGAGTTGGCGGAAAATTTCCGTCCAATTTTCAACAAAATCCGTACAAGCACGAATGAGCGTGAAAAAACGCATACTCTGCCATTTGAACAGTTACAATGGCTAAAAGATGTTGGCTTTACTCGCCTACGCCTACCTAAAAGTCACAACGGTTTTGATGCAACGATTCCAGAATTATTCGCCCTACTCATTGAACTAGCACAAGCTGATGCCAACTTGCCGCAAGCACTCCGTGTGCATTTCGGCTTTACTGAAGATATCCTGCTGCTTGCAGATTCTGACTACAAACGCCTATGGCTGGAACGTATCGGTCAAGGTCAAACTGTCGGCAGCGCTTGGTCTGAAGGCGGCAAGGAATCTATCGGGAAATTCAGCACGCATCTTTCCCAAACTGCAGAAGGACGCGTGGTGCTGAACGGCAGAAAATATTACACCACAGGCAGCCTATATGCGGAATGGATTGACGTCGGCATTACGGATTTAGAAGGTAATTCAGCTTCAATCATCATCCCACGCCATGTAGAAGGCGTCGACGTGATTGATGACTGGAATGGCTTTGGCCAAGTCTTAACTGCTAGCGGCACAACTATTTTCAGTAATGTTGAAGTAGATCCTGCGGATGTACTTCCCGATGATGATAGGTTTAAATATTCAGCAGGTTTTTACCAACTGATTCAGCTATCAATTATCACCGGTTTAACTCGTTCCGCTGCTTATGAAGTGTCCAAAGCAGTAGAAAAACGCACTCGTAACTATAGTCATGCTAATTCAACGCATGTGCGCCATGACCCGCAAATCTTGCAAGTCGTAGGAAAAATCCGAGGCGCAGCCTACACCTCAGGCGCAATCATTGAGAAAAATGCCCAAGCTTTGCAACGCTCCTATGATTCTGCTTTCCTTAATAATCCCGCTGAAGAAGCAGATCAAAATGCAATTGCAGAATTGGAAATCGCACAATCTCAAACGATTATTTCTGATTTGGCCTTAAATGCATCAACGATTATCTTTGATGCACTTGGCGCTTCTGCAACAGATAAAGACTTGGCGCTAGACCGCTACTGGCGAAACATCCGCACATTGGCTTCTCACAACCCGCGCATCTATAAAGACCGCATTGTGGGTGATTTCAGTGTGAATGGAACTTTGCCTCCTTACCAATGGCGTATCGGCCAAGTATAGTCAGTACAAAATAATTCTGTTTTACTTTTCTCAGCACGCGCTTGGATTGATTTTCCAAGCGTTTTTTTAATCTGTATTTTATTGGGAAACATCATTGGATCTTATACGTATTTCTTTTCCCGTTATGCCGTTATGAAATTAATCGTGGATACACAGCCAAATGCATTTGGCATAGATCCCAATTATTAACACAATTTTACGATACATTTATTGATCGAGATTAGATATCAATTTAAAGCATCCACACCTTGACTCAGCCTCTCTCCATAATCTAAAGAATTCTTTTAAATTGCCCGCACAAACAGCGAAAATAGAAGTAATACACTTCCGTTTAAATTGAATAATCAAATAGCCAAACACTCTGTTCATAATATATAGCCAATAAAAAAGGCATTGATCACAATGCCTTTTTTATATTTTTCAGCTCATCAGAATGCAGTATAAATTTCACCTCTAAAGTGCTGCTTGATAAATTGGCGGGTTGAATCGCTGTTCAACGCTTTTGCGACTTTTTGGATTTCAGGTTTATTTTGATCGCCTGGGCGTACAACTAAATATTCAGCCCAGATTTTTTTACCGTCCTGACCGCTTTCAATATACAGCGATTTTTTAATATCCAGCTTTGCTTCCAGTACGTAGTTGCAGTTCAATGCAGCTAAATCTACCTGAGACAAAGTTCGCGGCAGCATTGCTGAATCCAACTCTTTAATTTTCAATTTCTTTGGATTAGATGCAATATCACGGACTGACGGCAGTTTATCTGTTGGTACTGCCAGCTGTTTAAAGCCTGGCTTTAAAGTGATCAAATTCAGTTTAGCCAAAAGCAGCAGGCCACGTCCACCATTGACTGGATCACTCGGAATTGCGACTGTTGCACCATCTCTCAGCTGTTTTAAATTGGTAATTTTTGATGAATATAGCAAAAACGGTTCAATATGTACTGGCACTACAGGTACTAAATTCGATTTAGTTTTGGCATTAAAATCATTTAAAAACGGACGGTACTGGAAATAATTGGCGTCCAGTTTTTTCGATACCAGCTGGGTATTCGGCTGTACATAATCTGAATAGACTCTGATTTTCAGATCAACCCCCTGCTTTGCCAGCTCAGGTTTAATGTGCTCTAAAATCACAGCATGTGGTGTTGCGCTGGCGCCAATCGTGACCGTTTGATTTGCCCAAGCACCTGCAGATACAGCAGCAATACTGATAGCCACTACTAATTTTTTTAACGTATTCATCGTTGTTCCTTTAAGTTAAATATTCAATGTCGTGTATTTGAATTTTTGGATGGCTTAAGTGTAGTTTTTAGAAAAATACAACACTGCTTTGTTGCCGATGAACTGCATGATTTGCACAATCACGATCAGCAGAATGACAGTCACCAGCATAATTTCAGTTTGATAGCGCTGATAGCCGTAACGAATAGCTAAGTCCCCTAAACCGCCGCCGCCAATTACACCGGATACCGCCGTATAGTCCACCAGCGCGATACTGGTTACCGTAATCGCAGCAATGATCGGCGCACGCGCTTCTGGTAGCAGAACACCCTTCACCATTTGCCAGTAGCTTGCCCCCATTGATTGCGCCGCTTCAATCACGCCTGTATCGACTTCATGCAGTGCGGTTTCAGTCAAGCGCGCAAAGAATGCAATGCCTGCAACAGTAATCGGTGGAATAACACCGGCAACATCAATAGTTGTCCCTGTAATAATCGCAGTCAGGGGCATCAGCAAAATCATTAAAATAATGAACGGAATTGAGCGGATGATATTAATGAAGAACGACAGGATGGAATAAAGTACGGGATGCTTCTTAATCCGGCTGTTGGCAAACGAATAAATCGCCACTCCTAAAGGCAGGCCCAGCAGCACAATAAACAGCAGTGAAAGCCCCAGCATCAGCAATGTCGCTTTAGTCGCATCCCACAGTTCTTGATAATCCAGATTTGCAATCAGTTCGAGCATTTAAGCTACCTCCGTTATGCGCGGTGCAGCGCCGTGAATGATTTCAATATGTGCACCCTGCTGTTCCATCTGCTCAAGGTAACAAGTGATACCCAGCCCTTGAAGTGACAGAATGGATTGGCTATACAGCGAAGTTTTGGTGCGTTCGACTTTGGAATGCAGAATTTTATAATTCACCTGATGCTTAATCGCCAACGTTTCAAACACTGGACGCTGCGCTAGCTCACCGATTGCAGTAACACGGATGATCTGTGAGTTTGGCAACAGATGTACTTCATCAATATCGGTATTTTCTAAGATCAAAGAGCGGGAAATCTCATGTGCAGGATGCAGTAGCACTTGATCAACTGGCCCCTGTTCTGCAATGTAACCTTTTTCCAGCACTACAACGTCATCGCAAATACGGCGGATCACGTCAATTTCATGTGTGATCAGTACGATGGTAATGCCTAAATCTCGGTTAATTTGCAGCAGCAAATTTAAAATTTCATGTGTAGTAATCGGATCAAGCGCGCTGGTCGCTTCATCACACAGCAGAATTTTCGGTGAATTTGCCAAAGCCCGAGCGATGCCGACACGCTGTTTTTGACCACCTGAAAGCTGTTTCGGATATTTATGCAAATGCTCGGTTAAGCCGACTTGATGCGCCAATTCCTCTACACGCAACTCTAGTTGTTTTTTGTTTAAGCTGCCGTCTAAACGTAACGGAAATGCAATATTGTCAAACACTGTTTTTGTCTTTAGTAAATTGAAATGCTGAAAGATCATGGAAATCTGTTTTCGCAGCGATTTCAGCTCACGCTCAGATGCATGCTGAATGGACTGGCCCAGCACATCTACTTGACCAGCATCGGCTTTCTCCAGCCCATTCATCAGCCTTAATAATGTTGATTTACCCGCACCGGAATAGCCGATGATTCCGACTATTTTCGATGCATCAATCTGCAGGGAAATATTTTTTAATGCAAAGATTTTATTATTCTTTGTATTAAAATACTTATCAGCATTTGCAATATTAATCATGGCAGTAGTTCTATATTTCAATTCTGCAAAAATATACAAAAATACTTGTTTAAAAAATAATTTAAATATTATTTTGATATGCAAAAAACAGAATTAATAAAGGCTGCATTGATTATTAATTTTGCGTATAAACAAATCCTTTCATCAGCTCCACGGATGGCGCGGCAAATATTTACCTTTTAAATAATATTCTCCAATCAGCTTATACTTCCAGCGCACAGGATCATGCAGCGTATGAATGCGCGCATTGCGCCAATGACGGTCTAAATTCAGCTCTGACAGCGCTGCGCGTGTTCCGGCCAATTCAAACAATTTATTCGACGCTAAAATTGCAATTTCTGCACTTAGCACTTTGGCCTCAGCCACCGCCAGAGTAGCCGCATTGGCATTGTCTTCGTTCAAATTTTCCAAGGCAGCATCGACATAATCACCGGCACGGTCCAGCAGCGCTTCTGCCGCATGCAATTTGATTTTCAGATCAGCTACTATAGCTTGAGTGAATTGATCATCCACAGCATGTTCCTGATCAGCATCAATCCAAGGACGGGTATAATTCTGTACAAATTCAATTGCGTCCTCAATGGCTGCATGGGCAATGCCGACATCAATTGATGAATGAATCAGCTGTGAAATCGTCCCGACGAGATTAATACTTTCACCGCCTGCACCCGTTTGGATAACATATTCCGCATCCACTTGAATATTGTCCAAAATCACCGTACCGCTTGCCGTAGAGCGCTGGCCGAAGCCCGACCAGTCATTGATAATGCTCAGTCCCGCAGCATGATGCGGAATCAATGCAGTGAGTTCATTGCCGTCATCATCCAATCCTACCGCATAAACCCAATGCGCCAAGATTGCACCTGTGGCATAAAATTTCTTGCCGTTTACCGCATAGCCTTGCTTGTTCGGTGTAATTCGGGTTTTCAAGTCAATTACAGTTCTACCACCGCGTTCAGACAGCGCATTGCCCAAACGCTGACCTTTCAGGATATTGCCGAAAATCAGCTGCTTCTGTGCTTCAGTGGCATCTAAGCGCACTTGTTCCAAAAACGAAAGATGATTTTCTGATATCTGTGTCAGTGCAGGATCGGCGCTGGCTAAGATGCGGATCACCTGTGACAGCGTGCGGTGCTTCACTTGCGCGCCGCCATACTGTTTAGGAATGTTGATGCCCCATAACCCGCTTTGAGAAAACTCAACAATTTCCTGCAGCGGCAGCAAGCGGTTGGCATCACGGTGTGATGCCTGCTGCTTAAAACGTTCAGCAAGTTTTTTTGCTGTTTCTATGGCTTCGGCATCATTTTGGATAATATGCGCCGGTTGCTGTACAAATACTGATTCAGGAATATCCTGATTATTTTCAATTTGAAGGTCTTGAAGTTTAATATTCATAATGGCTTAAAACTCTACATCATTAAAATTAATTTATTCGTATTAAAATATCAGCAACTTATTTAATCATTTAGTATTTATAAATATTTACAAAACACAAAATAAAATAAGCCTCATTATATTTTTTAAAGATATAAATAGAATTAAAACCGAAATCATGCGGTTTTAATTCTCAGTTTTTCATTTAAAAAGACTTTAAGCTGCAATTTCCTGCTGTTTGGCTGTAGGACTATTGCCGATTTGCCATACATAAGGCAGCGGCGCTTTATTAATCTCCCAATCACCAATAACTTTTTGTTTATAAATCAGCGGATTGTGTGAAGACACCACGCGCGCATTGCGCCAGAAACGGTCGAGCTGCTTTTCGGTTGTACTGGCAGATGCGCCAAGCGCATTGAACAATTCTGTGGTCAAGTTTAATACCAGTTCAGAAATTACGACCTGCCCTTGAGAAGACTCAAGTTCAGCAAGGTCATTGGCCTTTTGATCCAGCACCTGATCATTTTGGAAATGGCTCAAGTATGCGCCGTCCAAAGCTTCAGCTGCACGTAGCGCAATGGATTCACTGGCATACGCTTGAGCAGATGCTTTGCCGATCACTTGCAGAATCTGCGCATCATCACGCACTAGCTCTGCATTGCCGTGGCTGTAAATACGGGTACGCTTGCGAACTTCATCACTAAAGGCTGCAATAGCGCTTTGCGCAATCCCTGCCAGCGTTGCCAAATGCACCACCTGGTAGAAAGCGGTTTGGTATTTAAAACGCTGATCAAAAGGCAAAATATATTCACGGCTGACCGGCACATTTTCAATCACTAGCGTACCACTACCTGTGGTTTTTTGACCAAAACCATCCCAGTCATCACTGATTTTAATGCCAGATGCATGGGTCGAAACCGCTGCAATCACATGCTGATTGGTGGTTTCATCTAACGCAAATAAGTCAATCCAATCCGCAAAAATGGTGCCGGTCGAATAGTATTTGCGTCCATTCACCGTCAGCTGCCCCTGCGCATTTTCAGTCACGCGGGTCACGACATCACCTATCTCAACTTTGCCGATTTCCGTCCAAGCATTGCCGACCAAATCACCTTCAACAAAACGATGAAACCACAGGCTCTGATCTTCTGTTTTATGCGCATTCAAACGGTCTTCGACAAAAGCGAAATGACCGCGCAGCGCCTGAACAACATTTGAATCTGCTTTGGCCAATTCAATCAGCAGCTGGAACAGCTGTTTTTGAGATACGCTGTCACCGCCAAATGCTGTCGGCACACGCACTGCACCAAAGCCAGCTTCTTTCAACCATTGAATCGGTTCCCGCGGCAGCTCGCGGTTTTTCTCACGCGCCAAAGCTCCTTCTGCAATACGCTGGAAGATCGGGCGGAATTTACCAGCCACCTGCTCATAGTTCGTGCCAAGAGATAAGTTCTGTTTATTTTGAATGGTCATAGTTTTTCCCTCTCAGCTCCACGCATGGCGCGGCAGCGGAATATCATTTAAATAGTAATTACCGACTAAATTAAGTTTCCAGCGCACAGGATCATGAAGTGTATGCGTGCGCGCGTTGCGCCAATGACGGTCTAAATTCAGCTCAGATAGCGTCGAACGTGTACCTGACAGTTCGAACAGCTTATTGGCCGCCAGGAGCGCAATTTCCGTGGTCAGCACCTTGGATTCTGCGGTCAGCAGTGTGGCTTCCAACACTGTTTCTTCTGTAGCATTTTCAAGCGCGCGGTCAATCGCTTCACCAGCTAAATCCAGTACAGCTTCAGCAGCGCGAAGCTTGATTTTCAGCTCTCCGATATTCGCGATGGTGTAAGGATCTTGATAAGCTTTATCTAAGCCTGAATCAACCCATGGACGCGCATGCTGACGTACATAGTTAATGGTTTCCTGAATCGCACCTCGGGCAATGCCAGCATCTACAGCAGACTGAATAAACTGGGAAATTGCGCCTGCAGCCGTCGGACGTTCAAAGGCTTGATGAATCGGCACAATGTACTTCAGATCTACCTGAACATTTTCTAAAAGCACTGAACCACTAACTGTGGTACGCTGGCCAAATCCGCTCCAGTCATTAATGATTGTAAGTCCAGGCGTATGTTGGGGCACCAGCGCGGCATAGGGCTTGCCATTACTGACTGCAACCACCGGCACCCAATGCGCCAGTAGTGCACCGGTGGCAAAAAACTTCTGCCCATTAATCACTGCATGATCGGATTTAAAATCAATCGTTGTGGTTAAATCCGCTACTGTTTTAGAGCCTTTTTCTGAAAATGCATTGCCGAACCGCTTGCCCTTCAACACCTGATCAAAGAAATATTCCTGCTGTTCTGGACTGGCATCCAAACGGATGTGCTCTAGAAATGCCCAATGGTTTTGCGCAATCTGACCTAAAGATGAATCGGCACTGGAAATAATTTTAACGACTTCGGCCAATGTATTATAGCTAACACCCGCACCACCAAAAGCTTTCGATATGGTAATGCCCCATAAGCCGGAAGCAGAATACTGCTGTACTTCCTGCAATGGTAGGCTACGTTCATGATCACGTTTCGACGATTCCTTCGCAAAATCAGCAGCTAAGCGCTGCGCTGTTTCAATGGCTTCTTTATCAGATCGTATTAAATGAGCCGAAGAATCATGTTGATAAAAATCCCTAGGGACATTCTGTGCATCTGTCAATTTTATTTCAATTTTAGAAGTCATTATGAAATGCTCTCTTGTTTGTTATAAAATTAAGCTAGCATCATTTTCTGATTTTTTTTATACATTAATTAGAGAAAGAAATCTTTTTATTTAAAATAATTTCTATTAAATATTATTAGCTTTTCATTTATTTATATATACCTTTAAATGCATATAATCTGCAGAAATTTATATTTAATAAACATATTAAATTCAGATTAAATTTCAGCTCTTGTTTCAGTTGAAGTTTTTGCACAATGTATGAAATTCGAAATCTTAATAAAAGCTATCCGCTGAAAAATGGCGGCGCGGCACAGGTGCTGAAAGATATCAATCTCAGCATTGCAAAAGGCAAAATTACCGCGATTGTTGGCCCCAGTGGTTCAGGCAAATCCACACTGTCCAAATGCTTAAGCCTATTAGAACATCCGAGTTCAGGTGAGCTGATCTTAGACGGCACAGTGTTAAATAAGCTATCCGCTGAAGCGCTCCGCCAGCAGCGCCAGAAGATTGGCCTTATTTTTCAGTCTTCAGCGCTCCTCAAGCGCCGTACAGCAGCTGAAAATATTGCCCTGCCCCTAGAATTTCTTGGCGTGGTGGATCATCAAATTAAAGACCGGGTCGCTTACCTGCTGGAAAATGTGAAGCTATCTGACCGCGCCAACCATTATCCTGCGCAGCTTTCTGGCGGTCAGCAGCAGCGTGTCGGAATTGCCCGCGCCTTAGCACTGCAACCTAGTATCGTAATTGCAGATGAAGCCACTTCAGGCCTAGATCCTGATTCAACACAATCCATTTTAAAACTACTAACTGAACTGCGCGATGAACTCGGGCTGTCCGTAATTTTAATTACCCATGAAATGGACGTCGTGCGTCAAATTGCAGACGATGTCGCAGTGCTCTCGCATGGTGAAATCGCGGAACAAGGCAGTGTCTTGGACCTGATTTTAAATCCTGAATCGGCCATTGGCGCTAAAATTTTGCCCTTGCATATTCCAGCAGTATTGCCGACTGACCATACCATATTTTCAGCGACCTACTCCTCAGCATTGGATACACCACTGAACTGGCTCAGCCAACTGAGTATCCACACAGGATATGGTCTAGATGTGCACACATCTACAGTTGAAGTAATCAGCAATGCCACTGTCGGCAAGATTATTTTCAGCCTGCCGGATGCCCTGTACAACAAACATAAAACACAGATAGAACGCCAACTGGCCAAATGGAATGTGCAGTTCAAAGTCATTCAATCTGCACATCCCTGCTCACAGCATGCAGCCGCTTAAGGAATAAACATCATGTCGAAAGATATCGTACTGTATCAAAATACACCTTGGACAGAAATACCTGAAATGCTGCTGCCGGCTTATTTAGAAACATGGACCATGGTCGGCATCGTAATGACATTGGTCATTATTATTGGCGGCATTACCGGCATTGCTTTATTCAACAGCTCTGACCGCGGACTATTCGAAAACCGAAAGCTGTACGGCGCACTTAGCGCAATTGTCAATGTTGGCCGGTCATTACCCTTTCTAGTGCTGATGGCTGCTATTATTCCGCTGACCAAATGGCTGACTGGAACAACTATTGGTATTGCTGCGGCTGTGGTTCCCATGACCATCGCTGGCATTCCATTTTTTGCCCGCTTGGTCGAAAATGCACTTAATGAACTACCGCCTGAAATCACTTCTGTCGGACGTGTATCTAGCGGTACTTCCCTACAGATCATTCATCAGGTACAGCTAAAAGAATCGCTGCCTAGCCTGATTTCAGCCGCCACACTAAATCTGATTGCCATGATTGAATACTCTGCAA
This sequence comes from Acinetobacter sp., assembly GCA_030152275.1. Lineage (GTDB taxonomy): Bacteria > Pseudomonadota > Gammaproteobacteria > Pseudomonadales > Moraxellaceae > Acinetobacter. The sequence goes on along the minus strand of JASLHF010000040.1, from coordinate 11,630 downwards.
TTGCAGGCACAATCGGCGCAGGCGGCATTGGCTATTTGGCGGTGCTTTACGGCTATCAGCGCTTTGACCATCACATTATGATTGCCACGATTATCACGCTGATTGCGACCATTCAAGCGGTGCAGTTTATCGGCAACCGCATCAGTACCTCATTGAAACATGCTTAATTCAACATACGGACATCGTTATGACTTCCCCGCAGCATCCATTTGAACTGAAGAAAAAAACTAAATTGCCTTTGATCATCGGCGCGATTGTCGTGATCGCCGTCATTGCAGGCCTTGCCCTATTTAAGCAAAATGCCTCTCATCAGGCATTTGCAGAAAACAATGTGCTAAAAGTTCATTATGAACCGACCATGATCGGTGAAAAAAATCTGATTGAATATGCCAATGAACATATTGCCCCTGATTACGGCGTGAAGCTGGAAGCCGTTGGTGTACAGGACCCAGTTCAGGCCAACCGCGCAGTTAATGATGGTGAATTTGCCGGCACCATATATCAGCATCAATGGTGGCTGAAACAAGTCGCAGACGCCAATGGCTTTAAACTCCTGCCGACAACTGAAGTCTTCCAATGGGCATTCGGAATTTATTCAGACCGCTATAAGAATATTAATGAGCTGCCAAAAAATGCAGTATTTGCCATTCCTAGCGATTTGGCCAACCAAGGTCAAGCACTATGGTTGCTACAGCGTGAAGGACTGATTAAGCTGAATCCTGCAATTGAACCACGTACAGCAAAAATTAAAGACATTCAGGAAAATCCCCACAGCTTTAAATTTACTGAAATTGAATTGCTGTCTATGGCGCGCACTCTAGACTCTGTTGATGCAGCAATTGGCTATGTTGCTCAGTTTGATGCAGGTAAAATTCCGCGTAGCAAAGGCATTCTATTTCCAGCAGCACCGCGTACTTTCGCCAGCCGTTTAGTCATTGCTGAGGCAAAAAAGGATGATCCGCAAATTGTGAAACTGCAAAAGATCTTCGCTGATCCTCGCATCGCTGAATATCTGAAAACCACTGATGACTTAAACGTAAAAGGCATTTTAACCCCTGTATCAGAAGAATAATTATTATTTAATATATCTATGGCATATTTATATGCTATAGATATTCATTTTAAAGTCTTATATAAATAATCAGAATTAATTTATCACTTTATATTAATACTTAAAAACAAAATGCAAACATATAATTGCACAACACTTTTTAAATTAAATTTAAGCCATGATTAAACAACTGATTTTATCAATATCTATTCTTTCAATATTCAATCAAATTTCACATGCAGAAAATACTGAAAATGGTCTAGATGTAAGTGGAACTGTTCGCTTTCAATATACACATAATGATTATTTAGAAAGCAGTGGAAATAAAATTGATTTTAGCGATGCAGTTTTATGGTTAAATTATCAGAATAATGCCCTAAGTGGTCATTTAGATTATCGTGTATATGAAGCACATGATAAATTAGGTGGCATACATTTTCCTGCAAATGCTTGGCTAGCCTACCAGTTCACACCTGAACATAAAGTAACTGCTGGCCTACAACCTGTACCAATTGGGTTAGACCGATATTACAGTACGACTTACAATTTAACCCAACTTTATAATTTAGGTTTAGAGGAATTAAATAATATCGGCTTAACTTATCAATACACACCAAAATCATTCAATTTAACAGCAGGTTATTTCTTTAGTGATGCAGGAAGCTATACAGGTAAAAGTAAAAAATCATCGCACTATTCTAGTAACTTAACCGCAGAACCTGATTTTGCAGACGGCACACAAACAGAAGAAAAAAATCAGTTTACAATTAAACTAGATAAAGATTTTAATTACAATATTTCAGATACTAAAATTAAAACAAAAGTTGGTGCATCATATTTACACAGTCAAATTGACAACTTAAAAACCAATGCTACAGGTGATCGAAATGTTTGGACCTTATTCCAAAAAACACAAGCTGGACCATTAGGTTTTAATATTATATATGGTGGACAAAATATTAAAAATAAAGATATAGATCATCCTGAGTATTCAACTTTTGGTTCCTTTGATGGATATTATAACGTTGCAAATAAGGCCAACTTTTTATCTACTGAAATAAACTACGCATTGCCTTTAAATTATAAAAACTTTAGCAGTCCAATATTATATTCAAATTACTCTAGATATTTTAAAGAAAATAATAATTATTCAGACTCAGAACGCCTAATCAACGGTGTATATACCAAATACAAAGATAATCTTCAATTCTATTTGGAATATATTAATGCAAAAAATGACACAGCATTTGGTTCTAGTGATGGTTATGCCACAAGCAAAGATGATAACTGGAATAATATGTTATTCCTTTCTCTAGGCTACTATTTCTAATAATTAAATATGTTATTTTCATAAACAATGATTATGATAAATATTGAAATTTTTATTATTAAAAGTTTCAATATTTTTTTATTAAAATTAATTAAATTTTTGAAATTATTACAGACCAATATGACTAAGCAAATTAGATTTAATGCCTTTGAAATGAATTGTATCGCCCATCAATCACCGGGATTGTGGCGTCATCCACTAGACCGATCTACCGAATACAAAGACTTAGAATATTGGACTGACTTAGCTCAAATCTTAGAACGCGGTAAATTTGACGGTATTTTTCTTGCAGATGTACTTGGTATTTACGATGTATATAACCAGTCTGCTGAACATGCACTGACTGGTGCAGTTCAAGTACCAGTGAATGACCCTTTACAGATTGTTCCTGCCATGGCCGCTGTAACCAAGCACTTGGGCTTTGGTGTCACAACCTCTATTTCATTTGAGCATCCCTACCCATTTGCACGTCGCATGAGTACATTAGACCATTTAACAAAAGGTCGTGCGGGATGGAACATCGTGACCTCATATTTAGAAAGTGGCTCTAAAAATTTAGGCTTAAAAAATCAGGTCAGTCATGATAACCGTTACGATATTGCCGATGAGTACTTAGAAGTACTCTACAAGCTTTGGGAAGGTTCTTGGGAACAAGATGCAGTCCTTCGCGATAAAGAAAAAGGAATTTTCGCTGACCACACCAAAGTTCATCCTATTAATCATGAAGGTGAATATTTTACAGTTCCTGGTATTCATATTTGCGAGCCTTCTCCACAGCGTACGCCTGTACTGTATCAAGCTGGGGCATCTAGTCGTGGGCAATCTTTTGCCAGTCAAAATGCAGAATGTGTATTTATTTCTGCGCCAACAAAAGCAGCCGTAAAAAAACTAGTTCAAGGAATTCGCACTAAACTTGTAGAAGAGGGTAAAGATCCACATTCCATTTTAATTTACACTATGCTGTCTATAGTTGTAGATGAAACAGATGAAAAAGCGCAAACTAAATTCAAAGAATATCAAAAATATGGAAGCTATCATGGTGGATTAACCTTAGCTTCTGGTTGGTCTGGTGTGGATTTTTCACAATTTAATGCTCAAGACCAAGTAGAATATATTCATACTAATGCAATTCAATCTATGCTCGATTCGTATGTTAAAGCAGATCCAGAACGTGTTTGGACAATTGAAGAAATTGCTAAATTTATCAGTGTTGGAGGTAACGGACCTGTATTAGTAGGCTCGCCTACAACTATTGCTGACCGTCTGCAAGAGTGGGTAGAAGATACAGATATTGATGGTTTTAATCTCGCTTATATTTTGGCACATAAAACATTTGAAGATGTTGTTGAGTATGTAGTTCCTGAACTTCAACGTCGCGGTGTTTATCAGACTGAATATGCAACAGGAACTTTACGCGAAAAACTTTTTGGACAAGGACCGCTGTTGCCTAAAAATCATAGAGGAGCCAGCTTCCGTTATAAGACCCAAGAGAATAAAACACAAATTACATCAAAAATAGCTTAACTTTTAAAGCAAAAACTTACCACAGCCATCTTTCGGTTTCTCAAGGATTCTTGATGTAAACTGAAAGAAGCTCCTCCGGGGGCATCACCCAAAACTCCAAGGATTGGGGTCTATGCCCCCCAATAAGTTAAATAGTCAAGTCATGATACCGACCAAAAGTAACGCTATCGATCAGTATGATTATGACTAGAGGCAAATATTGGGATCAAACCAGTATGTATAAGAATTTGTTATTAATATTTTTCACGTTTACCGAGGAGTTCATAAAAAATATTTAAATGAATATAGCATTACAATCACCTTATTTTTCAATGATGATATGCTGAATCCATAGAGTAAAAGGATCTCATTTCTAAAATATTATTGAATTAGAAGTAAATAGCTAATCATTTAATGTGATTAAGAAAAAAATGTGCATCGTTTAAAATAGTCTACTCATATAACGATCTAGAGATGCTTCATGTTAGGTTTATCGCTTGGACACCTTGCCTTATTTGCATTAGTTCTGATTTTATTATTTGGCACATCAAAATTAAAAAATTTAGGTAAAGATTTGGGTGGTGTTTTTAAGGATTTTAAAACCTCTATTCAAGACGATTCTTCAAAAGATGAAACTGCCGATTCATCACAGCCAAAAAATAAGAATCATCAATCTTAATTTACTGACCACCTTTCTCTCCTATGCTAAATGTTGGCTTGTTTGAGCTTATCTTTTTTATTAGTTTCGCATTGATATTCTTAGGCCCTGAAAAACTATTAGAGCTATTAAAAACTGTGTATCAGCTGTATCAAAAGATCAAGCACCTGCTACAAAATTTTCAAACCGACGTAGAACGTGAACTCAAGCTCAATGAGCTACAACAAACGCTTGAATCCGAAATCAACAAAGTAAGAGATTTGGAAAAAGTGCTCAGTCAGAAAATCTATGCTGAGCTACATTCTGATGAGCCTATTTATATTGGATTGCCCTACAGCAGTCTAGGAAAGATCGAAGCAATTGCTCCCATGGAACAAGCAGAACATCTTGGTCTATATCCGTTGAGTTACACGACTTTAAATGAGCACATCATTACTCTCTCATATTTAAGTAGACATATGCATTCATGAAATCTCAAGACCAATCATCAACTGTTGTACATTTACTGGGTCACTTAGCAATACTGAGAAAATGCCTGGTTCAGATCATCTTGATGCTGGCCGTTGTCTTTTTATGTTTATTGCCTTTTGCTCAAACGCTATATCAAGTATTTGCACAACCGCTCTTACAAGCCTTACCTGAGAACAGTCAAATGATTGCAACCGATATTACTGCGACATTTACTGCACCCTTTAAACTAACCCTATTTATTGCTTTTTTAATCTGTTTACCATTTTTGCTTTGGCATATATGGCGTTTTATTGCGCCGGCACTGTATCTGCAGGAAAAGAAATTGACCATTGCGCTGTCTAGCTCAAGCTTAGTTTTATTTTATCTTGGCATCAGTTTTTCCCGTTATATTGTATTGCCTTCTGTACTGTACTTTTTTATGCATATAGCTCCTGATGCCGTCTTACCCATGACAGACATCAGCAGCTATCTCAGTTTTTGTTTAAAGCTGTTTTTTACTTTTGGCCTATGTTTTGAAATTCCTGTGCTTATTATCGTGTTATTACTTTCAAAATTGGTAACTTTGGAACAACTCATGCATAAGAGAAAATTTATTATTGTTGGCTGCTTTTTTGTATCGATGTTTATTACTCCCCCAGATTTACTTAGCATGTTATTACTTGCCGTACCGATGTGGGGGCTGTTTGAATTGGGTCTATTGGCAGGGAAATTTCTTCCACATCAAACAGAACATTCAGCTGTATCAAGTGATTGATTGAGATATAAAAAAGCCCGAATCAATCGGGCTTTTTTATATCTGCTTAAATCGCGATGCGCTTTTGTAAGCTAACGACTAAACGGTCCAGGACAAAACCTATAAAACCGATAATTAAAATAATCGAAAGTAATTCAGTGTAATCCAGACGATCCCGTGCATCTAAAATAAAATACCCAAGCCCGGAACTCACACCCAACATTTCACTTGGCACCAATACGATCCAGACAATCCCAATCGCCAAACGCAATCCTACTAATACTTGCCCAAATACACTTGGCCAAATAATTTTTTGCAAGATTTCACGTGGAGTTGCATCTAAACTGTGGGCAAGCTTTAACAATTGAGGATCAACTTTTTTTACGCCAGTCGCTGTATTAAGAATAATAGGCCAGACTGCGGCAAACGCGAGTAAGAAGTAAATTGGTTTATCACCAACCCCTAAAATCATTACTGCAATTGGCATCCATGACAATGGGGAAATCATGCGTAAAAACTGGAAAATTTGTGAGGTTAAGGCATCTGCTTTTTGATTTTGCCCTATCAGCAGTCCCACAGGAATCCCAATCAGTAAGGCAAAACCTAACCCCACTAATACACGCTTGATACTCATCCATATATGGATATAGGTTTCACTATCCTGAATTAACGTTAAAAACTTCGTCAAAGTCGCATTTAAAGTAAATTGCTGAAAAAATCCTTCAGGAATAAATGCTCCAGCAACAAGCCAGAGGCAGAAAAAACCTATGAGCCCAAACAATCCATAACTATGATATTTCCAATTTGGCATCATGATATTATTCATAATTGAAAAATCTCCTGACGGGTAAAGGACTCAGTGAGACCAAATGCTTTCATACCACCAAGTTTTTGAATGGCTCTCTTAACAAAACGATCATCGACCAATTGGCGTGCCGCTAAAGTTGGATTCAGTTGTTTTAAAAATGCAGGATTACCTTCAACTTGGGTATGACGCATTCGTTTAATCAGTTCAACTGTATAACTTTCAAAAGGATAAGGTTGAAAATCGATACGATGGTCTTGCCATGCTGGATGTTTAATTGCACCTGTACTTAAATAAAACTTCTGCCGCAATGGATTAGGGTTAACCACCTCAGATATCACAGCATGAATATGGGGTGTTAGTCGTGGTTTATGCTCACGTGAAATTAATTTCGCAACTTCACCACGATGGTTACGACACCAAAGCTGGGCTTCCACAATAGCATTCACCACTTTTTGTGACCATTCGGGATGTTGCTGTAAATCTTTCTCATGCATGTACACTACGCAACAGGCGTGTTTTTTCCAAACATCGCCTGTGAATCGCAATATTTTTCCAATTTTCAGATGCTCTGCAATTGCATTAAATGGTTCAGCAACAAGGTATCCAGAGATATGCTTACTGAGTAGTGCTGGAGGCATATCTGAGGGTGGTAATACGATTATCCCGACTTCATTCGCTGCCAATTTTCCCTTTGGTTTGGTGATGACCGTCAAGCCTGCATTACGTAGCATTTCCTGTAATACGACATTGTGTACTGAATACCAAAAAGGAATCGCAACTTGCTTACCTCCAAGATCCTTTAGGCTATTGATATGTCTGGCCACTGTCAGCGCGGAACCACCGACATGGTTCCATGCCACAATTTTTGCAGGGAAATGACTACCGAAACGTGTCCATACTGCCATTGGTGATAATAGGTGAATGACATTTACACTACCAGATAGAAAAGCTTCCACCAGTTGTGCCCAACTCCTAAATAAAATTGGCGGGTCGACTTGTAAGCCCTGTTTTTCAAATAACTTATTTTGATAGGCCACCAATAATGGTGTTGCATCTGTAATTGGAATATAACCAATTCTGACTCGTTTGGTTTTTGTATTTTCAGGCTGGGTTTGTGCCAGGCTTACTTGCATTGGCAAGGTGGCAGTTCCAGCAAAGAGGCCCATCAATTTAAGAAAATTTCGACGAGAGTGATTAATATCGTCATCGCACATGTCTGTTTCCTTAAATCTTTTCTAGCATTTTAGTTTGATGCTGATGTAGCAATTTCAAAATATCATTGCGAATCATTGAAAATTCATGTTCCCAAATATCACGTGGATGATTTTGCGTTAATGACCATATTTGACTGATGTTTGCGGGCTGGCCAGATAAAAAGAAAATACGGTCTGAAATAAGTAAGGCTTCATCAATATCGTGTGTGATCATCACTGCAGCACCAATTTCTTGGCTTTGCACCAAATCGACTAATAGTCTTTGTAGTTGGGCACGATTCAATTCATCTAATGCGCTAAAGGGCTCATCGAGTAGCAAAAGCCGTGGAGATTTTGCTAAAGCACGCGCTAATGCCACACGCTGCGCCATACCACCTGATAAAGTGTTGGGTTTTGCATGAGGAATATGCTCTAGCTTCACCCGTTTCAAGGCATTACTCACCCGCGTTTGGATTTCTACCTCATTTTGTTTCGGCTGATTTTTAAAGTTTTGTCCAAATGCAACATTTTCTGAAATGTCTAGCCAAGGCAATAACACTGCAGATTGAAACATAAATGCCATTTCAGACTTTTTCTGAACAATAGGTTTTCCTAATAACTCGACTTGTCCTTTTTCAGGAGTATGTAAACCTGAAAGTGTCGACAACAATGTCGATTTACCTACACCACTTGGTCCCAAAATAGTAATGATTTCACCTTGTTGGATGTCAAAATCCACACCATCAATCACGGCTTGGGTTTTACCTGCATGACTGATGGTAAGCTGCTTTGCAGTGAGTAACGCTTGTCTATTCTTCATGTCTTAGGCACTTAAACGTAACAGTTCAGTTTTTAATTGCAAGACACTTGGTGTCACAATTGGAATAAAGGCTGATTCTTTTAGGCGTCTAGTAAAGCCATCTTCATAAGGTGTCAAATAACACTTGCCACCTGTACTGCATAATTCAAGCTGAATCGCATGTTGAGTCAGTTCACTGAGCGCAATTCGGATCTCAAATAGGCTTCGAGCTTGAGTAACGAATTGTCCTGATTCCAGTCCAGAAAAGAGCTCTGCCAGGTTTTCTTCTAACTGTTGCTGAATATAAGCAACTTGATCATTCACTAAACTTGAGTGTTTCTTGGCAATCACTTGTTGCACACTGCGTTTAATCAAGCCAATAGATAAAGCACACTGTAAACCTAAAAATGCTGGGCGAATGGCAGGAAGATATTGGGTGGCTTTATCACTTAACAATTCTGTTGGTGAAACCAAAACATCTGTCAGAATAGCGGCAGCGGTAGAACTGCCTTTCAATCCAATCAATTCCAGATTTGGTAGACGATCAAAGCCAGTGCGGTTAGATGGAACTAAGAATAATAAAGGACCTTGATCGCTATCAGCAGCAACAGCGACAGTAAATCCGTCAGGATGAAAATTGGTAACCCATGGCAATTTACCATTCAGTTTCCAACCGCCCTCTACTGCTTCAGCCTGAATTTTTAGAGGCTCTAAGCCTGAGAGGAATTTCATCGCATTGGATAAACCTGTCGCACCTGCATATTCGCCAGCAAGCAGTTCATCAAAACGAAACTCATCTAGAACAGTAGCTTTTGCAGTGAGTAAATATTCTATATAAGTACGCTGACTCCAGCTGACAAATGCGGCTGTGACGGAATATTCTGCAACTTCTGCAATGGTTTCAATTGCATCTTGTAAGGTAGTGCCTAGACCACCAAATTGTGCAGGTACACCTTGTCTAAATACATCGGCTTGCCCCAATTGTTGCAGTAAAGCAAGACTGACGTCTGCTTCACCTGCATTTAAAGCCTCTGCATGCTGTTCTAACCAAACAGCTAAAGCGGCATTAAGCATTTTTGGGTTCCCATTGATGTGTAGCAAGTTGACTATTTAGTTCGGTACGCGCCAAACTATTTGCATAGTTACACAAAGTCGCAAGGCTTAATCCCAATAAGACATCTAGGGCATTTTGTTCAGTAAAGCCGGCATCAAAGAATGCTTTAGTTGTTTGTTCATCCACAGCACCTTTGGTTAATAGTGCTTGGCGTGCAAAAGTAGATAAGGCATTTAAACGAGCATCAGGTAACTCTGCCTGATCACGTAAAGCTTGGACAATTTCAGGTGCAAGTTTAGCTTTATTTTTTGCCAATGCTGTATGACCTGCAACACAGAATGTACAGCCATTATCTGTTGCTGCAACCAATTGCACGACTTCACGTTCTTGTATATTTAAGCTGCTACGGCTATTGATTTCAGAAACGGTTTGGTACATTTCTAACGCTGTTGGGGCATATGCTAAAACGCCTAAAAGATTTGAACTAAAACCATTGGCTTTTTCAGCATTAATAAGGCGTTGTTTTGCTTCGTCAGGTGCTTGTTCACTTGTTAAAGGTTTGAAATATGTCGTCATGGTATGTACTCCGTTAAGAGTACCTAGTGTTGAAAATTTATAGTATTCTCTCAATACTTATTAGTATTTTAAAATGCTTTATCGTCTAAACTATTGGAAGTTTTTATGCTTAACAATTCTCAAAAAATGCTAAGTTGGTTAATTGACCGCTTAGAAATAGAGACATCTCTTCAGCATTTAAGCCGTTATCATCAACAATGGTCGACATCTATTCAAGGGCAAGGGCAAGCGAGTTTCCATTTAGTTATTCAGCAAGACTGTCATTTTCATCTTCTAGAAGAACAGAATTTTATTCATCTTTATCAAGGTGATGCTATATTTCTTTTAAAAGATATCCCTTTTATTATTACGGATACGACTCAACGGGTTGCACCATCTTTAAACCAGTTACAACGCAATTTAGTCAACAGTGACGATTCAAATATATTATCGTGTTCTACACATTTAGCCTGTGGCTATTTTAGATTTCGCTCCAAATTATCTGAGTTGTTTATTGGGGCATTGCCACCCTATTTAGTTTTAAGACAAAATGATCAAGCTTTAACTGAATGTTTAAATATATTTGAATTAATTCGTCATGAAGCAAAATTAGACCACGAAGCTTCAGTAAGTTTAATTGAGCGTCTTACCAGTATTTTATTTTACTACCTGATTCGTCATAATTTTAGTCAAGAAAATCATAAAAATTTCCCTCTTTGGACATTATTTAATGATCCGATGCTCTATCCTCTGATTTTAGAAATTGTCGCTAAACCTGAAAAAGATTGGACTCTACAATCCATGGCAGCAGTGTGCAACATATCACGCGCTAACTTCTCACAGTACTTCTCTAATCTTGCAGGATTTTCAGCAACACAATTTGTTTTATATTATCGTGTTCAGTTGGCACAACAATATTTGGCTCAAGGGATACCTATTGCAGTGTGTTCTGAAAAAGTTGGCTACCAATCAGTTGCTGCATTTACACGTGCGTTTCAGCGAGTTACACAAAAAAATCCGAGTCAATTTATAAAAAGTTAAGCTACTTAATTAACCTTAATCGTGGATAAGAAATTAACTTGAAAAAAAGGTGGCTGAAAACTATTAGGAAGTTGCTACACCACCTACGCCTTCAGCCACCATGTTCGATTCTACATATTTCTTTTGCATCATTGATGACTTTTTTCAGAAATTCGAAGCAACCTATTTGCAATTCTTAAAACACAGTAGTAAGAAGCGTTTGAGAATAAGACCCTCAATTGAAAATTTCAGAAATCGTATTCATCGCCATTTGATATAAATGATCTCATTTCAATAACTTAAAAGCATTTTTCGGTGGTGTTTCAAAAAGTATGCTGAAAAAAAGCAGGTTGGATTTTGATAAAATAGAGAAATGCGAATAACTCTAGAAATCAAGTGTCCAGCCTGCCTAAGTGACAGTATAAAGAAAAATGGCACAAAAGTAGATGGTAAGC
>JASLHF010000026.1 GCA_030152275.1 Acinetobacter sp. | reverse complement strand
AATCTTAGCTTTCTCTACTTCTGAAGACGACATGGGCGCATCTGCTCGCTTGTTTGAAGAATTTGCTAAAACGAACAAAGCATTTGAACTTAAAGCTGCTGCATTTGACGGCAAACTTTATAAAGGTGCTGAAGTTAGCGTTATCGCAAATCTTCCAAACCAAGAAAAAGCACTTACTATGCTTGCCAATGTTCTTCAAGCTCCTATTTCGAAATTGGGTCGCCTTATTACAGCACTCAAAGAGAAAAACGAGTCAGAAGCTGCATAAGCTTAAAAATTTTTACACACCATTCAATTTCCATTTGGAGTTATTCTCATGGCTTTAACTAACGAAGAAATCCTAAACGCAGTTGCTGAAAAAACAGTTCTTGAACTTGTTGAACTTATTTCTGCATTTGAAGAAAAATTCAATGTATCTGCTGCTGCTGTAGCTGTTGCTGCTGCTCCAGGCGCAGGCGCTGCTGCTGCTGAAGAACAATCAGAATTCAACGTTGAGTTGACTTCTTTCGGTGCGAACAAAGTTGCTGTTATTAAAGCAGTTCGTGAAGCTACTGGCCTTGGTCTTAAAGAAGCTAAAGACATGGTTGAAGGCGCACCTGCAGTTCTTAAAGAAGGCGTTTCTAAAGAAGAAGGCGAAGAACTTAAGAAGAAACTTGAAGAAGCTGGTGCTACAGTTACACTTAAGTAATCTTAAGGGGAGCCGATTGTTAAAAAATCGGCTCCAGAAAATGGCTGATGGCTCTTGGGTCATCAGCCTTTTTGCGTTACAATAATCGGCTCGATTTTAGAATGTTTGCTGTAAAAAGCATTGATTTTAAAAATAAATAAACACAATCAAACGCTTACCAATATTTTTCCATTTTAAAAATATTGTTAAGCGTTTTGTACCACTGAAATTTGCAGCATTTGTATAAAAGTGGTGGTCATATCGACCTGCGTAATTTCTTCTAAGTCCGTTCTGCAGGCGGACTTAGTTTACTTTCCGAGGACTCCAGATGGCATACTCATATACCGAAAAGAAACGGATCCGTAAGAATTTTGGTAAATTGCCCAAGGTAATGGACGTTCCGTACTTGCTCGCGATTCAAGTGGACTCGTACAGAACTTTCTTGCAAGACGGCAAAACTCCAAAAAACCGCGAAGATATCGGTCTCCAAGCCGCATTTCGTTCAGTTTTTCCTATTGAAAGTTATTCTGGCAATGCTGCTTTAGAATTTGTTGAGTATAGTCTTGGTAAACCTGAGTTTGATGTTCGTGAATGTATTCTTCGCGGCTCAACTTATGCGGCGCCAATGCGTGTAAAAATTCGCCTGATCTTAAAAGACCGCGAAACTAAATCTATCAAAGACGTGCGTGAGCAGGAAGTCTACATGGGCGAAATGCCGCTCATGACAGATAACGGTACCTTTGTGATTAATGGTACCGAGCGTGTAATTGTATCGCAATTGCACCGTTCACCAGGTGTGTTCTTTGACCACGATAAAGGCAAAACGCACTCAAGCGGTAAAGTGCTTTATTCTGCGCGTATTATTCCTTACCGCGGTTCGTGGCTTGACTTTGAATTTGATGCCAAAGATCTAGTTTACGTTCGTATTGACCGCCGCCGTAAATTGCTGGCGACAGTTGTACTGCGTGCACTGGGCTACACTAACTCTCAAATTCTTGATTTATTCTATGAGAAAGTGCCTGTATATCTGGATATGGGCAGTTATCAAATTGACTTGGTGCCTGAACGCCTTCGCGGTGAAATGGCGCAGTTTGATATTGCAGACCAAGACGGCAAAGTAATTGTAGAACAAGGTAAGCGTATTAATGCGCGCCATGTGCGTCAAATGGAAGCTGCCGGCCTTGAAAAGCTGTCAGTGCCTGATGAATACCTATATGAACGCATTATTGCAGAAGATGTTTCGCTGCATAATGGTGACGTGATTGCAGCCAATACTGTATTGAGCCATGAAATTATGGTGAAATTGGCTGAAGGCGGCGTAAAACAGTTCAACGTATTGTTCACCAATGACATCGACCGTGGTTCGTTTATTGCGGACTCTTTACGTGCCGATACGACAACAGGTCGTGAAGAAGCGCTGGTAGAAATCTACAAAGTAATGCGTCCGGGTGAGCCGCCAACAAAAGAAGCTGCTGAAAACTTATTCAACAACTTGTTCTTCTCTTCTGAACGTTATGACTTGTCCCCAGTGGGCCGTATGAAGTTCAACCGCCGTTTGGGCCGTCCTTACGAAGTGGGTACAGATCAGAAGTCTCGTGAAGTTGAAGGCATTCTTTCAAACGAAGACATCACTGATGTATTAAAAACATTGGTTGAAATCCGTAACGGTAAAGGTGAAGTCGACGATATCGACCACTTGGGTAACCGTCGTGTTCGTTCTGTTGGTGAAATGACAGAAAACCAATTCCGTGTAGGTCTTGTTCGTGTAGAACGTGCTGTTAAAGAGCGTCTATCTCAAGCAGAAACTGACAACCTGTCTCCGCAAGATTTAATCAATGCGAAGCCAGTGGCTGCTGCAATCAAAGAATTCTTTGGTTCAAGTCAATTGTCTCAGTTCATGGACCAAAACAACCCATTGTCTGAAATTACACACAAACGCCGTGTATCGGCGCTTGGTCCGGGTGGTTTGACACGTGAACGTGCGGGCTTCGAAGTGCGTGACGTACATCAAACTCACTATGGCCGTGTATGCCCAATTGAAACGCCTGAAGGTCCAAACATTGGTTTGATCAACTCGCTTTCTGTTTATGCAAAATGCAATAACTTCGGCTTCTTGGAAACTCCATACCGTAAAGTAGTTGAAGGCCGCGTAACGGATGATGTCGAGTATTTATCAGCGATTGAAGAAGTAGGCACTGTGATTGCACAGGCCGACTCTGGTGTTGATAAAGATGGCAACTTGCAAGAAGAATTCGTTTCTGTACGTCATCAAGGTGAATTCGTACGTATGCCTCCTGAAAAAGTGACGCATATGGACGTATCTGCACAGCAGGTTGTATCGGTTGCTGCATCACTGATTCCGTTCCTTGAACACGATGACGCCAACCGTGCATTGATGGGTTCTAACATGCAGCGTCAGGCTGTGCCTACATTAATTGCTGACAAGCCGCTTGTAGGTACAGGCATGGAAGCAAATGTAGCGCATGACTCTGGCGTATGCGTAATCGCAAAACGCGGTGGACGTATCGAATTTGTCGATGCTTCCCGTGTCGTGATTCGTGTTAACGAAGATGAAATGGTGGCTGGTGAAGCAGGTGTAGATATCTACAACCTGATCAAATACACCCGTTCGAACCAAAACACCTGTATCAACCAGAAAGTTCTGGTAAAACTGGGTGATAAAGTCGGCCGCGGTGACGTATTGGCTGATGGTCCATCGACTGATGGCGGTGAGCTGGCGCTGGGTCAAAACATGCGTGTAGCGTTCATGACATGGAACGGCTACAACTACGAAGACTCAATCTTGCTTTCTGAGCGCGTGCTTCAAGAAGACCGCTTAACGTCTATTCACATCCAAGAATTATCATGTGTTGCGCGTGATACGAAACTGGGTGCTGAAGAAATCACAGCGGATATCCCGAATGTGGGTGAAGCTGCGCTGTCTAAGCTGGATGAGTCAGGTATTGTTTATATCGGTGCTGAAGTTACAGCGGGTGACATTCTTGTAGGTAAAGTAACGCCTAAAGGTGAAACTCAATTAACTCCAGAAGAAAAACTTCTTCGCGCAATTTTTGGCGAAAAAGCAGCTGACGTAAAAGACTCATCTTTACGTGTATCTTCAGGTGTTAAAGGTACAGTCATTGACGTACAAGTGTTTACACGTGACGGTCTTGAAAAAGACGAACGTGCTCAAGCAATTGAAAAAGCGCAATTAGATGCATACCGTAAAGACTTGAAAGAAGAATACAAAATCTTTGAAGAAGCGGCGCGTGAACGTATTGTGCGCTTGCTCAAAGGTCAAGAATCAAATGGCGGCGGCACAACCAAACGCGGCGATAAGCTGACAGAGGAATTGCTGGCTGGCCTAGAACTCGTTGATCTGCTGGATATTCAGCCGAGCGATGAAGCAATTGCTGAACGCCTGACTCAAATTCAAGCTTTCTTGAAAGAGAAAGGTCTTGAAATTGATGAGAAATTTGCAGAGAAAAAACGCAAACTTTCTACAGGTGATGAACTGACCACTGGCGTATTGAAAGTTGTTAAGGTTTATCTGGCAGTTAAACGCCGCATCCAGCCGGGTGATAAAATGGCCGGCCGTCACGGTAACAAAGGTGTTGTATCCAACATCTTGCCGGTAGAAGACATGCCGCATGATGCCAACGGTGTTCCAGTAGATGTGGTGCTTAACCCGCTGGGCGTACCGTCACGTATGAACGTGGGTCAGATTCTTGAAACTCACTTGGGTATGGCGGCGAAAGGTCTTGGCGATAAGCTCGACAAGATGCTTCAGGAACAGCGCACTGTGCTTGAACTGCGTGACTTCTTAGACAAGATTTACAACAAAGTTGGCGGCGAGCAAGAAGATCTTGACAGCTTGACTGACGATGAAATCTTGGCATTGTCTGGCAACTTGCGTAAAGGTGTTCCTTTAGCAACTCCAGTATTTGACGGTGCTGAAGAATCACAAATCAAAGAATTGCTAGAACTTGGCGGCATCTCACGTACAGGTCAAACTGTATTGTATGATGGCCGTACTGGTGAGCGTTTCGACCGTCCTGTAACTGTCGGCTACATGTACATGCTGAAACTGAACCACTTGGTAGACGACAAAATGCATGCGCGTTCTACGGGTTCTTACTCTCTTGTTACACAGCAGCCATTGGGCGGTAAAGCTCAATTCGGTGGCCAGCGTTTCGGTGAGATGGAAGTCTGGGCACTTGAAGCATATGGCGCAGCGTATACGCTCCAAGAAATGCTGACTGTGAAGTCGGATGACGTTGAAGGCCGTACCCGCATCTACAAGAACATTGTAGATGGCAACCATTATATGGATCCGGGCATGCCTGAATCGTTCAACGTATTGACCAAAGAGATCCGTTCTTTAGGTATCAACATTGAACTGAAAAATGGTGACTAAGTAACCATTCAATCCCCCCAACCCCCTTTTTAAAGGGGGGGATTTGCTCCTCTTAATTTAAGGGGAGTTTCCCGCTTAGAAAGGCGGGATTGAGGGGGGATTACTCAGTTAAAAAACAATATTTGTGACCCAGCTGTGAAGTGAAAATCTTGACAGCACACGGAGAAAAAAATTGAAAGACTTGCTCGATATCATGCGCAAAAAGACGGATTCAGACGGCCACGCTCCTGTAGAGTTTGACCGCATCCGTATTGGTCTTGCGTCACCAGAAATGATTAAGTCATGGTCTCACGGCGAAGTGAAAAAGCCTGAGACAATCAACTACCGTACGTTCAAGCCAGAGCGTGACGGTTTGTTCTGTGCCAAAATTTTTGGTCCAGTAAAAGATTACGAATGCTTGTGCGGTAAATACAAGCGTATGAAATACAAAGGCGTCATTTGTGAAAAATGTGGCGTTGAAGTAACAACTGCGAAAGTTCGCCGTGAACGTATGGGTCACATCGAGCTTGCTTCTCCAGTTGCACACATCTGGTTCTTAAAATCACTTCCGAGCCGTATCGGTCTATTATTAGACATGACCCTGCGTGATATCGAACGCGTATTGTATTTCGAATCTTATGTTGTCACTGACCCAGGTATGACTCCGTTTGAGAAATACCAGCTTCTTAACGATGAAGAATACTTCAATGCGTTAGAAGAGCACGGTGATGAATTCACAGCGAAAATGGGTGCAGAAGCTGTTCAAGATTTGTTGAAAGACATCGATCTTGAAGCTGAAATTTCTCGCCTGCGTGAAGAAATTCCAAACACAACTTCAGAAACCAAGCTTAAAAAAGCGTCTAAACGTCTGAAATTGATGGAAGCGTTCAAAGAGTCAAACAACAAGCCAGAATGGATGGTGATGAATGTACTGCCAGTACTTCCGCCAGATCTTCGTCCGCTTGTACCGCTTGAAGGCGGCCGTTTCGCGACTTCTGACTTGAACGATCTTTACCGTCGTGTAATTAACCGTAACAACCGTTTGAAGCGTCTTCTTGACCTTGCAGCGCCAGATATCATCGTACGTAACGAAAAACGTATGCTGCAAGAATCTGTAGATGCATTGCTGGATAACGGCCGCCGCGGCCGTGCAATTACGGGCTCGAACAAACGTCCTCTTAAATCTTTGGCAGACATGATCAAAGGTAAGCAAGGCCGTTTCCGTCAAAACTTACTTGGTAAGCGTGTTGACTATTCAGGCCGTTCGGTAATTACAGTAGGTCCATCACTTCGTTTGCACCAATGCGGTCTGCCGAAAAAAATGGCGCTTGAATTATTCAAGCCATTCATTTTCGCTAAACTGCAAGCATCTGGCCAAGCGACAACCATTAAAGCTGCGAAGAAAATGGTTGAACGTGAAACTCCAGAAGTTTGGGACGTTCTTGCTCACGTCATCCGTCAGCATCCAATCATGCTGAACCGTGCGCCGACACTTCACCGTTTGGGTCTTCAAGCATTTGAACCGACTCTGATTGAAGGTAAAGCGATCCGTCTTCACCCGCTCGTATGTGCTGCGTTTAACGCCGACTTCGATGGTGACCAAATGGCGGTACACGTACCATTAACACTTGAAGCTCAATTAGAAGCTCGTGCGTTAATGATGTCTACAAACAACATCTTGTCACCTGCGAACGGTGAGCCGATTATCGTACCTTCTCAGGACGTTGTCTTGGGCTTGTATTACATCACGCGTGATGCGATCAATGCCAAAGGCGAAGGCATGGTGTTTGCGGATACTGATGAAGTAAACCGCGCATTGGCAACAGGTCAAGTTGACTTGCATGCCCGTGTTAAAGCGCGTGTGCATCAAACTGTAATCAATGAAAATGGTGAGCGCGAGCATCAAACCATTGTTGTTGATACGACACCTGGCCGCTGCTTACTTTGGGAAGTTGTTCCTGAAGGCATGGACTTCCAGCAAATTAACGTTGAGATGACGAAAAAGAACATCTCTAAAATCATCAACTCTTGCTACCGTAAATTGGGTCTGAAAGATACCGTTATCTTCGCTGACCAATTGATGTACTTGGGCTTCCGTCAAGCGACTCGTTCAGGCGTGTCTGTGGGTATGGAAGACATGCTGATTCCGCCGTCTAAGCAAACGATTATCGAAAAAGCTGAAGTTGAAGTTCGTGAAATCGAACAGCAGTTTGAGCAAGGTTTCGTAACTGCCGGCGAACGTTATAACAAAGTTGTCGATATTTGGGCGCGTACAAACGACCAAGTAGCGAAAGCAATGATGGACAACTTGTCTTATACCACTGTGAAAAACAAACAGGGTGAAGATGAGAAGCAAAAATCATTCAACTCAATCTATATGATGTCTGACTCAGGTGCCCGTGGTTCGGCTGCTCAGATTCGTCAGTTAGCGGGTATGCGTGGTTTGATGGCGAAACCGGATGGTTCGATCATTGAAACACCAATTAAAGCAAACTTCCGTGAAGGTTTGACAGTACTTCAGTACTTCATTTCAACACACGGTGCGCGTAAAGGTTTGGCCGATACAGCACTGAAAACTGCGAACTCTGGTTACTTGACTCGCCGTTTGGTAGACGTAGCGCAAGACTTAGTCATTACTGAGCCGGATTGCGGTA
Source organism: Acinetobacter sp. (assembly GCA_030152275.1). Taxonomy (GTDB): domain Bacteria; phylum Pseudomonadota; class Gammaproteobacteria; order Pseudomonadales; family Moraxellaceae; genus Acinetobacter. The sequence goes on along the minus strand of JASLHF010000026.1, from coordinate 11,633 downwards.
CTTTAGACGGCTTGGTAATGACGCCATTCATTCAAGGCGGTGATGTAATTGAGAACTTAGGTACTCGAGTGCTGGGCCGTGTATTGGCTGAAGATGCGAAAAAACCTGGTTCGGATGATGTTATCCTGCCGCGTAACACGCTTATTGACGAAAAACTTGCGAACTACTTAGAAGAGCAAGGTGTCGATGAAGTGAAAGTACGTTCAGTTGTAAACTGTGCATCAACTTTCGGTGTTTGTGCGAAATGTTATGGCCGAGACCTAGCGCGCGGTCACTTGGTGAACCCGGGTGAATCTGTCGGTGTAATGGCTGCTCAATCAATTGGTGAGCCTGGTACACAGTTAACCATGCGTACGTTCCACGTGGGTGGTGCTGCAAGCCGAACTTCTGCTGCCAACAGCGTTCAAGTTCGTAACAAAGGTACAGTTCGTTTCCATAACGTTAAAACTGTTCAACATGCGAAGGGTCACTTGGTATCTGTTTCACGTTCAGGTGAAATTGGTATTGCGGATGATATCGGTCGTGAACGTGAACGTTATAAACTTCCATACGGTGCATCGATCTTAATCAAAGATGGTCAACCTGTAGAAGGCGGCGGTATTGTTGCAACTTGGGATCCGCATACACATCCATTGGTTACAGAAGTTGCCGGTAAAGTGCGTTTCAGCCAGATTGCTGACGGCGTGACCGTGACATCTAAAACTGATGATGCAACAGGTATGTCGACAATCGAAATCTTGCCAGTGACTTCACGTCCTGCGTCAGGTAAAGATATGCGTCCAGCTGTCGTATTGGATACCGTTGATGGCGGTGAACAGTTCTACTTCTTGCCGCAAAACACGATTCTTTCTGTCCGTGACGGCGAAACAATCGGTGTTGGTGACGTTATTGGCCGTGTACCGCAAGAATCTTCACGTACCCGTGATATTACCGGTGGTCTGCCGCGTGTAGCTGACTTGTTCGAAGCGCGTAAACCGAAAGAGCATGCAATTCTTGCTGAAATTTCAGGTATCGTAAGCTTCGGTAAAGAAACTAAAGGCAAAAACCGTTTAGTGATTACTCCGGATGACGGCGCTGAAATTTACGAAGAATTGATTCCAAAATGGCGTCAAATCAACGTGTTTGAAGGCGAGCATGTGAACCGCGGTGAAACCATTTCTGACGGCCCGCAAAATCCGCATGATATCTTGCGTTTGAAAGGTGAAGTTGCATTAACCAATTACATCGTGAACGAAGTTCAAGACGTATACCGTCTGCAAGGTGTAAAAATCAACGATAAGCACATCGAAGTTATTGTGCGTCAAATGCTGCGTAAAGTTGACATCACTGATGGCGGCGACACTAGCTTCATCAAAGGCGAACAAGTGGATTACATCCGCGTAATGCAAGAGAACCAAGCTGTTCTTGCGCAAAACAAGTTCCCTGCGAAATTTGAACGTCAATTGATGGGTATTACGAAAGCATCGCTTTCAACTGACTCATTCATCTCTGCTGCATCGTTCCAGGAAACAACTCGCGTGTTGACTGAAGCTGCTGTGACAGGTAAAGAGGATGATTTGCGCGGTTTGAAAGAGAACGTTGTTGTAGGCCGTTTGATCCCAGCAGGTACAGGTTTGGCGTATCACTTAGAACGCCGCCGTCAAGAAGCAGAAGCTGCAGAGCTTGAGCTTCATAATGACTTCTCTGACGTAGATCAAGCGTTGAGCCAAGCATTCAATGACGAATTTAATGGCCTTTAATCAGCGATTAAATTGAGAAAAAAGCCGCCTTCGGGCGGCTTTTTTTGCCTGATATTTAGATATTAATCATAATTAATACTTTATTGTTCAAGAAATTTTGCCTATATTGAATACGCACTTTTATAATTTTCTATATATAAATACAGGGGTTTAGGATGAAAAAATTACAGCATATTTTCGCTTTTTCGGCGTTAGCGGTGTCTTCAGCAGTATTTGCAGCGCCTATGCCAAATACAATTGTGGTTCAAGATAAAGCTGTAGTGCCTGTGTTGAAAACTGAAGTTATCCGCCGTGCCCCGGGCCAAGAGCCAGTGCGCAAAGTTGAAGCGACAGTTTTTGAAGTGACCAATAAGGGCAAGGATATTGTGGCGCGTGAAATTGAACTTCAGGATAATCAGGATCAATTTTCAGAAAAACAGCTGTCTATTCCAGTCGTGAAGCAGGGCAGTGTAATTGTCCCAACATCTAAAATTGAACTGAATAAAACAGTGAAGCAGGACGGAGAAGTCATTTCTCAAAGCAAACATATTGATGCAGAAGGTGTTCAGTTTAAAAAAGGTCAAGCGCCGGTTAAACGCGGTTTAGAATTGAATCAAATTTCAGCGCCAGACGGAAAGGCTAAAGTTTCTCATGCTGTAGTGACTGAAAATGGCGCCGTCAGCCGTGATATTGCTGTGCTTGAAGAAACTGAATAAATCGCTGATTTGGCACTTATTCGAATGAATTCGCTGTACGAATAATATCGGCCGTTCATTCCATTTATGCCTGTCAAGGTAGTTTGTCTTCACAATGCCCTGCATATGTCAGGGCTTTTTTACAAATTACTGCAAACATAAGCAAAGTCTTAACACTGCTGCGCTGAGAGTTTCATAAGATAAAGGAAAGCCAGCTTTCAATGTGAAGGGGAAAGAAAATGAAAAAGTTATTATGCACAGCAGGCGCGATGGCGCTGTCAGTATTTGTATTGACAGGCTGTGAAAGCATGTCTGCTAATGATCAGCGTATCGGCGCCGCGGCGCTGGGCGGCGCATTGGGCGGCGGCGTTGGCAACAGTATCGGTGGCGGTGCTGGCGCAGCGATTGGCGGTGGTGCAGGGGCTGCAGTGGGCAGTAAAACCCAAAACGGTTCGAACCGCAATGCAACCTATAGCGGTGTTGGCGGCGCGATTGGCTCTGCCGTTGGCAAAAGTGTATTTGGCGGCAATACCGGTGCTGCAATCGGTGGCGCAATTGGCGGCGGCGCAGGTGCCGCGATTGAGCAAAAACGATAAATATCTGTCTTTATGCTTTAAACAGAACGCCTGAATAATCAGGCGTTTTTTATTGTGCGTGCTTTCAGCTGTTTGCGCCGAATATATAGGATCTTCTGTACGGCAGAATTCGCGTTGCGGCCTCATTATAAATATTTAATGAATATTCACATATTTCCAGTGCATAATTTTCCGCAAGACTGCGGGTCTGAGCGATTTCTTAAAAATTCAGTTTAATATCGGCATAGACTGCACCCCGTGCTGGGCTGAGAAACTAAATAGATGCAGATGTGTCCCAGACAATATATTTAGAGCTTAAGTGATGGATTAAGATCAGCATATAAAATGGGTCAGCCATGGCGTACAGGCTGCCGCCGAAATGCACGCCGACACTCAATGTTTTGATTTTTACATACGGGTAAGCGTCATTTTGACCCAGATGCAGCAAGTTTCCACATCAATCTGCTCAATTTCAATGCCTGCACCTTTATATAGAGCGTAATGGTTGAGTAAAAAATTAGAGACAATCAGGATTGTCATTATTTTTCTGATTAGGTTTATATTGGTCAATTCATTTTGTTCGCAGTGCTTCATACTAGATCATAATTTAGGCGAAAGCATTGATCAGATTGATTTTTGCCAGCTGTAAAGCGCCAATGAAAATACGCAACTAAAAAGGACAGTATCATGGAAGCACCGTCTACACAGCATGTCAGCACTACAGACCAGCAGCGGCTTTTAGTCAAAAGCTGGGGAGATCCAGCTAAGCCAGCGTTGGTGCTGGTGCATGGCTATCCTGACAATCAGGAAGTCTGGGAGCCTGTCATTGAACGGCTGCTGCCGGATTTTTATATTATTAGTTATGATGTGCGCGGTGCAGGCCAGTCCAGCGTGCCCAAATCAGTGAAAGCCTATAGTTTGCAGCAGCTGTCGCGCGATTTGGACAGCATTGTGCAGGCGGTATTGGGAAATCGGCCTTTTCATTTGGCGGCTCATGATTGGGGTTCGATTCAGTCATGGGAGTCAGTGACAGATGAAACATTCCGTGGCCGTATTTTATCTTTTACTACGATTTCCGGCCCATGTTTGGATCATGCGGCGTTTTGGATGCGTGACAAATTTAAACACCGGAAGCCTCAGTTTTTTAAACAGTTAAGTAAGTCTTGGTATATTGCCGTGTTTCAATTGCCTCTGCTGGCGCCTGCTGCGTGGAGTTTTTTCAGTCCGCAGCGCTGGTCAAAGGTTGTGACTAAGCTGGAACGCCGTCAGGATTTGCCGTTAAATCAGAATATTGTGAAAGATGGAAAGTACGGTGTAGGGCTTTATCGCGCCAACTTTATACCGTGTCTGCTTCATCCGCGCCAACGCCATGCGGTCTGTCCGGTTCAGGCGGTGGTGTTAAAATACGATAACTTTGTCAGCCCAGAATTGATTGAAGAACTGCCAAAATGGGTACAGGAGCTATCCGTAAATGAGGTGGAGGCGAATCATTGGGCGATTTTAAGCCAGCCAGAAAAAATTGCTAATCTCATTTCAGCCTTTGCGCAGATGAACGGCGCAAGCCAGCAGGCTGAACCGCAGATTGAAAATTGAATTTGAGCAGACAAGAGGGGCTAAATAAGCATCGAATTCTGATAAAATAGCTTCTTTTTTTAGACTCCCTTTTTTCTTATGTTTGCTATTCTTGCCGCCATTGCAGTCATGTTCGGACTGGCGCTGGCTCGTGTGCCTGTAGTATTTGCGTTGATTATTGGCGCTGTTACAGGCGGTTTACTTGCTGGACTGGGAATTCACGGTACAGTAGAAGCATTTAACAATGGCTTAGGCAATGGCGCTCAAATTGCGCTGGCCTATGGGGTGCTGGGCGCATTTGCACTGGCATTAGCGCGTTCGGGCCTGCCGGATTTGCTTGCTTACAATATGATTGTGAAGCTTAAAGGCAGCAGTGACAGCAAAGCGCAAAATAAGGTGAAATATTTAATTTTTGCGACTATTGCCATTGCTGCTATCTGTTCGCAAAACGTGATTCCTGTACATATTGCATTTATTCCGGTCCTGATTCCGCCGCTGCTTAGCGTGTTTAACCATTTGAAACTGGACCGGCGCTTAATTGTCTGCGTACTGACTTTTGGTTTGGTTGGCACCTATATGCTGGTGCCGTTTGGTTTTGGCGCGATCTTCCTTAATGATATTTTAGGTCAGAATATCAATACTTTTGGTAAACCGTATGGTTTGCAGATCAGCTATGATCAAATTCCCAAAGCGATGGCGATTCCAGTCTCCGGCATGTTTGTGGGGCTCCTGATTGCGGTATTTTTTTCCTACCGCAAACCGCGTGAATATGCAGATGCAGCGGTTTCCGGGGCAGCGCATACCATTGGCGGCAATGTGCAAAGTGATGAGAACGGCAAGCCTCAGGTCGCAAAATTTACGATTCTGATGGCGGCCGTTGCGGTAGTAGCGACTCTGATGACACAGCTTTATTCAGATTCTATGATCTTAGCCGGTTTGGTGGGTGTTGCCATCTTGAGTTTTGCTGGAATTTTCAAATGGAAAGAGGCGGATGATGTCATTATCAGCGGCATGCGTATGATGGCGCTGGTCGGCTTTATCATGATTTCAGCCCAAGGCTTCGCTTCTGTCATTGATGCGACGCATCAGGTGCCCGCACTCGTTGAAGCATCGGTACAGTGGATTGGCAATAGCCAAGGCTTGGCGGCTTTTTGGATGCTGCTGATTGGTTTATTAATTACTTTGGGGATTGGCTCTTCATTCTCTACAGTACCTATTCTTGCGATTATTTATGTACCGCTGTGCATGCAATTTGGTTTTAGTCCAATGGCAACCATTGCGCTTATTGGTACTGCTGCAGCGCTTGGCGATGCCGGTTCGCCTGCATCTGATTCGACCTTAGGGCCCACATCAGGTCTAAATATGGATGGTCAGCATGATCATATGAAAGACAGTGTGATCCCAACATTTATCCATTTTAATATTCCGCTGATGATTTTTGGCTGGATTGCAGCGATGGTGCTCTAAGCGTCTATGCCGTATGGCGAAGAAATTTAAAAGGACGGTATTTATACCGTCCTTTTTTATTTATTAAGATTAATATACTTGAAATATAATGCCATTGGATTATTAATTCTGATCAAAAAAGTTGGTATATTTGGTTAAATTTTAGTTGGATTTATAATATATTTTTCTTAAAATAAAAACCTAGCATTTCGCTAGGTTTAAAATAAATATCTATTAAAAACAATAATTTGTAAAATATTTAAAAATTATGTTTAATAATGTTATTGCATATTAATTAAACTCATGTTTAATATTAATTAATGTTTGTATTTTTTAGTATTAATTCTTCCAGAGGTTGTTTGAAAATGTTGAAACAAGTTGCTCTTATTGCATTAATGGGGATGTCTGCTTCTGCGATGGCAGGTCAATGGCAGGTTAAAGTCGGCGGTTCTGCAGTTGCGCCAACTCAAGACACCAGCATTTTAAACGGTACAGCAAAAGCTGAAGCGGATCATGAGCTGGCATTTACACCATCTGTAGAATATTTCTTTAATGATAATTTCTCTGCTGAACTGCTGCTGGCAACGCCAATCAGCCATGATGTTAATGTTACTGGCGCAGTGACCGGCGGCGTTAAATTGAAACATTTACCGCCAACAATCACAGCGAAATACAACTTCAAAAATAATACAGGCTTTACCCCGTATATCGGTGTTGGCGCTACAGTATTCATTCCTTGGGATGAAGAAACCTCTGGCGATTTAGCGGGCATGAAAGCCAATGTTAAAGAAGATTACGGCTTTGCCGGCCAAATCGGCTTTAACTTCAAGCCGGCAGATGCGAAAAATTGGGGTGTGTTTGCAGATGTGCGTTATGCGCAATTAAGCCCTGAAGTTGATTTGAAAGCTGCTGACGGCAGCCGTGTGACTAAATTCGATTTAGACATTGACCCGATTATTTATACTATTGGCTACAGCTACAAATTCTAATATGCAGCTGAAGCTTTAAAAAAACCCGCCGCCTGGCGGGTTTTTTTGCGCTGCGCATGATTACAAAAAGAGTGCAGTTTTACGCTATGGATAAGTGTGTGCAGAGGTAGAGTAATTTTATAAGTCAAAAGTAAGCTGAGGTGCAATGTGAACAAAATGCAATCTTGGATACTGCTTAGCGCGCTATGCTGGGCAGGACAGTATGCTGAGGCCGCCAGCTTTGACTGCGGCAAAGCTGCGACGCGCACGGAACATGCTGTATGCAATCACCGTGCACTGAATGATGCGGATGTTAAAATGGCGACCACCTACAGCATTATTAAACGGCTGGTGCCGATGGGCAACCGCGGTGTGATTCAAGATGAACAGGTCAAATGGCTGCGTAACCGCAATGCCTGTCAGGACAATGTCAGCTGCTTAAGTCAATCCTACAGGAAGCGTCAGCAAAAATTGGATGCGCATATGGAGCGTGTTTATAGTCAAGGGCCGTTTTAGCGTTGAAAAAATAGCCGTTTCAGGATTGAAAATTATAAAAGTTGCTCCATTCATATAAGCAGTTAATTAAAACGCTGTTTATAAATTAAGGAGTAACCGATGAGCGAACAAAGCGTACAAAAACATAGCTTCCAGGCGGAAGTGGCTCAATTGCTTCATTTAGTCACCCACTCTTTGTATTCTAATCCTGAAATTTTTCTGCGCGAGCTGATTTCTAACGCGTCAGATGCCTGCGACAAACTGCGCTTTGAAGGCATTAATCATCCTGAATATTATGAAAATGATCCGGATTTACATGTCCGCGTAAGCTTAAATAAAGCGGGAAAAACCATCACGATCTCTGACAACGGCATTGGCTTAAGCCAGCAAGAGGCGATCGATAATTTAGGTACAATCGCGAAATCAGGCACCAAAGATTTCATGTCGAAACTGACCGGCGATCAGCAGTCTGATGCGCAGCTCATTGGCCAGTTTGGTGTTGGCTTTTATTCTGGCTTTATTGTAGCGGATACCATCACTGTGGAATCACGCCGTGCAGGTGCGCCGGCTTCTGAAGGTGTTCGCTGGGTGAGTACCGGCACTGGCGATTTTGAAGTTGAACAGATTGATAAAGCGTCCCGCGGCACAGAGATTATTCTGCACTTGCGCGATGATGCGCTGGATTATTTAGAGTCTTATAAGGTTAAGCAAATTATTAACCGGTATTCAGACCATATCAGTCTGCCGATCGAAATGCAAAAAGAAGTCTGGCAGGAAGAAGAAGCTGCCGAAGGCGAAGCGCCGCAAGGCGGCCAGTATGTAAAAACTGATGAATGGGAAGCGATTAATTCTGCGAGCGCGCTGTGGACCCGCAATAAAAATGAAATTACTGATGAACAGTACATTGAGTTTTATAAAAATATCAGCCATGACTTCGACGCGCCATTAGCATGGGCACATAACCGTGTAGAAGGCAGCACAGAATATACGCAGCTGCTGTATATCCCAAGCAAAGCGCCGAACAATATTTTTACCCGCGAGGCTAAGGCTGGCATTAAGCTTTATGTGAAGCGTGTATTTATTATGGATGATGCGGATAATTTGATTCCAAATTATTTGCGCTTTGTGCAAGGCGTTGTCGACAGCGCGGATTTGCCGCTGAATGTCAGCCGTGAGCTGCTGCAGGAAAGCCGTGATGTGAAAACCATCCGTGAAGGAAATACCCGCCGTGTGCTGACAGTGCTGGACGGTCTGGCAAAATCTGAAGATGAAAAAGATCAGGAAAAATTTAAAACTTTCTACAGTGAGTTTGGTTCAGTCTTAAAAGAAGGGCTGGGTGAAGATTTTGGCAACCGTGAACGCATTTTGAAACTGCTGCGTTTTGCCAGCTCGACTCAGGATGAAGTATCAGTATCGCTGGCTGACTATAAAGCGCGTATGCAAGAAGGTCAGAAAGCGATTTATTATGTGACAGCGGACAGCCTGACGGCAGCCAAAAATTCGCCGCAGCTGGAACTGTTTAAGAAGAAAGGCATTGAAGTATTGCTGATGTCAGAGCGGGTGGATGAATGGGCGATGGAATTCGTTCAGGAATTTGACGGCGTGCCAATGCAGAACGTGGCTAAAGGCGCTGTGGACTTAGGTGATCTGCAAGATGCTGAGGAAAAGAAAGCGCTGGAAGCAGCAGCTGAACAGTTTAAGCCGGTGGTGGAAAAACTCAGCGGCGCATTGAAGGATAAAACCAAAGAGGTGCGTGTTACTACCCGTTTAGTTGACTCTCCTGCGTGTTTGGTTACGGGTGACGGTGAACTGTCGCCGCAGCTGATCCGTATGCTCAAGCAGGCAGGTCAAGCCGTGCCGGAAAGCAAGCCTATTTTAGAAATTAACCCTGAACATCCACTGGTGCAAAAACTGGAGAATTCAGCTCAGTTTGAAGATTTGGCCAATGTGATTTTTGATCAGGCATTGATTGCTGAGGGCGGTTTGCCAGAAGATCCGGCTTCTTATTTGAAACGGATTAACAGCCTGCTGCTGAAATAAGCATTCAATAAAAAGCCTCCGTCAGGAGGCTTTTTTATGCACAGCTGAGTTTAGAAGAGGGCTTCTAAACGCACCAAGGCGCCGACAAAGTGGCTGCGGTCAGCGCGGTGGTCATTCAGATAGTTTAAATCACCTTGAATAAAGAACCATTCACGCAGGAAAGGCTGGCGCCAAGAAATAAACGGGCCATAGCTGTTCAAGCGCAAGTCCTTATTGTTCATGAAACCGCCGGAGTAAATGCCATAGCTGAACGTATTGTTATGGAAAAACTGATGCTGACGAAATAGGAAATTATCCCAAGTTAAATCATCATCTTGCGTGTCAGCATAAGTCAAGTTGAGTTGGTCAAAAAGGATCGGGGAATTGGGGCGCGCATGGGCCAATTCCAGATTTGTCCGCAGGTAATTTTCGCTGTCGATGCCGTAACGGTAAATTTGTTCTGCATGAAATTTAAAATCATTTTGCAGTGTCCAATCGCGTTTGGCCTTTAAACGCACATAAATATCATCGCCGGAACGCACACCTAGGTCCAGATCGGTTTCAAAGGGCAACTGTTTGGACAATTCTGACCAGCGCAGCGCCAAAGAGCTGTTATCTTCTCTGGCGCGCTGGCGGTCTACCGTTTTATCGGTTTTTCCGGCCGGATTTTCATTGGTAATGGCAACATTATTGGTCAGCTCGTTATCCAAACTGTCATCACCAAATACAAGGCTGAGCTTGCGCTCCAGCGTTGGCAGCTTGAGTTTGCCGCGGATACGGGGATTAACATCATAGCCGTCATGCTTATTCCAGCGATTGTCGACAATTACACGCAAGGTTGCATAAGCGGGCTTTTGAGGGTCTGGTTCGCCAAACCAGCTGTCAATTTGCAGCGCCGTACGGTCTGCCCAGTTGCGGATGCTTTTTTGCTGCCGGTCCGTCCATGTGTTGTTTTCTGTGTCGGCAGTTAGCGGGACATTATTTTCATCTGACTGTTCAGGTAAAAATGTCGGCAAGGCATCAACAAATCTTGGAATTTGAAAAAGCAACCCCTGATCAGCCGAAGGGCTGCTGTCTGTATGGAAATAAGGATGATCTGAAGTTTCTAAGGGAAAAGATGCCCCAGTATCCGCTTCAGCAGCGCTGCAGCTGCCGGTAGTCCATGCTGCGGAAATAAAAATTAAATGGGCACAGCTGATTTTAGTTTTTGGCATATTTTGAAAACTCTTATTTATCCTCTGCTTAACTGTAGTGTTGATAAATTACAATGAGAAAATCAAGAATCAGCTGCAATATTACTACTAATCTTTAATTTGACTTAAGCATTTGTTTCATTGAAAGTTTGTTGAAGTATCGCGCGGTGCAGTAAATGTACTTCGATAGGCTTTGGCAATTCAGCAATAATGGATTGAATCATTTGCCAGTTAATGCCGTCTTGCCTGTGCAGCATCAGATAAGGATAAGCGATTTCATTATCAGAGAGCGCCATGCGCTGACTGCCGTGCACGATACGGTATTTTTTGCGCTCTTCCAGCAGAAGCACCGGTGTGTAGTGGTCAGCTTGTGTTTCATCAAATTGAATAAACTTTTGCGTATGAATTGAATCTGCCGGAATAAACGGTAAATAATTGCTTTGCTGCCAAATAGGATTGCTCAGAAATGCGCTGCAGCGAAATAGGCTATCCTTTTTACTTACTGCACCAAATAGCGCCAGCCAGCTGATTTCTTTAACTGCAGCTACAGTCTGTTGCTGATGCTGGCTGTATAGGCTGAAACTGCGCTGGGCATCGGTTGCGCTGAGTGCGCCGAACAGCAATGCATGTTGGGAAAAAGCGCCTTGCATATCCTGCAGTTCCGCTAAATACACTGGACGGTTTTGCCATGTATCCAGTTCCGCACAATACAGCAGTAAAGCTGCCTGCCCAAAAACGTGACCGTCTGGCAGCTGCAGCTGTGCTATCGCATATTCATGGCTTGAAGCAAAAGGTATTACCTCGGCGGCAGCAGTATATGGCCCGAGCTGGATTTGCGTAGGGCAGTTTATCTCTGCGGGTGCGGTTTCCAGCAGGTCGGTTTGCAAATCTGTTTGATGTTCTGGTGCATATTCAGCTGCTGCGTCAGTAAATAGCTCAAGGGTTGACGCCG
>JASLHF010000247.1 GCA_030152275.1 Acinetobacter sp. | reverse complement strand
GTTCACTGCCATACAGGCAGCTTAGAAATTCATCCAAAAAATTTTGCAGTGTGAATAGCCAGTTCTTTTATGGCGAAATCCAGTTTTTTGTCGTAAATAAAATACAGTTGATACTCATAACTGCAACACATGCAATGAGTGAAGCTTATAAAATACCTTAATGATGCTCTTGCAGATTGGCCGGCTCAAGAGAGCTTTTTAGCCGGTTTTTAGGTTTTGATACAACTGGAAGAAGTTAGAGAAGACACAATTATTACACCAATAAAACATAAGGTACTGATTAATATGAGGAGTATCTAAACAATGATTTTAGTGACTGGTGGATTAGGCTTTATAGGCTCGCACATTGCTTTGAGCCTTTTGGCGCAAAGGCAAGAAGTCATTATTGTGGATAATTTGTCCAATTCAAATTTACAAATTTTAGAGCGCTTAGAATATATTTCCGGCATGTATGTGCCGTTTGTTAAAATAGATATACGTAATACGCCTGCATTAAATAAAGTATTTGAACAATATTCTGTGACTGCCGTAATACATGCCGCAGGCTTTAAATCCTTAGAAGAATCCGTGCTTAAACCGCTTGAATATTATAATGATAATGTCAGCTGCATCATGAGCCTCATGCGTGCTATGCAGCGGACGGGCGTGCGCACATTGGTGCATTTATCCAGTTTGGCTGTGTATGGGAAGTCATCAGATCATTTAACCGAAGACACAGCGTTTAATTATGCTTATCCCAATCCTTATGTAAAGTCGCAGCAGATGGTGGAAGAAATTATCCGTGACACTGCCCGTACAGATAATGAATGGAAAATTGCAATCTTGCGTCTAAGTAATATAGCAGGCGCTTTTGAACATGGTGTGCTGGGAGAGTTTATCAGCCCATTGCCCAAAAATATTGTTCCGCTGGCCATGCAAGTGGGCGCAATGCAGCGGGATTTTATTGAGCTTCGTAAACAGGCAAATACGGCTGATCATACAGCAGAGCGCAGTTTTTTACATGTTCTGGACTGTTGCAATGCTGTTGTGCAGGCGCTGCAATGGTTGAGTCAGCAGTCTCATGTTTGCGAGGCATTTAATATTTCTGGCGAGATGATTTCAATTGCAGCGTTACTGGATAAAATTTCAGAAGTAACACAAACTGAAATTAAAACAGTTGATGCAAATTATTATCCAAATGATGAGTTTGACCAACTCGGCGCAAATACAGAAAAAGCAGAGAAAATCTTGCACTGGAAAGCTGAACACAGCCTAGAAAAAACGCTGGAAGATGAGTGGCGTTTCTATCAAATGTTGCTAAGAGGGCAATAGCTTAGAACCCTAAACAGAAATTCTAATATAAATCATTATGTAATTTTCACAGCCTAAAAAAATGTAATACATACCGAGATTCTTTAAAATTTCATCAAACTTCAATGGGATTGTCATGTCTGCATTTTAAGTTGAGTACACTTTTTATTAGAGAAATCGTATGAAATATACAGCATTAGTGTCTTCAATTGTTTTGGCACTGACTTTAACAGCGTGTGGCGGATCGGACGATCAAAATAACAATAATATTGAAAATCCAGCCCCAGAACAGCCTGATCCTGGAGTGCCTGAAGCAGGCGCAAAAGTTTTACTGGAAGAAAATTTTGCTAAGCTTAGCAGTTTGCCTAGCGGTTGGGCAGTATCTGCATCAAACCCTGGAAAAGCTTCGATTGAGAATCAGCAGCTGATTATTGATGGGCGTGCTAACAGTACAACACCGACGATTGTAATGCTGCCGGAGAGTTTGCAAACGCAAAGCAATTATCGCATTGAAGTCGAATTTAGCTATGAGAATCCGGTCAATGCATCACGTTGGGGCAGCATCATCTACCGCGCTGCCTCTGCGGCTTCTTCACCGGCATATTTTCCATACTATCAATTTGCTGTCCGTTCTGATGCTACAGCCGCGAATGGCACTGAATTTGCTCGAAAAAATACCGATAACTCTTGGAGTGTAGAGGACAAAGCGCCATTCTCTGAAAAAATTGATTCATCCAAAACTTATAAAGCCACAATCATTGTCTATGGCAACCGTGTGCAGCAATATTTAAATGATGTCCTGTTAGAGGATGTTGAACTGCCAGCAGACAGTGTTCAAGGGGGGATTGGACTGTCTGCAGCTGGTCTGATCATGAAGGTGAAAAATGTCAAAGTCAGTGAACAGCTGACGGCGCTTCCAGCTTTGCCGCAAAGCACGGCAGTTCAGGCTCCAAATACTCAAGTTGCCTTGGCGCCAACCATTATTCAAAAAATGACCAGCAAAATTACGCTGGAAAATAATGCGGGCAGCCAAGTTTTCTATACATTGGATGAGCAGTTAAACATGCTGGATACAGCCGGGAATGCAGTAGCGCTCGCTCAATATTTAGCAGATGCAAAACGAAATACTATTCCCGTTTTAAAAATCAAAGATGAAGCCACGATCACAGCGCTCAAAGAACTGGCCAAAACTGCGGATGTCAGCGATATTGCGGTAATGTCGGATAATGCAGAATTGCTGCGTAAAGCGCGTACTGAAGTACCTATGCTTCGTTCAGTTCTAGATTTGCGTGCCAGTAAAAAACTTAGTTCTGCAGACGTTCTCAATGTTAGCCAGCAAGTGAATAATGCAATGGCTAAAATTGTGATTGTTCCTGCATCTTTATTGAATCGTGAAGATGTCAGCAGCCTGCAGAAATATCTGATTACGGTTTGGGGCGAATCAGCAGGCACTTCTGCTGAGGAAGCTGCAGGCGCTTTAGTAACAGGTGTAAACGGTGTTATTACCAATAATGCTTCTATGTTTAATGACGTGCTGAATTTACTTCCTGCCAATACACTGTTGCGCAAACCGCTGGTGGTTGGACATCGAGGCGTACCGAGTCTTGAAGATGAAAATACGCTGGAAGGTGCACGCAAAGCAGTCAGTCTAGGTGCAGATGCAGTTGAAAATGATATTTATATCACCAAAGACAATCATTTGGTGATCATGCATGACAGTACGGTTGACCGCACTACTACAGGTAAAGGCAATATTGAAGATATGACTTTAGCTGAGGTTCAGAAGCTGGTGACCAAGAATAAAGGCTACCGAGTTCCAACGTTGGCTGAATATTTTACAGAATTTAAAAACAATAAAAATGTCATGCATTTTATTGAACTGAAAAGCGCCAATGAAAAACTTATACCGCAGCTGAAAGCTGAAATTGATCAATACGGCGCGGCAGATCAAGTGGTGACCATTTCATTTGACAGCAATCAAATTGCACGCATGAAAGATCAGTTGCCAACGGTATCCACTGGCTACCTAACCAGCTCTGTACCGGCCTATGCCAATGTGCTTCGCAATGTGCGCAAAGTATTAGAAGATGTGCAAAACAATTCATCTACTTACAATCCTGCACATGGCAATGTAACACCGGCATTTCTGGAAGCTGCTAAACACAGGGGGATTACCGTCTGGCCATGGACTGTGAATGATGAAAACCGCTTTAAGGCGCTGTATATTGCCGGCACTTATGGCATCACTACAGATTACTCGCAGTTTGCATCAGCCTATGTGACCGAAATCCAGTCTGCCTCGGCTGCACAAGCCACCGCAGGACAGCCGTTTACGCTGCCCGTGACTTTAACGCCGCGTATTGGGGCTAACTATAGCGCTCTGGCTAACCGTTATACTGTGCTCGCGGGTTCACCAGCATATGTGGTCAATAGTGATAACTCAATAACGTTTAGTCAAGCTGGCACCGCTGTGGTCTTACCGGGCTATAATTATAAAATGGATAATACGTACAGCTATAATCTCTTTGCTAAACCGGTCAAAGTAACGATTCAATAGTACTGTAGGCCCAGCAAAAGTATATAAATAAACGCTATTTTCACTTAATTTTTCAAGCGTTATGTCTTATTTGTGGATGCTTGGACTATTTGTAGTAAATGATTCAACCGTTATGTGCAGCAGGTCCTGTGCATGGCGGTTTTTTATTTAGAAATGTGTAAAATCTATATTTGCCATTTGCGCGGGTTCTATATTGACCAGAAGCATAGATTGGCCCGTGATGGATATATTGGGAAGCTTGACTTAGTAAAATAGAATATTGCACTCATGTAATGACTAAAAATTCCTATATATCGTCAGGATTTTAAAGCTTAAAAAAACTAAAAATAGATCAGGTGCCATGCCCAGAAACCTTTTGGGTTCAATTATTGTCAATCTTGTATTAAATGGACAATTGAATGTTAGCAGCACGCTTAAATAGAGTTTAACAATGCGATTTTATAAGGGAAATAACGGGCCTGTGTCGCTTTGTTGTGAAGCTGCTGCGATCGCTAGGAATCAGCGTAAATTAGTTTCACACTAAAGCTGATCGTGCTATTTATGTTTTTAGCAGTGATATTTTAAATCGTCAGCATTGGAATTATTTAATCTATTAAAAATGATTATCATTTACATGTGTGAGAATCTTACATACACTAAATAGTATCAGCCGTAGCCAGCCATGCTTTAAGCAGCTAAAGCCAATTATTAAATCGTCTATATGACTTAGATTAATCAAGGAAATGAGGTTTCAACATGCAAACACGTATCGAACATGACACCATGGGTGATGTGGAAGTTCCGAGTGAAGCCATGTGGGGTGCGCAGACACAGCGCAGTCTGCAAAATTTTAAAATTGGCGGCGAGCGCTTGCCACGCCCCATGATTCGAGCGATGGGTTTGGTAAAAAAAGCTGCGGCCATGACCAATGCCGAATTGCATCAGATCCCGCAAGAATTGTCTGAATATATTGTTGGAGCTGCTGAAGAAGTCATTTCAGGGCAGTGGGATTCACAATTTCCGCTGGTCGTGTGGCAGACCGGCTCAGGCACTCAAAGCAACATGAACTGCAATGAAGTGATTGCCAATATTGCCAATCAAAAATTGGGCAATGCTTTAGGTTCTCAAAAACCGGTGCACCCAAACGATCATGTGAACCGTGCACAGTCGACCAATGACTCATTTCCAACTGCGATCCATGTGGCAGCCAGCCTGCAAATTAATGAATTGCTGATTCCAGCAGTCAGCCGCTTGCGTGACACTTTAAAGGCGAAATCAGAAGAATTTTCATCAATTGTGAAAATTGGCCGGACGCACTTACAGGATGCAACGCCACTCACTTTAGGCCAAGAGTTCAGCGGCTATGTTTCACAGCTGGATCATGGCTTAAAACGACTGCAGCAGGCACTGTCAGGGCTGTATGAATTGCCTTTAGGCGGTACAGCTGTCGGTACGGGTTTAAATGCGCATCCAGACTATGCAGTAAAAGCAGCGGAACAATTGGCGCAGCTGACCGGTCTGCCATTTGTGACTGCGCCTAATAAATTTGAAGCGTTGGCAGGGCGTGATGCTGCGGTATTTGCTTCAGGCGCCTTGAAAACATTGGCGGCAAGTTTAAATAAAATTGCTAATGATATCCGTTGGCTGGCGAGCGGGCCGCGCTGCGGTTTTGGCGAGCTGCGTATTCCGGAAAATGAACCGGGTTCCAGCATTATGCCCGGCAAAGTCAATCCAACGCAAAGTGAAGCCATGACAATGGTGGTTGCGCAGGTAATGGGCAATGATACAACGATTAACATTGCAGTCGCATCGGGTAACTTTGAACTGAACGTGTTTATGCCGGTCATTGCTTTTAACTTGCTCCAGTCGATTCAGCTTTTAGGTGATGCCTGCAACAGCTTTAATGATCACTGCGCGTCAGGCATTGAACCGAACCGTGAGAAAATTGATCATTTCTTGCATGACTCGCTCATGCTGGTTACCGCTCTAAACCCAGTGATTGGCTATGAAAATGCAGCCAAAGTGGCAAAAACTGCATATAAAGAAGGTAAAACATTGAAACAGGTTGCAGTAGAGCTTGGCTTGGTAACCGAAGCGCAGTTTGATGAAGTGGTACGCCCTGAACAAATGGTCGCGCCGAATACTAAGTAAATTGAGCGTATCCGGCTGAAATAATTTCGGCCGGATACTGATGTTATAGTGTTAGCAAGGTATGAATTTAAGATTTCTAAAATATGCTCTTGATTATTTTAAGGCTAGGCTGAGCAACTGGTGTATTAACATTTAAGTGATGTGTTTTTGCGCTGAGATCTAATTCGCAGTACGATGAAAAAATTATAATATTTTCAATAAATACAAAGTGATATGTGTTTAATTTGCTCGATTATCAATCTTCCCGTCTATGAAGATTCCCCATCGTTTAATAAGAAATAATATGCTAAAAATATTTTGTGTCACATAAGCTCTAGGTAAATAAATACTTATTTAAAAGTAAGACGCTATTTCAGTGTATAAGAACTAAGTCTCGCCTAATTGAGGCAATATAAAGAAATCTATAGCTATTGTATTCCAATATTCAATTGCATTTAGGGTAAAGAAAGCAAAAAGGTTTAGAATAAAGCGCCTGTAATTCCAATAAAAGCTTTACCTGCTAACTGAAGCAGAAGTCTATAGTATGAATAAAGTGCTGTAGTTGCTAAAATACGTTTCGTTTTCTGTTTTGATTTTGCATTTCCATTGCGCGGAAGTATTAAAGCAGTGTTTTAGATAAGGTTATTTTTAATGTTCGATATTTATTTGACTGATGTTCAAAAGAAAGTGCAATTTAAGGACTATCCAGGTGAGCATCCTGTTAAATTTGTTCTCAATTTTAAAAAGATTTTTCCAAGTGTCATGGAGTTGATGCTGCCAGTGCTTCCAGAAAATGAAAATTTGGAAGAGATGACTTGGGAATCAACAGTTCAAGATTTAGAAGTTTTTAAATTGCTGCTCAGCGGCTGGGGATTGACCGAACTTCGCTTAAATGCCATTGCTCAATATAAAGACCGTAAATTTGCCGATCAGCTGGTGATGAAAGGACAGCAAAAGCGTAAAGAATTGTCGAAGTCACAGCCCACGCTGACAGCCGTTGATTTGGATTATCTATTTTTGCATGAAGTGCATGGCCTTATTGATGCAGAATTAGTGGAATTGGGTGAGAAATTTTACTTACCGACTTTACGTGATTTATGGAAAGCTAAAGTTTCGGCTAAAGTTTTGCAAGCATCTTTCTAAGTTAAGTATTGCACTCAAAAGCATCTGGTAAAAATCCCTTATTTAAATGAGGGATTTTTTTATGCGCTGCGGTGAAACCCTGAGTATATTTTATGAAGATTAAATATATTAAATGCTTAAAAAATAAGCCGCAATTGCTGGAATATGACATTAAATTTGCATATCTTTAGGCGTTTATCATCGATAAATCTCCCTGAAAGATATGCATTTTGCATTTCTTTCGCCTACGTTACAGCCGGAAGGCTGCTAAAGAACATGCAAAGGAACTCATTATGTCAAATCAGTTTATTGACTTGATTTCAAAACGCCGCACAATTTATGCGATTGGTAAAAATACCCAGCAAACACCTGAGTATTTAACTGATTTGATTAAAAATGCAATTAAGCAAAGTCCATCATCTTTTAACTCACAGTCTTCACGTGCAGTGATTCTGTTCAATGGAGAAAGCGAAAAATTTTGGGGCTTCGTAGCGGACCAATTAAAAGCTTATGCAAAAGATGCTGAAAGCGCTGCAAAAACTGAAGCTAAAATTGCAAGCTTTGCTGCAGGTGTAGGAACTGTACTGTTTTTTGAAGACCAAAACGTAGTCAAAGGTCTGCAAGAACAGTTCCCATCGTATGCCGACAACTTCCCAGTTTGGGCTGAGCATTCTACTGCTATAGCACAATTTTCCGTGTGGACTGCATTGCACACAGAAGGTCTGGGGGCATCTTTACAGCATTACAATCCAATTGTAGATGTGCAAGTGCATAAAGAATGGGATATTCCAGAGAACTGGAAATTACGTGCGCAGCTTGTATTTGGCTCTGTGGAAGGTGAAGCTCCAGATAAAGGCTATATGGATGATGCTGTGCGTTTCCGTGTATTTCAATAATTAGGCAGATGCTGCTTTTATCTAACAGTCACGCTGAGATAAATAAAAAAGACTGCCTAGGCAGTCTTTTTTTAAGCACTTATTCACTGTGTCCATAGTCATGCTTAGAATTGAATAGTGAGGTGAACATTTAAAAAGGCTTTAAATATTCACTATAAGGCTAAAGTTTCTATTTGCATGGTCTTATTCTATGATTAAGAAAACCATGCGTTTCACAGCATTAGGCTTTGGGTGTCACTGCGCTTTTTGAGGCTTGGCGGCCATGCAGCAGAAAATAAACAGCAATGCAGGAAAAGGCGGCGAAGGCACTGTATAGATACAGTTCTGAATAGCCAATATAGTCTAAAGATTTGCCAATAAAATAAGGGCCGAAACCTAAGCCAGCATCTAAAAATATAAAGAAGGTGGTGGTGGCAAAGCCCATCCGCTCAATAGATGTACTTTTCACGGCAATGGTTTGGCAGACCGACTGAATGTTGCCGTAGCCAAAGCCGAGTAAAGCCGCACAGAGCAGCAGCATCCATGAACTATGTGCAAAACTGAGCAAAATTAATGAGAAGCCCATGATGATAAAGGCTGGGTACATTATGATATTCGGGCCTTTACGGTCCATAAGCGGGCCTGTAATTGGGCGTGAAATTAAAATTGCGATGGCATACATTAAAAAGAAAAATGAAGCGGTTTGCACCAAATCAATCTCTTTGGCATAGAAGTTAATAAATGACAGCACGCCTGAATAGCAGATAGACGCCAGCAGCATAATGAACGAAATTGGCAGCGCTTTGGCTTCAACAAACCGTGAAAGCAGGCTGGGTTTTGCGGCTGTGGCAGCGCCAGCTATACTATTAGCAGTTTGCGGTAAATTTGGCACTTGGATCATGAGTGCGACGGCTAAACAGCTGATAGCAATAGCGCTTGCGACAATAAAAATCGCGTGGTAGCCAATATGCAGCATCATCCAAATTGCAAGGAAAGGGCCAATAGCCGTACCTAAAGTGCTGCTCATGCTGTAATAGCCGATGCCTTCACCGCGCCTGGCGGGCGGCAGGATTTGCGCAATAATGGTGCCCAGCACAGATGAGGCAACTCCCATCATAAAGCCATGCATAAAGCGCACAAACAGCAGCATGCCTACGCCAAAATGAATAAAGTACAAAAATGAGAACAGCAAAAAGCCAATTAGGCCCTCAATCAAAGTTGTTTTACGGCCAAAGCGTTCCAAAAACTGGCCCACCAGCAAACGCCCAACTAAAGTCCCGACAATAAACAGGCCAGATACCAAACCGGCTTCTGCGGTAGATGCACCTAATTCTGCAACGGCATAGCCAACAATGACCACAACCAGCAAGTAAAAAATCAATACCAGCTGGAAATTGATTGCGCTGACCAAAATAAAATTTTTAGTCCATAAGGGCGCTTGAGCATTCATTTTCATGACCTGTTTTTTTGCGACTCTAAGCTTCGCATAAGTTGATGGATCAGTTCTAAAGCATCATGAATTTTGGCTGATGCATACGGGGCCAGCAGACGCTGTTCAAACTCGTCAATTTGCGCAGCACACCGGTGATAAAGCATTTTACCGCTGGCGGTCAACACCAATTTTTTCTGTCGTTTATCATCGGTTTTAACTTGAGCCACAATATCCATTTGCATCAGCGCATGTGTGCGTTTGGCAATGGCGGGTTTGGAAACATTTAGATGTTCAGCCATTTCAATAGAAGTACAGCCATTTTTCTCTTGTATCACAAACATGACTTGCCATAGGGAATAATTCAGTTGATGTGGAAGGAGGATGGTGTTGACTTCGTCACTCATCATACGTGCACAGCGCAATAATGAAGAACGAAATCCGAGTAGAGAATTCATGATAGTTAACTAGGGTAACTAAATTTAAGGCAACTGTACGCCTTTTCATTTTAATGTTCAAGTGAATATGGAATGTCTGAGATAAGTGGTCATGCATAAAAAAAGCCAATACGAATATTGGCTTTTTATTCACTTGAAAGACGAAATATTAAGTCTTTGCAGGTTCGTTTTGCAGCATAGCAATACTATTTACACAATTTACTCAACAGCAGCCTCGGCAGCCGCAATCGCATCTTCATCACTGGTCGTATCGGCTTTAGCAATTTCAACGCTTTCACCATCAGCATAAGCCAATTCTTCACCGCCATTTTCTGCAACTTGTTGTAAATAAGCGGTCAGTTCTTCATCGCTCATTTCAGGCTCATCTTCAGACATCATGGCTTGTTCTTCCTGTTGGACTTGCGCCGACTTGTTGATCAGGCTTTGCATATTCAACATCACAGGAATCATCACCAATAAATACACAATCATGAGCACTAAATATAATGACCCAATGACTTTTTCAGTTTGTTCTGTAGGACGTTTAACACCGAATTTATTTTCGCCATCTGTTCCTTTAGCTGCCATAACATAAATGCTAAATACCGTACCAACCAATGGAATCAGGAAAACTAAAAATAGCCAGCCGCTTTTATTTAAATCGTGCAAGCGGCGAACTGTAATACAGATCATTGCAACGAACATGGCGATAATTGAAATAACACTTAAGCCGATGGCTGTTAAGCCTAAACCAGAGCTAAATAGCGCATTAAAACTGCGTTCTGCTGAGTTAAAAACAGCAAAAAAGCCTAGTGCTACGGTAATGCCAAAGACACAGCTATAAATCATACCAATGATAAATAACCATGCTAAATAGGACAGACGGCCAAAACGGCCATCTGGCGATAAAGGATGATCGGCCTTATTTACATTTGCTTGGTATTGATTTGAAGGTGGAAATGGATTTAATTCACTTGTACTGAGTTCAGTCATTTTTGTTTCCAATATTTTATTTTTTATGTGTTTCTTAGTGCTTCATTAGCAGGCGTATTTTAAGCGAAAACCAGAATTGGTCAAATTTTATTGAATAGGGAAGGTCGAGCTTGGCTCAACCTTCTTATGTGATTTTTATATTATTTATGCAGTTTTCGATACTCTTTGGGGCGCATCGGGCGATTGGCTTTCCATAACCCTTTTTTCTGTTTACGCGCTTTATCTTGCAGCGCCATCATGTGTTTAAGATGGTTTTTATCTCGAATATATTCTTCATACACCCAAGCGGCACCGCGTTTGACCATTTCCTCATTCATGCTTTTACGGTAACGGTAAATTACCCCAACACAGCGGCCATAACGGTCTACATCGGTAATTTGTACCCGGACAAATTTTTTATACACCATCGACTTAATCAGCCGTGCCGATTCTTTGCCATAGGCTTGTGAAGACTCAGGCGCATCAACATAAGCAAAACGAAGTTTAGTTTCAGAACGACGCAAGTTCATGCGGTAACAGGTGAGGGTATCACCATCGCTAATATGTGACACCCGGCAAAGATAGGATTTGCCTTTTTTAAACGGCCGAAAAAAATCATTCAGAAAACTGATGACTTTA
The DNA here is from genome assembly GCA_030152275.1 of Acinetobacter sp. GTDB lineage: Bacteria > Pseudomonadota > Gammaproteobacteria > Pseudomonadales > Moraxellaceae > Acinetobacter. Next base: position 23,094 of record JASLHF010000247.1, on the reverse strand, counting down.
AAACCAAGATACAGCGCAATTAGACAGCAGATTGCGCCTAGCGCAAGCAGCCAGCTTGAAGGAAGATTAGACAGCATAAATGAGCAATATGCGAGGGCATATTTAAAGCAAATGAAGTGCTGATATTTTAAGAGAAAGCTGCATTTTAAGCTGTCGAATAAAACAGCGATTGGTCGCTGAAATCCTTATATAGTCAATGTTTGATCTAAAATTAGACAATTAAAACACAGATCTGCTGCGGCGTATTTTAGACCCCGAATGATTCATTACTGACTATAAATAGCCTAAGCAAAACTTCCAATCTGTATCAAAATAGCCTAAGCATAAATACAATAAAGCATTTGAAATAGCCTAAGCAAAAATTTTAGAAATTTCGCTTCGCAAAAAAGCATGACGTGGATTTTCTTCCAAATCATTATGCCAATACATCCCCATTTTAATTTTCGGCAGTTCAACAGGCACTTCAAAAATATTCAAACAGTCTGCAACCTGTAAATGCGTCAGAATATTTTGGGGAATTGTTAAAATAGATTCAGGCTGCTGGGTCAAAATCTGCAAAGCAGTCGAATAGTGCTGACAGCGCAAGAAGATTTGCCGTGAAAGTTTTTTGCGGTTCAGGTGAATGTCTTCAACCAAAACTCCAGTCCGGCGTGATGAAACGCCAATATGCGGGGAGGAGAAGTAAATCTGCTCATTCATGTGCTGATGCTGGCTGCAAACAACAAAATGATCTTCAACCAATTGCTGAAAGGAAATTTTTTCGCCAAAATTTTGTTCAAGATCAATCACAAAATCAATTTGCTGGGCAGCCAAATCTGCCGCAATAGTTTTACGGTCGAGTTTTAGGCTTAAAAATTGAATCTCTAATTGGCTATTTTGAAAATGGCTGACCAGCCGTGGAAAAATAATCGGTTCAATTTCATCATGCACTGCAATTTTTAAAGTCTGCACCATGGTCGGGTCAAACTGCTGCTTTTGCATGGAGATGCTTTGAATAGCAATTAACGCATTTTTTATCACTGGATAAATTTGTTCGGCAAACGGTGTCGGCAGCATTTTTGCGCCTGCACGTACAAATAAATCGTCCTTTAAATGCTGTCTTAAACGCTGTAATGCATGACTGGCAGCAGATTGGGTAATGCATAAAATCTGCGCAGCCTTAGAAATGCTTTTTTGCTCATAGACGGCTATAAAAAGCGGATATAAATTAATGTCGATACGGTGAAAAATACCCATATCAATAACGCTGTTTCTATGAATCATATTCATTTTTAAATATGGAATTAAATCATTTTGTTCATAATACTTTTCGGGTTATGTTGTTGTAAAGCCTAGATCACATAATATTCAGAGGGATGTGGCCATGTTTGAGTTATCAGCACGCGCACAAGACTATATTGAAAGAACTAAAAAATTCATCAAAGATGAAATTGAACCGGTCGAGCCAGAGTTTTGGGCTGAAGTACACGAGCTGAACCAAGGCGGTGACTGGACCAAGTGGCAATGGCCAGCGCAAGTTGAAGTACTTAAAGAAAAAGCAAAAGCAGCCAATCTTTGGAATATGTTCTTGCCGTGCGACAAATTGGGTCAAGGTTTATCGGTGCAGGAATATGCGCATATTGCAGAATTATCTGGCCGCAGTTTATTGGCGCCTATCGTATTTAACTGTAATGCGCCAGACAGCGGCAATATGGAAGTGATTTGGCGTTATGGTACAGAAGAGCAAAAACAGCAATGGTTAATGCCGCTGCTGGATGGAAAAATCCGCTCGGTTTTCTGTATGACAGAACCTGCTGTAGCTTCAAGTGATGCAACCAATATGGAAGCGACCGCCGTGGTTGAGGGCGATGAAATTGTCCTAAACGGCCGTAAATGGTGGTCATCAGGTTTGGGCGATCCAAACGCAAAAATCATTATTTTCATGGCGCATACCCCAGATGAAAGCAAAGACCGCCATCATCAGCATTCTATGGTTTTGGTTCCGGTAGATACTGCCGGGGTTAAAATCGAACGCATGCTGCCGGTATTAGGGGATTATGATGCCCCGCACGGACATGGTGAGATCAGCTTTAACAATGTACGTGTCCCTGTGGCGAACTTTATTGGCGGTGCAGGTCAAGGTTTTGAAATCGCGCAAGGTCGCCTTGGCCCAGGCCGTATTCATCACTGTATGCGCTGCATTGGCGCTGCGGAAAAATCTTTAGAGTTGATGATTGACCGCGGTATGAGCCGGACGGCATTTGGCAAAGAAATTTTGAAATTGGGCGGTAACTTGGAACGTGTGGCTGAAGCACGCGTAGCAATTGACCAGGCCCGTTTATTGACCCTGTATGCTGCTTATAAGATGGATACCTTGGGCAATATGGCCGCTTTGACCGAAATTTCTGCCATTAAAGTGGTTGCGCCAAGCGTGCTGGAAAAAGTCGTTGATATGGCGATGCAGATTCATGGCGGCGCCGGTGTGTCACGCGATACGCCGCTGACAGGTTTCTTTGCTCAAGCGCGTTCGCTGCGTTTGGCAGACGGGCCAGATGAAGTGCATAAAGGCATGATTGCCAAGCTTGAACTGGCAAAACGCGGTTACAGTTCACGCCGAAAAAAATAAAGCCAAAGATAGACCTAGCATGACTTGCCAGCCCAAGTCATGCTATAAAAATGATGCAGCAATAAGGTCATAACACTTAGCATCAAAAAATTTAGTTTTTAGTTTTGCAGCATATGTAAAAGCAACTTACCAAGATTAGGGTTTTAGGAAGAACAGCATGTCAGTGATTGATGTAGGTGGTTCAGTTCGCGAAGGCGAAGAATTAGATGTACGTGCCGTTGGAAATTGGCTGATTGAACAGGGCGAAGAAATTTCAGGGCCTGTGGAAGTCACGCAATATTCAGGCGGCGCTTCGAACTGGACGTATCGTTTAAAATACGACAATGCTGATCTGATTTTACGCCGTCCACCTAAAGGCACGAAAGCAAAATCTGCGCATGACATGGCGCGTGAATATAACGTGCAAAAAGCATTATCTGAGTTTTATCCCGTCCTGCCGGAAATGGTGGCGCTGTGTCAGGATGAATCGGTGATTGGCTGTGATTTCTATGTGATGAAGCGTGTGGAAGGCATTATTCCGCGTGCAAATTTGCCTAGAGAGCTGAATTTCAATGAAGCCCAAGTACGCGAATTGTGCATTAACGTGGTTGATAAACTGATTGAACTGCATCAAGTGCCGTATCAAGGCACCAGCCTAGAAAAAATTGGCAAAGGTGAAGGTTACTGCCGCCGTCAAGTTGAAGGCTGGGATGCGCGTTACGAAAAAGCCAAAACGATTAATGTGCCGTCATTTAAATACGTGCGTAATTGGTTAAAAGACAATATTCCAGAAGACAGCAAAACCTGCGTTATTCATAACGACTGGCGTTTTGATAATGTGATCTTAAATCCTGACAATCCAACGCAAGTGATTGGCGTACTGGATTGGGAAATGGCAACTTTGGGCGATCCGCTGATGGATTTAGGCTCTGCTTTGGCTTATTGGGTGGAAGATTCTGACAATGCCATCTTTAAAGCTACGCGCCGCCAGCCAACCAATTTAAAAGGCATGTTCACCCGCAAAGAAGTAGTGGAATATTATTTGGATAAAACCGGCATCCAAACCGACAATTGGGCCTTTTATGAAGTGTTCGGCATCTTCCGTTTAGCGGTGATTGCGCAGCAGATTTATTACCGTTATTACCATAAACAAACCAACAATCCAGCCTTTAAAGATTTTTGGATTGTGATTCATGCCTTGCATATTCGTGCACTCAAACTGATTGGCTTACAGAAAATTGAAGCCAATGATGTAGCGCAAAAGTACATCGAAAAAATGAAGGGAATTTTAGGAAAATGACCACCATTTATCTGATCCGTCACGGACAGGCTTCATTTGGCGCGGAAAGCTATGACAAGCTTTCCCCCAATGGTGAATTGCAGGCGCAAGTTTTAGGACGTTATTTCGATCACATCCTAAAAGAAGCGCCTTATGTTGTTGCAGGTTCTATGCAGCGCCATCAGCAAACAGCTAATTTGGCATTGGCTGAATGTTTTCCTGAAGCGGAACTGGTCACCGACAATGCTTGGAATGAATTTAACCATCAGCAAGTCTTTGCCCAATATGAGCCGCGCTTTAATGAACCGCATCTACTTAAACAGGATGTGGCGAAAGAAGCTAATCCGCGTGCATATTTAGCCAAAATTTTTGAAGGCGCGATTGAGCGTTGGACGGGCGGTGACTATCACCATGAATATGAAGAATCATGGCCGACATTTAAAAACCGTGTGGAAACGGCGCTGCAAAACTTATGTGATGAGCTGGCCGAAACTAAACCGCGTTATGCTGTGGTCTTTACCTCAGGCGGTGTGATTTCCGTTGCTGCCGGGAAAATTTTAGGTCTGAGTCCTGAAAAAACTTTTGCCTTAAATTGGGCGATTGCCAATACCAGCATGACTACACTGCGCTTAGTGGGCAATGAGCCGCAATTGCTTAGCTTAAATGAACATCATTTTATTAAAGCTGAAAATCCGAATTTATTGACTTGGATTTGATCAAAAACAAATAGGAAGAAAGATCATGGCAAAAACAGTATTAATTACCGGTGCAAGTTCAGGCATTGGTGCAGGCATGGCGCGTGAATTTGCGCAAAAAGGCTATAACTTAGCGATTTGTGCACGCCGTTTAGAACGCTTGGAAGCCTTAAAACAGGAATTGGAAAGCCAGTACGGTATTCAAGTGATTGCAAAAACTTTAGACGTGAACAATTACGACCAAGTTTTTGAAGTGTTCCGCGCATTTAAAAATGAGTTTGGCACACTTGACCGCGTGATTGTCAACGCGGGCGTTGGCGATGGCCGCCGTATCGGTAAAGGCAGTTTTGACATTAACCGCGCAACCGTGGAAACCAACTTTATTTCCGCGTTGGCACAGTGTGAAGCTGCGGTCGAAATTTTCCGTGAGCAAAATTCCGGACATTTGGTGGTGATTTCTTCAATGAGCGCAATGCGCGGCATGCCGAAGCATTTAACCGCTTATGGCGCAAGTAAAGCCGGTGTGGCTGCGCTGGCAGAGGGTATTCGCGCAGAGCTGATCAATACGCCCATCAAAGTATCAACGATTTTTCCGGGTTATATCCGTACAGAAATCAATGAAGGCGCTAAAAAGCTGCCATTTGAAGTGGATGAAAAAACCGGTTCGCGCTTATTGGCCGCTGAAATTGATAAAGAGCCAGTCAAAGCCTATGTGCCAAAATGGCCGTGGCTGCCACTGGGTCTTGCGATGAAAGTGCTGCCATTAAAAATTGTAAATAAAATGGGTTAAGCACGGCATCATTGATGCGGCAGTACAGTATTCCCAAATGAATAATGTAATAAGTAATCTTAAAAGCAATGTAATAAACAAAACAAGAGGCTAAGGCCTCTTGTTTTGTTTGCAACGGTGCTATCGATAACTCATCACTAAAACATCAGCTTAATCCTAGTTATTTGTAACGGTGCTATTTAGAACTGCGTTATTTGGGGCTTCGTAACGCTAAATAGAAAAAGCCCAAGGCGAATATACTTGCGCCCAATAAAATGCAGGCCACACTCAGCGCAGGATTATTGCCTAAACCGCTTAAGGAGGTGCATATTGCACCGACACTCATTTGCGCACAGCCATACAGTCCAGAGGCTGAACCGGCTACTTTAGGATTAACATTTAAGGTATTGGTCAGTGCTGCCGGCGAGGTAAAGCCGCCGCCAAAACAATAGCCGATAATCGGGATCATTAAGGTATAAGGATTTAACCAATGCGCAAAATTACAGGCCAGTAAAATCACCGCAGAACTGACGCTGATGATGCTGCCAATCAGCACCATCCGGTTTAAGGAAATTCTGGACACCATCCGTGATGAACAAAAAGTGCCGAGCCAAATCCCCAGCATAACCAAAGCCAAATACAGGCTGACATGATGAATTGAACCATGCAGCTGATGCAGCACAATAAATGGCGCAACGCCTAGAAATGCATAAAAAGAAGTGGTTGCCAAACTGCCGCCCAAAGTAAATCCTAAAAACTTAGGCGAAGTGACCAGCTTTTTATAATCTGCCAGCACGGTTTGAAACGAGGTTTGTTTTTGCTGTGTCGCATCGTCGTGTACAAAGATCCAAACCAAAAACAGATTCAGCAAACCTAAGCCGGACAGCACCATAAAGATGGTTTTCCAACCGGAAAGGGCCGCCAAAAAACCGCCCAGAATTGGCGCAAGCCCCGGGCCAAACATCACCATCATGTTCAGCAGCGACAGCCGTTTGGTGGTTTCAATACCCGTTGAGGTATCGCGGACAATCGCGCGGCCCAGCAACAGACCTGTACAGCCGCCCAGCGCTTGCAGAAAACGCATGAAGATCAGTAGATTTAATTCAGACGCGAAAATTGCGCCAACGCCCGCACAGGTATAAAGCAGCATGCCGAAAACCAATACCGGACGGCGTCCAATTGCATCTGCCAGCGGGCCATAAAATAATTGACCTAGCGCCAGACCTAAAATATAGACACTTAAGGTGAGCTGAACTTGGTGAATTTCTGCATGAAAATACTGTCCAACCAATGGCAGCACAGGCACAAAAATGTGCATGGCCAAGGTGCCGGACAGGGTTAAAATGGCTAAAAACCACAGCGGGACATTTTTCGCCTTGTGTGCTGTTGGAGTATTCATTCAGGCTGTCCTTTTTGCGCGCTATGCATGCCATCGAGAATGCCAAACAGCTGCTGCAATAAACGTCTGGCAGCCACTAAGTCATCCGGATTGAGCTGGGCTTTAATTTCATTTTCCAAATCTTGTGACATTTGCTCTAAATGCTGGGCAATTTCACGGCCCTGAGCCGTAATACTGGTGGCTTTGGCGCGCCGGTCATGTTCTTCTGGCACACGCTGAATGTGGCCGGCTTTTTCCAGATGATTTAATACCCGTACTAAAGATGAACTGTCCAATGACAGCATCGCCGCCAAATCTTTTTGCCGGATTGGTTTATCCATGCGTGATAGATACAGAAGCGGCACCCAAGCGGCATCCGTTAAATCATACAGCACCAGCCGGCTGTCTACAGTTTTACGCCAAGTTCTGGCAACCAATGCAACCAGGGTTGCAAAACGCAGGCTGTCCAAATGCTGTGTGGGATTGTTCATGTGAAAATAGTTTGTATGTCATCTATTTTTTAAACATAGTCCTGCTGGCGGGTACTGTCAATTGCCGAATGATATTTGTGCAGCATCGTTATCATAAAAAAATGGCTTTTCGCTTAAGCTCATGACTTTTATTTAACTGATATTAGCCAGATGGAAAGGGCGATTGACGGTATAGATATAGAGCACTATTTGAATAGTTTGGCGAACAATTAAATTTTAAATGAGCATGATTAAATAGGTGTAATACATTCTCAAAGCGTGCAGATTTATGTATCTATAAAAAATTGAAATACGTAAAAAATCGAAAAAAATCAAGGCGCTGATTAGCACAACGCCTGAATAGAAAATTCATTGAGAAACTGCGAGCAAGATTGAACTTCAGTTTACTGTACTATCTATCAAAATTCCCGATTGGCGCAGCAGCAAGCGGCCGGACTTATAAACGGTTAAACCGGCATCAGGCGAAGCTGTTTCACCCATGATTTGGCGGGTAACGGTATAAAGATAAGGGCCATTGGTGAAATGATAGCTGTGATTGCCGCCGCTGCCATCAAATCTTACAGAACCTTGATTTAAAATCAAATCCGGTTTTGCTGATTGCGGTTTGTTCGCTTTCCAAGAAGCATAACGATATTTCCCATTATTCAACTCATCAATGCGTACAGCGTAGCTTTGGGTTTTAAAGTTCAAAACGGGGGCTTTAAGATTACGCAGTGCTGGATACAGCGCTTTTTTTTGTGCGCCGATCAGTTGTTCTTTATATTGCTGTTCAGCTGATGAACTGTAGTTGACGGCCGTAATTTTTTCACCATCAAACCAGACTGCGCCATTATCCAGCATCCAGCCGCGCCAACCCATTTCTTGCCATTGCTGCGGTGCAGAACGGGCAATTTTTTGTTTCAGCTGATGATCGAAGACCTGATCAAAGCGTTTTAGCATTTCAGCTGGAGAGTTAATCGCAGGAATAGGCGCTTCACGGTTTAAGGGATAACGCACGGCTTGACTGATAGCTTGTTGATTATTGCGCTGAAAAAGCTCAATCAAATGCTGCAGCTGCTGTGTATTTGCATTCGTTCCAGCCGCAAAAGCCGGTACAACAGCAGCTAACAGCATGCTTGCAAAAATAGTCTGTCTTAACATGGCTCATTATCCTTATCATCAACTTGCACAGTTGACCTTATAAATTTATCTTTGCATTTACAGCAGTTGTTGCAACACAAAAAACCTTTATAAATCCTTATTCGGTTTAAAAGTTTTCATCTACCGCCATATTTTGTTATTTAATGGAAAATATTGTGCATTTGGAACCTATGAATACCTAGGTTTTATTTTAAATGGCATACCTTAGAATGCCATTTAAAATAAAATCAACTGCCAAATATGAAAATTAAAAAAATTCAAATTCAAAAAATGTTGGCAACAAGTCTCAATATTTATGTATCTATTTCTAATCTTAATTGCTGCAATAGGGCAAAGTACGATGAGAGTTACACTAAACATAGTCTAGATAAAATTCAATTCGACTAAAGATGGCAGCACAACAATACTGTTATAGCGCTCCGTATTTAAATACGTATCTTGATCATGAAACTAAAAGACTGAAATTTAAAGAGAGAAAATATGCAGTTTCGCGTATTTATGTAAATTGGAGTTATAAAATTTATACGGTTTATACGGTTTATACGGTTTATATGGTTTCAAGAAATTAGATCAATTGGGTTGCATGAAATTCAAAAATGTTTTTGAAATAAGATGAAGTAAAAGTTGCTATCTATTTGCTATATCTGTTTTCATTTTGAATGAAAGAAGGAAATAGATCAAAAAGCATTAGTATTTTACTGTAAATTTAATTTACTTCGCTGTATGCGTAAGGCCAAATGATGAAGCTTTAGGCTAAGCTCTATACAATTAATCTAATTACTGTTAAGCGGTAATTTACTCCGTGCCAAAAAAATGCAGTAAAGCGTCTTGCAGTGCGACTTGCCAAATGGCATAGGAATGGCCGCCTACATAATTTTGATATACAACATCTTGGCCTTTAGCTTTCAGGTCGGCAGCCACGGCTGGAGCAGTTTCTAAAATACTTAATCCGTTATTATTTTTAGAACTTTCATAACTATTGGCACTGATGAACCAATGCTGTACAGGAGGATTAGGTAATTCACGGATCATTTTACTCATGCCGTTGGGCATATCCTGCGGCTGTGCTTGCCACCAAAAAGAGCCTGAAAGCGGTACAACATGGCTGATTTCCTGAGGATATTTCAGCGCTAAATAAGCGCTGCTTAGACCGCCTAAGCTTGAACCCAGCAGCACCGTTTGGTTTTTTTCGCGAGGGTTGGGCAAATGCTGGTCTAGCCACGGCAGCAATTCTTGCGCAAAGAAATCGCTAAAAGAAGGGTTAGGCGTTAACTCTTTCGGCCGCTCAGCATCATTGGGCGCAGCCACAAAAACAGCTTGAATAGGTGGAAGTTTGCCGCTGTCGACCAAAATATCCAGCGCTTTGGGCACATTCAGCAGGTTTACATATTGCGGGCCATCAAAAAATATTGCCGTAATGTAGTGCTGTTTTGGATTCAGGCGCTGTGATTGGTAAATCTGAATGTTGCGCTTGTTTAGCAGTATTTTGCTATTAAACTCATAGTTCTGCAGTTTTGGATTTGGACTGTCAGGATACTTTTTAGGGTCAATAAAATACGGTGCGTCCGGCAAAGCAGTTAAATTTTCATTGCGCATGCCGGAGCGGTTATTCAGCGGTAAATACTGTTTCTGGTTAAAAGGATCAAGCTGCTGCACTTGAAGCACAGCGCGGCGCTGTGTGCGGGATTCTTTAAGTGCAGGGTCTAAATGCGCGCAGTAATGCGATAAATAGCCGTCGATATTCGGCAAGTCCACAGCAAAGCTGTAACTGCCGATAAACTGATTATTTACAGTGGCTTCCTTAAACCAAATATCCGTATTTGGCAGACGTGTCAGCCATTCATGGTCATTGCTTGGTCCGCCAATCAAGCGCGCATTATGCTTCGCGCCGCGCCACAGAAAGATTAGCCGGCTGTTTTGACTGTCTAGCGATTCTGCAATTGGTGTGCCTTGCGCTGCTACATGTTGCCAAAATTTATCTAGGATTTTCTGCTTTGCTTGTTCGTGCTGTTTAGTACTGGCCGTTTTCGGCAAGGCTGCAATTTCTGCCAGAAGCTTTTGTAAAATCCGGCTTTGCGGCTGTATCGCTTCACAAGGCGGAGCATAAGGCAGGCCAGCATTCAAATCAGATGCACTTTGAAGGTTTTTTGCCTGTACAGATGATGTAATGCAGATGACGCCGGCGCACAGCATGGCTGCGCATATTTTATTCGAAAGCATGAAAATATGTGGCAAACGGAAAAATACAAATGATAATCATTATTGAGTCATCTTTCCACTCTGAACCCGGCTGTATGTGCAGATAATTGTCACTGCAGTCAATGCATCTCTTTTGGGCATTGTTAAAATAACAGCTGAATATTTTCAAGCACGGCAGTGTCTGCACAAGATTTTAATTATCAGCAGGCCCAAATATATTTTTTGCATACCTGCCTAAATACCTGTTTAGAAAAAGCATAGATACAAAATGCGCTTTTCAAAATATCAGGGTTTTTCCGCATGCTTTAAAATATGATGCACAAAGAAATAGCAGCAATTTTGCGCTGTATAAACAGCAGTTTAGGCGCGAAAGCAAAAACACGTTAATTTTAAACACATGGAAAATACGGACAGTATTTGGCCATTTCACCTAAACCCGCATTGGATGTGTCACGTATGTTTTTAAAAATAGCGACTATCGCTTTGCTCCCGGCCTTAATTATTCAGGGCATTCGCGTTAAAAAAAATACCCCTCGGCTGCCAGAGCCGGACGGCGCACGTGAAGGCATCAGCGGGCAGGGCAAAAAACTGTCTTTGCTCATTGCCGGTGATTCTGCAGCAGCCGGTGTCGGTGTTGAAACTCAGCAAGACGCGCTCATGGGGGCGCTCATAGCAGAATTGAAAAATGAATATGAAATTCATTGGAAACTTCATGCTAAAACTGGACATACCAGCGCACAGGTCATTCAGGCAGTGAAGGAATTGGATAATCAGCCCTATGATGCAGTTATTACCTCGGTCGGGGTAAATGACGTAACCAAACTGACTTCTGCAAAATCGTGGATGGCAAAGCAGCAAAAACTTTACAGCTTGATTCAGAAAAAATTTCAGCCCGGCATTATTGTGGCTGCCGGTGTTCCACCCATGCACATGTTTCCAGCATTGCCAAATCCTCTAAGCTGGCTGTTTGGACAATATGCGCAGCAAATGAACCAGCAGCTGCAGCAATTAGTGCAAAGTCAGGCCAATATGCAATGGGTGGAATATGACTTAGAAAAATATAAAGCGCTGAATTTAAGTATGGCTGCTGACGGATTTCATCCGAGCAAAGAAATATACCGGTTATGGGCCAAAGAAGTGGCTGATAAAATCCGCGCGGCGTTTTAAACTAATACGCATACATCAATTTATGTGACGGCTGTATGAGCGCATTAGAGCAGCAAGCTAAGCAAAAAACTGAGCAAAAAGCTAAGCAAAACCTAAACCAGAACGACGCTAAACAAACTGTGGAATCCGAATTAGAAATCCATGCGCCAGTGGAAACCCATCCGCTGGCGCCATTTTTGCCAGCCAATGGCAAACTGTTGATGCTAGGCAGTTTCCCGCCGCCGAAAACCCGCTGGAAAATGGATTTTTACTATCCGAATTTTCAAAACGATATGTGGAAAATCTTTGGGCTGTGCTTTTTTCGGGATAAAAATCATTTTTTAAATTTGGAAAGCAAAACTTTTAAAGAACAGCAGATCCGGGATTTTTTGCAGCAAAAAGGCATTGGTATTTATGATACGGCGTATCAAGTGATCAGGCAGAAAGGCAATGCATCGGATAAATTTTTGAATATTCATACGCTTACAGATATTGAGTATTTGCTGCACCAGATGCCTGACTGTCACAGCATTATGACCACGGGCGATAAAGCTACTGATACATTGATGCTGTCTATGCCAAAAAATACAGAAAAACCTCAAATTGGCCAGGCAGTATGCGCCTATTTTGCCGGCCGCGAGTTGACCCTCTACCGCATGCCGTCATCTTCACGGGCTTATCCGCTGGCTTTAGAAAAAAAGGCTGAAGCCTATGAACAGCTGTTCCGAAAAAGCGGATTATTGGCGGATTAGCATACCTTTTAAATACGGCTATTTTCTATATGGAGTTTTGTGGTGTATACCTGCGCATATCAGCTGTGTTCAGGCATCATTTTCGGATATTTCACCCAGCGAAAATCCTGTACGCTAAATTCACGAACATGAGTGAAATCCGACCAAATCAGCTGACTGCCTTTAGTCCAGGCCAAGGGGTGGATTCTGCGCTGTATTGCAGCCAGCTCATGTGTGGCAGCAGGCCGCAAAGCGCCTATTTTTGCATATAGTCGAACACCGGGATAATCCTGAAAGCGGCCCTGAAGCAATGACTTGAGCCAAAATAGCCGGCTGCTGTTGACCGCCTGAATACAGGCGCGGTCATTGTGTTTTAAATTCTGTTCAAAACTTTCAGCATAGCAGTCAAAGAAAAAACCGCTAAAATTCTGTTCATGTAAAAATAAACTGCCAATCGGGCTAATATTGGGCTGCAGCTGTTCATCCACAGTGGCAATTGAACAATGCATCGCTGCCGACTGTGTTGCTTTAAAAACTCTTTGAATGTCATGCCAATCTTGCATATTCATGCTTAATTCTCAATTTTTATTAGGCGAATGTTTAACGTATCAGTTTTTGGGTTTAAGGGAATTGTCAAAGGATCTAAGCTATAGGGCATTTTCGTCAATACTGCATAGGCATATATACTGGAAAAATTAAATTTTTCCGTTTGCAAAAGAAGGTATATTTTGCTGCCGGCATAAATTTGATGCTTAAGTTCCCCCTCCTTGAAAATTAAGCTAAAAGTGGCCAACAGCAATTTTTCATTTTGAATTAAACATATTTTTTGGCTTGCATCACACTTATTCCAACAGCGGCAGATACTGCAGCCAACAGCGGGCTGATGTGTTCATGCAGCAAAAAAGCACACAGAATCAGTCCAATAAATGGCTGTATTTGTTGAATTTGGCTAATTTTTGCAATACCGCCTAGCGCAAGGCCTTTATACCAAAAGAAAAAACCTATGAGCATGCTGAAGAGTGAAACATAGGCCAGCGCCATCCATGCCGAAAAGGAAATGCTGTGCAAGTGTTGTGGAAAATAATACACACAAATCAGCAGCATGACTGGCAAGGAGATAACTAGCGCCCAGCAAATGACTTGCCAGCCGCCAAGCTCGCGCGAGAGTGCGCCGCCTTCTGCATATCCCAAACCGCACAAGAGTATAGCTGCCAACATGTAAGCATCGCCAATGGATAAGCCATTTAAGCCAGATTGCTGTAGTGCAAAGCTTATAACAAAGAGGCTGCCAATAATGGAGTACAGCCAAAATTTACGTTGAGGCATTTCTTGCGCGCGCATTACTGCAAATAACGCAGTCGCTAGCGGCAGCAGCGCGACATAGATCAGTGAATAGGATGCGCTGATGTGCTGCATGGCCAAAGCGGTAAATAGCGGAAAGCCGACAGCGACACCCAAACAAACAATCAGCAGGGATTTGAGCTGAGCAGCATTAGGTCTTGGCTGTTTTAATATAATGACTAAAATTAAGGCAATTATGCCGGCAATGCTTGCCCGTGCGCCAGTTAGAAATTCTGGGCTCATTTCCTGTACCGCTATGCGTGTAGCAGGCATTGATCCAGCAAATATAAAAATTCCAATAAAGCCATTAAGCCACCCAGAATCCAAAAATTTCATTTTTAATGCCTTTCACAATGTTGCTTAAAATTTAAAGGCAGAGAGAGAAAACAGACAGTAACAGTGCAGTACAATTTAAAATAACTGTACTGTTAATAAAAGCAGTACAGTTTGCTTAAGCAAGGGGGATTCTCTATGCTGTAAGCAATAGTTGGAAAGCTTTTGAAGTCTGTGAGCTTTTTTCTCAAACAATGCAATTTGACCCATGGTTGCTTTTGGCACTTATCTTTAGCCATCTATTTAATTGGTGATGTGTCGGTAAGGTTTAAGGTTAAGGATTTACCTTTGATAGCTAAAGGCGTCATTTAGCTGCTAAAAAACATAGCTTAGACTTAAATTTTTTAATTCTTAAATTGCTATTTTTAGATTAATTTGATTAAAAATTATTAAATAACAATTTGTTGAGTGGATGTTGTGCTTTTTTTGGGCTGATTTAAGTGTTTTCATTCGCACGCTTTTAGCGCCTAAAATTCAGCATAGCAATGGGTAATCGTTCAAATTGCATAGAATTCTCACACAGATGAGGCGATATGCAGGCAAAAAACTGAGTCTTTATGCTCAGAAATATCCTGAGCATAACAGCAAAAATAGTTGGATTGAAAAATGACTAAAATTGAAAACCTTATGCAGCAGATCAATACGCAGATTGAGCAAAAAATATGGCTTGCCGGCACGCGTATACCGTCTGTACGTCAATACGCCGCCAGCATGCAATGTTCTGTGTCTACGGTGGTGGAGGCCTATGCGCGTTTGGTGAGTTTAGGCATTTTACAGTCGCGTCCAGGCGCAGGATATTTTGTGTCTGCGTCTTCTTCTATGCATAAAGCCGTTTTAAATGAGCTGAATGATCCTGCGCTGGCTTATAGCAGAGAGGTGGATCCGCTTTGGATTTCTAGACAATCATTGGAAGCCCCGCAAAATATGCTCAAACCCGGCTGCGGCTGGCTGCCGGCAGCATGGATGCCGGAGCAGACTATGCGTAAAGCCTTAAAGCAGGCAGCGAAAGCAGATTTGAATGTTTTATTTGAATATGCCGTGCCGCATGGACATATAGGCTTAAGGCGCTATATTGCCAGAAAATGTGAAAATTATGATGTGACAATAAACTTAAAACAGATTTTACTGACCGATTCAGCAACCCATGCTATTGATTTGCTGTTCAGGCATTTTTTGAAACCCAGCGATACCGTGTTAATTGATGATCCTTGCTATTTTAATTTTAAAGCGCTGATTAAAGCGCACGGCTTAAATTTTATAGCCGTTCCTTTTGGCTCTCACGGGCCAGATATCGCGTTTTTTAGAGCAGCGTTAAAGCATCAGCCAAAAATGTATTTGACCAATTCAGGCATTCACAATCCAACCGGTGCTGTTCTGTCACTGCAAAACGCTTTTCATATTGCCAAATTGGCAGAAAAATCTGGCCTGATCATCGTTGAAGATGAAATATTTTATGATTTTGAGGATCAGCCTGCGCCGCGCTATTTGACTTTGCTTGGCGTAAAGCAGGTGGTACAGATTGGCAGTTTTACCAAAACTTTATCAGCTGCGGTGCGCTGCGGCTATGTTATTGCAGAAGAACAGACTATCGAAAACCTTATCAATCTCAGCATTGCTACGCATTTTAATACCGGCCATTTAAATGCCGAAATCATTTATCAGGCTTTAACCGGCAGCGGTTACCAGCGCCATATCGATCATTTAAAAAAACAGCTGCATAAAGCACTTATTGAAACGATTAAGCAATTGGCTTTGATCGACATATATCCGGAGCATATGCCAACTGCAGGGCTATTTTTATGGTGCCGTTTGCCGAAGGGTATAGATGCTGCGGAGCTTTCGAAGCGCTGTTTAGAAAAAGGGGTGATATTGGCGCCCGGAAACTCTTTTAGCCAAGCCGACAATGCACATCAATTTATGCGTTTTAATGTCGCACAGTGCATGAATAAGCGTATTTTTGATTGTTTAAGCCAGACCATTACCGAAATAAGGGCGCTGGAAAATACGCAATTAGGGCTGGAAAATGGCGATGAAATAATAGCTTCAGTTTAGATTGAGTCTGCCTGCTGAATATGCTTAAGCATCATATTCTACATAATCCCATAGATTCAGACGGGATTTAATTTCTTTGCGGATGTGAGGCATCATCGGCAGCAAAATACCATCAATCCATAGGCTTAGCGCTTGAGCGGACAGCTGTTCCTGCTTGGGGGTGATGAGCTGCGCGCCTTTTACCAGTACCAGCGTTTCATCATTGGCAGGGGTTTCAATACCTTTAAATAGGACATCAAGCGCACGTCCAGTGTCTTGAATCAGCCATTCCAGCTCAATTTGAATATTTTGGTTTGACTTCAGTATTGCTTGGCCTTCAACAATATTGCTGCCCGTCAGGCAGTCATGTTCAACCCGAACTTTGGCCAACTGCCATTGCTGGCGTCCCAAATCGTCCAAGGTCATAAACGGGGTTAAAATATCACTTAAATTAAACTGACGGCTTAAATCAAAAAACTGCATGGGAAAATAAAACGGCGGGAGAAATATAAAAAATAGTTTAAATTAAGGCTCAAAGCCTGTAAAACATTTGCGGGTATTAATCGTTTTTATGTCTAAATTAAACGCAATTTATTATAAATTGACAATAGGCCTCAGACCCTAATGTAAAATGCTAAAGTAAAAACACAAATATAGAAATTAAAATGCATATGTCACAAGAAAATATACCGCAGGAAAACAAAATATACACAAAGCATGCGGCTGATGTACCTAGCCCAATTGATTTACGCAGTCCTGAAGACGCGAAGCATTGGGCGCAAGAGGCGAATATTAAACGGCCTTGGCGGACGGAAATTTTTAAAGGGTATGCAGATTTGGTATTGACCTGTTCACCGCTCGGGCGAGTATTAGAGCTCGGCTCCGGACCGGGCCATTTAGCTCAGATTTTACTGCAGTACTGTCCCGGCATTCACTACACCGCATATGATTTTTCGCAAGCCATGCATGAGCTATCAAAAAGTAAGCTACTAACAAAAGATATAAAAAGATGCCAATTTATTTGTGGCGACTTTAAACAGCAGGATTGGCAAATTCAGCTGGCAGGGCAAAGCGCCCACCAGCAATTTGATGTGATTATTATCCATCAAGCGCTGCATGAGCTGCGTCATAAGATGCATGCGCCTGATTTTCACCGCGCGGTGAAAACGCTTATGCACAAAAACAGCATTTATATTGTTTGCGATCATATTTGCGCCCCGCATGCCATGCAAAATGATCAGCTGTATATGAATATTGCAGAGCATATAGAATCGTTGCGCGAAGCGGTCCTTAGCAATATTGAATGGCAGCGGGAATTAAACGGGCTTGCCATCTTTAGAGCTGGAAATATAGAAAGCTGATCTGGAAGGGATTTTTGCCGGCCAAATGGTTCAGTTTCTGCATGATTGCATTGCAGCATCAAAGCAACTGTAAGTACAGTTTCATTGCTTATATGAAACAAAATTATCAGAATTGAACTACATGTAGTGTATATGTCATTACATCATCCATTCAATCGGCAGATATGAAACGGTTTTCATTGCCCAGCGCTGAAATTGAGTGGTATTGGGGTCGGCATCATACTGTTTGATTTTGCCGTCAGGCAGGTGTTCAAGCCAGATCATTTGACCTTGCGGGTTTAATTTCAATTCATAGGAAATTTGCGGCAAATACCGATTCAGCGCTACCGTGATCTGATTTTGCAGCTGCTCAGATTCCACGACTAAGCCGACCTCCGTATTCAGCTGTGCTGAGCGAGGGTCAAAATTGAAAGAGCCGATAAAGGACATGCCGTCTATATCAAAAAATTTGGCATGCAGACTGGATGCATTTTTACCTTTGGCCGGAATCACGCTGCCGGTCATGACTTCATACCACGTTCTTTTTTTGCGTTCTATATAGGGCTTAAATTCATAGAGCTGCACATTGTTTTGCAGCAGCTGATAGCGGTACTTTTTATAAAAAGCGTGTACCAATGCCACATCGTTGGCGGCAAAAGAATTGGTCAGCACACGCACTTTCACACCGTTTTGTGCAAGAGCGGATAAATAGTCAGCACCCTTTTGAGTAGGCACAAAATAGGCGGATACCAGCTCTAAATGCTGTGTTGGTACGCCCATAATTTTAATCATTTGATTATAAATAAGCTGTTGGCCAGCAGCTTTACCTCGGGCTTTATCCGGGCTGTCTGCAACAAAATGTGCAGGAGCCCAATGCACTGGACGGCCTTTAAGATTTTGACTGAGCTGTTTCTGCGCGTATTCAATCCGGTTTTCTACCTGATTTTTTTGCAAGCTATCTAACTCATACGCTTTACGTAAATCAGTCAATTCATGTTCAGCAGCGTGACCCAACAGCTGGTTTACATTGTAGCTTAGATCATCATTCCAAAATGCTGAAAATACTGTATTGGCTTGCTCGACAGCGGTGCCATAGAACAAAATATCTAAATCAGTAAATTGATAGCTTTCACTGGCATCAAAATATTCACGGCTGATATTTCGGCCGCCAGTAACCGCAATTGCGCCGTCAGCTATAATCAATTTGTTATGCATGCGGTGATTTATGTGGCTAAACCGAAAAGCGTAATCTATGACCCGCAATGTTCTAAATTTATATGGATTAAACAGCTTAATTTCAAAATTTGGATGGGATGCTAAAGGTTTGAGGTAAGGGTCGAGCTGCTTTCCGTTTTGATCATCAATTAATAAGCGAACTTTTACCCCACGGTCTGCGGCCTTTAATAGCTCCTGCAGCAGCATATGACCAATATAATCATCTTTCCAAATATAATATTGCAAGTCTATGCTGTATTTGGCATTACGGATTAAGTGCATACGTGAAGCGATGCTGATAAATGCATCATCCAGCGCCAAATATGCAGTTAAGCCTTGCGCTATCTCTGTATTGGCCTTGCCGCTGTCCAGCCAATGTTCAGCATGGCTTTGCGTTACCCCTTCAAGTTTCGATTCATTTTTTGGCAAGCTGCACCCCGTCATTACTAAAAAAAGCATAGGTAGTGAAACTGACTGAACCAGCACAGATTTCTGCATATATATTTTTGATAAGTCTAAAAGTTATAAAGTTCTATTTAAATCTGCAACTCAGCCCTTAAGCAAAATTCAGCAAATCTCAATATTATGTTAAAGGTTGATTCCCCGAATAAAAAGAGGTTACTGTAGCTCATCTGTTAATCTCAGCCCTATAGGAAGTTTTAGACATGAAATCACGTGCAGCCGTTGCCTTTGGTCCGGGTCAACCCTTAGAAATTGTTGAAATTGACGTTGCACCGCCAAAAGCGGGTGAAGTATTGGTGAAAATTAGCCATACAGGGGTCTGCCATACCGATGCATTTACCTTATCTGGTGATGATCCAGAAGGTGTTTTCCCAGCCGTATTGGGGCATGAAGGTGCAGGTGTGGTGGTTGAAGTCGGCGAAGGTGTGACTTCTGTGCAGCCGGGTGATCACGTTATTCCATTGTATACCGCAGAGTGTGGTGAATGTTTATTCTGTAAATCAGGTAAAACCAACCTGTGTGTGTCTGTTCGTGCAACCCAAGGTAAAGGCTTAATGCCAGACGGCACAACACGTTTTTCATATAATGGTCAGCCCATTTATCATTATATGGGCTGTTCAACTTTCTCTGAATATACTGTTGTCGCAGAAGTTTCTTTGGCAAAAATCAACCCTGAAGCCAATCACGAGCACGTATGTTTATTGGGCTGCGGCGTGACCACGGGTTTAGGTGCAGTTAAAAATACCGCTAAAGTGCAAGAAGGCGACTCTGTTGCCGTATTTGGTTTAGGCGGCATTGGTTTAGCTGTAGTACAAGGCGCTAAAAAAGCCAAAGCAGGCCGTATTATTGCGGTTGATACCAATCCTGAAAAATTCAAATTGGCAGAAGAGTTTGGCGCAACCGATTTCGTTAATCCAAAAGAACATGACCGTCCTGTACAGGAAGTGATTGTGGAAATGACTGGCTGGGGTGTTGACCACTCATTTGAATGTATTGGCAATACCAATGTGATGCGTTCTGCATTGGAATGCGCGCACCGCGGCTGGGGTCAATCTGTGATTATTGGTGTCGCAGGGGCTGGACAGGAAATTTCAACGCGTCCATTCCAATTGGTCACTGGCCGTACTTGGAAAGGTACTGCATTTGGCGGCGTGAAAGGCCGTTCACAATTGCCGGGCATGGTGGAAGAAGCCATGAAGGGTGATATTAAACTTGAGCCATTTGTAACGCATACCATGGGCTTAGACAAAATTAACGAAGCTTTTGACCTGATGCATGAAGGTAAATCTATTCGTTCCGTGGTACATTTTGAAGATTAACAGTACTTTATAGATTGTAAAATACTTTCAAAACTAGGCTTCGGCCTAGTTTTTTTGTGCTTGAAAACCTATAAAAAATAATCAATGGCATTTGTCGATTTGCATAAAGTGACACATTGTTAGACAGAAAATGATGAAAAATGCCAAATGATAGATTTTGTCCCGAATTCACATGGCGAGTTTTTCGACAGGAATTTAATGTATGCTTAATTTAAAAAACAAGTGTATATTAATGCACTACCGAGGCCATTATGACAAAAACAAATTATACGCCTGAGTGGATCCGAGAAGATTTCATTGATTTTATTGCAGAAAAATTTGATGCAATCTGGGCATTTAAAAAAGTAAAAGCTGAATTGCTTCAATCACGCCAACTTGGGGCAGATTTTTTTGAGCTGACCTTAAAGCCCAATCATAATTTCAAATCACAGCATTTTATTGCAGGGCAATGTGTCTTAGTGACGGTTGTCAGTGCCGGAGTGCGTCATCAACGCAGCTATAGCGTTGTTGAGATCAATCGACAAGGTCATGTGGTGATTGCGGTAAAACGCCAAGGAAAAGTGTCTCAAGTACTGACCCAAATGCCTGTAGGTACGGTTGTTGAACTCTCACAGCCGCAAGGTGAGTTTCAACTCAAATTACCTTCTCCAAAGCCTATCTTACTGATTGCATCTGGCAGTGGAATCACCTCAATCTATGCGCTGTTTAAACAGGCAGTTCAACAAGGCATTGCGGTGGATTTTATCTATTTTAGCCGTGAAAACGCTTATGTTGATGAGATTGCAGCTTTGGCAGCGCAGCATAAAAATGCGCATTTTCATCCAATCAATACCATAAAAGCCTCATTACACCTGAGCCAGCAACTACTTGCACACTTGGTGCCGGATTATACCGAGCGTGAATGTTATGCCTGTGGTGCAACTGCCATGATGCAAGCGCTTGAACAGCTATATGCAGAATTAAATATTCAACAGTCTTTAACAACCGAGTATTTCCAGCTGCAAGTTGATGAAAGTCTTGCAGCACAGCCCGTAACTTTTAGTTTGGCGCAGCAAGACTTTATGGCAAAAGGCAATCTGTTGGAAAGCGCAGAACTGGCGGGTTTAAAGCCTGCACATGGCTGCCGTATGGGAATTTGCAATACCTGTTCATGTACCAAACAGCAAGGTTCGGTTAAAAATTTGCTCACGGGCGAAATCGATCATGCCAACAATACGCAAATAAAACTGTGTATTTCTCAGGCAATTAGCCCTGTGCGTATCCAACTTTAAAACTCATTCATAAAAATTAAAAAATAAGGGGCAGATCATGAATCAATCAGTAAAACATCTTGATCACAATTTAAATCCAAAGAGTAAATCACGCTATTTATCAGCTGAACAGGTCGAAGAATTTGGCGCCAAAGTCGAACAAATTCGCCGTGACATTATGGACAGCATTGGTGAACAAGATGCAGATTATATTTATAAAATCCGCAATTTTGTGCGCTATAGCGAAATTGCATCACGCGGCATGCTGATGTTTGGCGGCTGGATTCCGCCAGTATGGCTGTTCAGCACAGGCTTGTTGGGCATTTCTAAAATTGTGGAAAATATGGAATTGGGCCACAACGTGATGCATGGTCAATTTGACTGGCTCAATGACCCCAGCCTAAATGGCGCCAATTATGATTGGGACACCATTGCCACCGGACAGGATTGGAAATATACCCATAACTATGTGCATCACACTTATACCAATATTATTGGTATGGATCATGATGTCGGCTATGGTTTGGTACGGGTCAGCGAAGCGCAAAAATGGGAACCGCGTTTTCTGTTTAA
Source organism: Acinetobacter sp. (assembly GCA_030152275.1). GTDB lineage: Bacteria > Pseudomonadota > Gammaproteobacteria > Pseudomonadales > Moraxellaceae > Acinetobacter. The sequence continues at coordinate 818 of JASLHF010000247.1, read as the reverse complement.
TATTCCGATGGCCGCGCAGCTGATGGTGTTTTTTGAATGGTATGTCGGCATTCAGCGCCTGCATTTAGAAGATGTGTTGATCTATAAAACCAAAACATGGAAACAGGTCTGGCAAGACGCTGCCGACGTGCGTAAAAAAATCAAACGCCAAGTGGTGAAGGATTATGTCTTCTTCCCATTGATTGCTGGGCCAAATGCAATTCCAGTGTTTGCCGGCAATGCAGTGGCAAATGTCATCCGCAGCTTATGGGCTTCTGCAGTAATCTTTAATGGTCATTTCACCGAAGATGCCGAAAACTTTGAAATGGACAATACTGACAATGAAACCCGCGCAGAATGGTACTTGCGTCAAATTCGCGGTTCGAGCAATTTTAGCGGGACACAATGGCTGCATATTTTAAGCGGCAATTTAAGCCATCAGATTGAGCATCATTTATTCCCTGATATGCCTGCAAACCGTTATGCCGAAGCTGCGCCAAAAATTAAAGCGCTGTGTGCCGAATACGGCATTCACTATAATGAAGCCAGCTTTATGAAACAGTTTGCCAGCGTTTGGGTCAAACTGGCTAAATGTTCATTGCCAAATGATTGGAAAGCTGAAGCCAAATATTATACAGCAGCGGCCAAACAGCGTTTGATGTCTGCGGTGTTTAAATAAGTTCAGCAAACTGCTTCTATGTTGATGTAGCATTGTTGAATGTTGAATGTTGAATGTTGAATGTTGAATGTTGAATGTTGAATGTTGAATGTTGAATGTTGAATGTTGAATGTTGAATGTTGAATGTTGAATGTTGAATGTTGAATGTTGAATGTTGAAT
>JASLHF010000245.1 GCA_030152275.1 Acinetobacter sp. | reverse complement strand
ACGGTTTTGCAATGATACTGTCATAATTAATCTTTGTAATAAGCCTGTCATAAATATAGAACGGTCCACCGTTTAGATGAAATAGGGTATTGCGCTGTGAAAGATGACTACATATTGATTGTCGACGACGAACTCCCGATCAGGGAAATGATCCATACCTCTTTAGATATGGCCGGTTTCCAGTGCCAGCAAGCTGAAGATGCCAAACAAGCGCATCAAATGATCGTTGATCAGCGCCCTGCCCTTATCCTGCTGGACTGGATGATGCCGGGCGGCGTCAGTGGCGTTGACTTGTGCCGCCGCCTGAAGCGTGACGAAACTTTATCTGAAATCCCAGTCATTATGCTCACTGCGCGCGGCGAAGAAGACCATAAAGTGCAAGGTCTGGATGCTGGCGCAGATGACTACATGACTAAACCATTTTCAACCCGCGAACTGGTTTCGCGCATTAAGGCGGTGTTGCGCCGTTCCAATGCCTTGGGCGGTGAAAAAACCATTGATGCCAATGGTTTGGTGCTTGATCCTGTGAGCCAGCGCGTCAGCCATGGCGACAGCATTTTAGACATGGGGCCAACCGAATACCGCTTGCTGGCCTTTTTCATGACGCACCCTGAACGCGCTTACACCCGCGCGCAATTACTTGACCAAGTGTGGGGCGGAAACGTGTATATTGAAGACAGCACGATTGATGTGCATATCCGCCGCCTGCGCAAAGTGCTGGAGCCGTATGGCGCAGACCGCTATGTGCAGACTGTGCGCGGCACCGGCTACCGCTTCTCGACCCGTGCGGATGTGGCGCTGGGCTGATCTTTTCCGGTTAAAAGCTTTTTAGGTTAAACGCATTTTATGTATGAACCCTACCCTGTACCTGAGCTGGCGCGTGAACATAAAACTTTCCGTTACAGCAGCTTATGGACATTCGCCAAACAGGATTTGCGCCTGCTGGCTTTTTTGCTGCTGATCGGCGGCCTGATCGGGCTGGGTATTGGGTATTTTTGGATCTGCATTTTTTCTGCATTCAGCGTGTTCTTTGCCCTGCAGCTGCGCTCACTGTATTTAGTCAATGAATGGATTTCCAACCGGCCTTATGATGTGCCGCCAAATTTAAACGGCATATGGGGCGCGCTGCTGTTCAATGTTTACCGCGCGCAGCGGCAGGAACGCATTGTGCAGGCTGAAATGGTCGGGCTGATTGACCGAGCGCAGTCTTCGCTGGTGGCGCTGGCCGAAGCTGTAGTACTGATTGACGAAATGCATCAAATAGAATGGTGGAACCCTGCGGCCGAACAGCTGCTGGGCATTCAGGCCACAGACCGCGGGCGCAATATCTTAACCCTTTTGCGCCAGCCCAGCTTTATTGAATATTTCAACCATATCGATCAGGCGCCGGACGGCCTGAAAATGAAATCAACCGGTTTTGACGAACACTATGTACAGGTCAAGATGACCCGTTTTGGCGGCGAAAGCCGTCTGCTGGTGGCCTATGATGTCACCCGCATGCATAATTTGGAACAGATGCGCAAAGACTTCGTCGACAATATTTCACATGAGCTGCGCACACCGCTGACTGTCCTGAGCGGCTATATCGAAACCTTTACCGATCAAGAAGATTTAAATCCGCGCTGGAAACGCGCCTTTGACCAAATGCAGTCGCAGACCCGGCGCATGAATGCGCTGGTGAATGACCTACTGCTGCTGTCGCGTCTGGAAAATGAAAAGAAAATCGCGAAAAATCAAATTATTGACATGCCAAGTCTAATGAATCAGCTGTATGACGATGCGCATGCCTACAATGTAGACTACGGCCACGAACTGAATCTAGACATTGACAGTCACTGTGACCTCATCGGCTCAGATACAGAGCTGGCCAGCGCCTTCAGCAACCTGATTACCAACGCCATCAAATACACGCCAAAAGGCGGCACAGTCACCATCGGCTGGCATGATGATGCCGAACACGGCTATTTTACTGTCGAAGACACTGGCATCGGCATTGACCCCAAACATTTGCCGCGCCTGACCGAACGCTTTTACCGCGTCGACAGCGCGCGCAGCCGCCAGACCGGCGGCACCGGTTTGGGCTTAGCCATTGTCAAGCATGTGCTGATGCAGCATCAGGCGCATTTGGAAATTGAATCCAAAGAAAACCGCGGTTCAATTTTTAAAGTGGTTTTCCCTAAAGAGCGCCTGTACCACGTCAGCTAAGTGCACATTGGCGCCGGCAGCAGCATCAGCCGCTGCGCGCGTTTCAGCGCATCAATTTCAATCTGCACCCAAACGGTTTAATCCGCTGTTTCTGCCCGCAGTGCAGGCTATACAGTTTATGCCGCGTCCTGTTCCAGCGCCCGCTCACGCTCTTTCGCGCGCTGAAAAGCCGGACGGCTGGATACACGCTGTATAAACTCCTGAATATGCGGAAATTCACCTTGGGCGCGCTGCTGTAAAGCCTGCAGCGGAAAGCTCATTTGAATATCAGCAAAACTGAACGCGCCGGCAAAATAGTCATGTTCGGACAAATAATGTTCTAAAAATTGAATATGGTCTTTTAAGCGGGGCTGAACAAAACCCGCCTTCACTCCCGCGGTAATTTTTTGGGCCACAGGCTTAATGATCCACGGCACATGTTTCGGCACATTGCTCATGACCAACTGCATCAACAGCAGCGGCATCAATGACGCTTCTGCATAATGCATCCAGTAACGGTACTGCTGGCGCTGTGCTGGACTTTGCGGTAAAAATTGCCCAGCGCTATCCAGTTTTTCCTGCAGATATTCCAAAATTACTGCAGACTCCGCTATGCTTTGTTCACCGTCCGTCAGCACTGGCGCTTTGCCCAAAGGATGCACAGCTTTCAGTTCCGGCGGCGCTGAAAAATCCGGCTGGCGCTTATAAAATTTAAGCTGATAGCCTGCGCCGAGTTCTTCCAGCGCCCATAAAATACGGAATGAACGCGACTGTTCTAAATGATGCAAAGTCAGCATAGGCTTTTCCTTATTGGTTCACTGCTTATTAGTTTACTGCTTATGATTTCAACCAATGCCGCTGGCAGACGCTGAGTCGGCTCTGCTTCGACGCTTAGAGGCTTTACACCAGCTGCGTATGAATATTTACACTGCGCAGCAGGGTTTTGGTTACCGGCGTTTTACTGCAAATGTCCAAAACCTTCTGCTGCAGCGCTTCATCTAATGCATTTTGAAAATGCAGACGCCGTTCAATCCATTCCTGACCTTCCTTATTGACGCAAAAATCTGCGCCAACACTGAATTCACCCAGCGCAATGCCTTTATGCTGCGCATACATGCGCAGCGTAATCATAGTGCAGGAAATCAGGCTGGCGCAGAGCAAGTCATAGGGCGCCATACCCTTATTCTGTCCGCCAAATGATTCCGGCTTGTCGGTTAAAAACTGATGTTTCCCGCTGCTGATTGTGCCAGACCACGGTTCAGGAAGCGTTTCTGCTGCTGCATGTGCAATGACGGCCATGGGATATCCTTTTATTTTATTAACTGCTCATGTTCTAATTTTCAGGGTTCTAACTTATCCTTCTTGGCCAACCGGCGCTGCGCCTGAATCATGCGCCGGGCTTTATTTAGACGGACGCATTTTATCCGGAAAAACCGGCGCTTCTAAACGCGGCCCGTCATAATCCGGAATATCGCCAAAACGCGGATCATGATTAATCCACTGTTCGCGCGCAAGACGCAGTTCTTCCTGAGTGCGGCCCACCAAATTCCACCACAGCAGAATGGGCGATTCAAACGGCTCGCCGCCAATCAGCAGCACACGGCTGCCGGCATGCAGATCAATCGAAACCTGCTTTAAGCCCGGTTCCAGCACCACCATATTATCATCGGTCAATTCATGTCCATTCACCGAAGCGCCCCCTTGAAGCAGCATAAAGCCATATTCAAATTTCGGATTCAGCGGCAGCTGTGCAGAAGCATTTTGCTTGGTGGCCATGTCGACGCCCAGCAATTCGCTGTGCACAGCAACCGGAGAAGTTTGGCCTAAAAAGCTGCCCACCAGCACATTAAACTCTATGCCGCCCTGAGTCACCGCCGGCAGCTGCGGATAATGGTCAAAACGCGGCGCCATATTGATTTTGTCATCCGGCAGTGCAATCCACAGCTGGGCAGCATGCATTTTGGTTTCCGCATCCGGCGCAACTTCGGTATGTGAAATGCCATAGCCAGCCGTCATAAGATTCACCTGTTGAGGACGGATCAGCTGTTTGGAGCCTAAGCTGTCAGTGTGCATGAGCGTGCCTTCGATCATCCAGGTAAAAGTCTGTAAACCAATATGCGGATGCGGCCCCACATCCAAACCATCGCCCAGAGGGAAGCTGACTGGGCCGGCATGATCTAAAAAGCACCATGCGCCAATCATGCGCTTATGGCGGCTGGGCAAAGCGCGTTTAATGACAGTTCCTTGGCCGATTTCCGCACTGCGCAGCGGTACATCCTGAATAAACTGATTAATATATTTTTCACAATCGTCCGAGTTGGACAGTTCGGTATAATTGGTATTGGTCATAATTTTGCTCTGCTGTCTGTCCTGATCTGGCGTCTTTCGGCTGAATCTGCTGCGCTGCAAAGCGCAGCCTATCTGCAGTTTAAGGCGCAAGCTCTGTGCCTGCATAGACTTCTTTTAATACGCTAAATCATATAAATGGGACAATGGGATTTTTGTTTTTACAGATTTGCAACGTATTTTTCTGCACTAGAAAGGTTCAAAAAAATCCTTATAAAATTTAGCTTATCAAATAAAATACAAAGACATAATTGCATCAAAGATTAAAAAATAAATATTTTGTTATAGTTTTAATAAAAAAATACCCAATTTTGGTGAGTTCATTTTATGTACGATTTCTTCATAATTCCTTTTTGTTTTATTCTCCGGCTGGAAGGATACTTCTATGACTGCAGATGTTAAAATAAGCAGCGAAACACAAATAAAAAAAATACCTGCACAGCATATACCGTCACAGCATCTGCTGAAATCTGCTGAATGCAGCCTGCAGAACCGCGCGAAAATTGAAAGTGCGCTGGCAGACCCGCGCGCCCAAATCCCTAAAGATTTCCAGCAGGCTTTTCTTGATTTTCAATATAAACAGCAGCGCGATTTTTTACTGCGCATCAATTACATCGGCCAGCTATTTTTTTTAGCCTATTTTTTTGCTGACTACTTTATTCTGCATGACGTGTACATGATCTCTGCAGCTTTGCGTCTCAGCTGCGTTATTGTGTCACTGCTGGCCTGCTTTTATTTTTTTCACTATAAACAGGACATCCGGCTGATGGACATGATTTTGCCAATTGGCGCAGCCTGTGGCATGTTCGTCTGGATCACACTGCTCCTGCTGTCCTCCAGCCCTTGGGCTGCTTCCTATCTATACGCGTCAGTTCTATTTATTCTTATTGCCAATTTATGCATACAGGTGCAGTTTAAGCCTGTCATGTACTCAACTCTGGCCATGTGCGCTTTCGCTGCATTTGGCGCCAATAAGCTTATGCGCCTTCCGGAAGCGTGCATCTTTCTGCTGACCTTTACTCCGGTAGTGCTGTTCAGCCTGTACATTAGCTGGAATGTCACCCGCAATGCGCGGCGCAATTTCCTGCGCAATTTAATGGATGACTGGAATCTGCACAACTTTAAAAATTTGGCGCATACCGATGAATTAACGCAGCTATACAACCGGCGCCAGTTTGTTTATGTTGCTGAACGGCGCATACAGGAATGGCCGACCCCCGCCAGCACTTGCCTGCTGATGTTTGATGTCGATTATTTCAAGAAAATCAATGACACCTACGGCCACGATACCGGAGATCAAGTACTGCAAGCCATTGCTGATACCACCCGTAAGGAAATGCGCCAAAAAGACGTTTTTGCGCGCTTTGGCGGTGAAGAATTTATTGCGCTGCTGACAGAAACCAGCATCAATGACGCCATGGTGATTGCAGAACGCATCCGCCTGCGCATTCAGCAGGAAACCCTGTATATTCAAGCCGGGCAGGCGCTGAATTTTACGGTGTCAGTAGGAGTTTCGGAGCTGAAATCGCATACGCAGAACTTGGATGAGCTAGTCAAACAAGCCGATTTAGCGCTTTATCAGGCCAAAGAAAACGGCCGCAATTGCGTGGTGCGCTACCGGGCCTCCATGAATGCGCCGGCAAAACTGCCGCAGGCGAAAACCCGCAAACCGCTTAAAGGTGATGCGCAGAACACCGAAGAAGATAGCGGCTCATGGTCAATTATGTGAAGCGCCATCAGCACCCTTCCCCCTGCAATCATGGCCAGTTTCAGCGTATTTTTGCATTTCAGCGTTATACTTTAAATAAGCCGGATGCGCCCTTTCTATTTTTGGGTTTTTAATTACAATGAATATCGTTCTGACTGAATGTAAAATAATGAGCCTTTAATGCAACCAGATCTGCTTTCTCCGCCTTTTCCTCAGCCCGAAGACTCTAAATTTACTTTTATTGATCTGTTTGCAGGCGTGGGCGGTTTCAGAATGGCGTTGCAGCAGCTGGATGGGCGCTGCGAATTTTCCAGTGAAT
>JASLHF010000187.1 GCA_030152275.1 Acinetobacter sp. | reverse complement strand
CGGTGAAACACCCTGAAGTGCTCAGAATAAAAAATCTGAAATTGATGGTGTATGTTTTAATTAATTCTAGTGTTGCGCTGACCATGAATTTCTTTTCATCTCAAAATATGGGTTTTACTTTTGAAGAATTAATTGATTGCTTAATTGATATCACAATGTCCTATATTGATGATGATCGTAATAAATTAAAAATATAAAAAACCCGCTCTAAAGCGGGTTTTCTTTTAAAATTAGATTAGTTTAACCAATCAACTTTTTCATGAGTTCATTCACTTGAGCTGGGTTAGCTTTACCTTTTGCAGCTTTCATGACTTGACCAACAAGACCATTAAAAGCTTTTTCCTTACCAGACTTGTACTCTTCAACCATTTTTTCATTGGCTGCAAGCACGTCTTTGACAATTGCTTCAATCGCACCTGTATCGGTTTCTTGCTTTAAGCCTTTCTCAGCAATGATGTCATCCGCAGATTTTCCTTCTGCTTCCCACATAAAGCCAAACACTTGCTTCGCAATTTTGCCGTTAATGGTATTGTCGACAATACGCGCGATCATGCCACCCAATTGCTCAGCTGAAACAGGAGAGTCTGCCAATTCTAGGCCTGCTTTGTTTAAAGCACCTGAAAATTCACCCATCACCCAGTTTGCCGAGACTTTACCTTGCTTCGCACCGCCCGCAGCAGCTACAACCGCTTCGTAGAAGTCCGCCATTTCGCGTGACAGCGTCAATACATGTGCATCGTACTCAGTCACACCGAAATCAGCAGTAAAACGTTCACGACGTGCAGCAGGCAATTCTGGAAGGGCAGCGCGTGCCGCTTCGATCTGCTCATCAGCAATGATCACTGGCAATAAGTCTGGGTCAGGGAAGTAGCGATAGTCGTTCGCTTCTTCTTTTGAACGCATTGAGCGAGTTTCCATCTTGTTCGGATCGAACAAACGGGTTTCTTGGTCGATCGTGCCGCCATCTTCCAAAATTTCCATTTGGCGTTCAATTTCAACATTGATCGCTTGCTCAATGAAACGGAATGAGTTGAGATTTTTCAACTCGCAACGTGTACCAAAAGGCTGACCCGGACGACGGAGTGACACGTTACAGTCGGCACGGAATGAACCTTCTGCCATGTTACCGTCAGAAATACCTAACCAACGCACTAAGGTGTGAATTGATTTGATATAGGCAACCGCTTCTTCAACCGAACGCATATCTGGTTCAGACACGATTTCAAGCAATGGTGTGCCCGCACGGTTTAAGTCGATACCCGACATACCTTCGAATTGGTCATGGATCGATTTACCTGCATCTTCTTCAAGATGGGCACGAGTTACGCCAATGCGTTTCACAGTGCCATCTTCGAGCTGGATGTCGATATGACCCAAGCCGACAATCGGATTGTCCATCTGGCTGATCTGGTAGCCTTTTGGTGAATCTGGGTAGAAATAGTTCTTACGTGCAAACACAGATGCTTGGTCGATATACGCATCGATACCCAAACCAAAGCGAATCGCAAGATCAACCACTTCTTTGTTCAGTACAGGTAAAACACCCGGCATTGCCAAATCAACAAGGCTGGCTTGTGTATTTGGGTCTTGACCAAAAGTCGTTGAAGAGCCTGAGAAAATCTTCGTATTGGTGGCAAGCTGAGTGTGAATCTCAATACCAATCACCACTTCCCAACCATCAATCAGGTTAGATTTAGGTTTAGCCGCTTTTGTAGAGTTGTTGTTAGCCATTATGCGTTCTCCTCAGCAATTGCAGCGCGTTTTGTATGCCAATCGGTTGCTTGTTGGTACTGATGCACCACAGACAACAATTGCGATTCTGACCAATAGTTACCAATCAGCTGTAAGCCAACAGGCAAGTTGTCTTTGTCAAAACCAACAGGCGCGTTAATTGCAGGTAAGCCTGCTAAGTTCACCGCGATGGTGTAGATGTCACCCAAGTACATTTCAACTGGAGACAGGTTTGCACCAATCTTGTAAGCCGTTGTTGGTGCAGCAGGGGCAGCAATCACATCTACAGATTCAAATGCTTTTAAGAAGTCTTGTTGGATTAAACGACGTACTTTTTGTGCTTTTACATAATAAGCGTCGTAATAACCCGCAGACAGCGCGTATGTACCAATCAAGATACGTTGCTGAACTTCTTTACCAAAACCTTCTGAACGTGAACGTTTGTACAAGTCCATTAAGTCCACAGGGTTTTCACAGCGGTAGCCATAACGCACGCCGTCAAAGCGCTGTAAGTTTGAAGATGCTTCAGCAGGAGCAATCAGGTAGTAAGTCGGAACATAAGCATCCGTCATGCTGAGATCAATCTCAACCAAAGTTGCGCCCATTTCTTCTAACTTTTTCAGTGATTCTTCAACGCGTGCTTTTACGTCTGCATCTAAACCAGCAACATTAAAGTACTGTTTAGGAATACCAATACGTAAGCCTTTTACAGACGTGCCGTTTAAGTTTGCTACGTAGTTGTCTACGTCTTTTTCAACCGAAGTTGAGTCTTTTGCATCATGACCCGCCATCACGTTCATGAGGTACGCACAGTCTTCAGCAGAGCGCGCCATTGGGCCGCCTTGGTCTAAAGATGATGCATACGCAATCATACCGAAACGAGATACACGGCCGTAAGTCGGTTTCAGACCAGTCAAACCGCAGAAAGATGCAGGCTGACGAATAGAACCGCCTGTATCTGTACCTGTGGCAAATGGTGCAAGGTCAGCAGCAACTGCAGCAGCAGAACCACCTGATGAACCGCCCGGTACATGGCTTAAGTTCCATGGGTTAGCCGTTGCGCCGTAGTAAGAGTTCTCAGAGGTCGAACCCATGGCGAATTCGTCCATGTTCACTTTACCTAAAGTGACAAGGCCCGCAGCTTTAGCTTTCGCTACAACGGTCGCGTCGTAAGGAGAGATAAAATTGTCCAGTATTTTAGAACCGGCAGTGGTTTTAATACCTTGGGTACAAAAAATGTCTTTATGTGCAATCGGCACACCCGTTAATGCAGTCGCATTACCGGCTTTAAGCGCTGCGTCAGCCGCATCAGCTTGCGCAAGCGCCTGTTCTGCAGTGACGGTTACATAAGATTTTACTTGTGCATCGATTTTTTCAATGCGTTTTAAATAGTGTTCAGTCAATTCGCGTGAAGAAAATTTAGCACTAGCCAAACCT
>JASLHF010000145.1 GCA_030152275.1 Acinetobacter sp. | reverse complement strand
ACGCTCAGCAATGCCTTGGGAATTAACAGCATGCATGATCACTGTTTGTGTGGCGGCTGCAGACTGCGGCGCCGAGGATGCGCAGCCGCTCAGCCATAAAGCGCTGAGCATGCATGCTGCGCTGAATTTGAAATTCTGGGTGGAAATCATATCAGGCATCCTGTTTTTATGATGATCTAAAGGATTGAAGCAGACACATCAAGCCAATGCCATATAATTTACGTATAGGATTGTACGCAGTAGTTTTTCGGGCTTATATGTATATGAGGAGCATTTCAGTAAAATATATTGAATTCAATGTCCCGAATATTATTGCGTCAGCGCTGAATTAGCTCAAGGCGGAATAGCCGTGCAGCGTCGGGATTGGACGGATTGGTCTATGCATCTGGCCAGCTTGGTATAAATATAAGACCATAATGCAGGCTTGAAATGGCTAAAAATTCTGACGAGAAAGAGGGTGGCGCATTTTATATTTTTAGTGTTGTGGCGCTGTAACAGCAGTCCGCCTGTGCATGACAGACTGCGCTTTAAGCGGATTGAGCCTTAGCAGCTGCGCTTAATCCAGCGAATCATCGTCAGAGCCGTCTAAATCATGCGCCATGGTGGCTTTGGGCATCATCATCGGCTCAATGCTGTTTTCATGCAGCCATTCACGCCAAATTGCCAGCAGCACTGCCAAAATGACTGGCCCGATAAACAGGCCGACCATGCCAAAGCTGGCCAAACCGCCCAGTACGCCAAACATAATCAGCAGGAATGGAATTTGCGTTGCGCCGGAAATCACCAGCGGCCGGATCACATTGTCTGCGGTACTGACCACACACACGCCCCACGCCATCACGCCAATGGCTTCGATTGTTTGGCCTTGTGAGAACAGCCACAGCGATACTGCAGTGTAGGATACCGGCGGGCCAAAGGGAATCAGCGCCAGCAGGAAGGTGAAAATGGTCAGCAGCATTGGGTTCGGCACACCTGCCACAAAGTAGCTGATACCGGCCAGCGTCGCTTGCGCTACAGCAGTAAGGCCCACACCATAAACAACTGCACGGGTGGTGTCAGAAATGGTGGACATATAATGATGCACCCGCGGGCCAATGACTTTTTCCAGCGCTTTGCGGGATTGGTTTAAAATGGTTCTGCCATCGCGGTAAAAGAAAAACAGCGACATGACAGCAAAACACAGTTTAAAAATATTTTTGCTGATTTCATTGACCAGCACTTTGCCGTAATTTAAATGGCCTTGAATCCATTGCTGCACCGACTGAATGATGCTGTTGGGATCGCTGTTCAGCTCATTCAGCGTCCGGCCGATTTCTTTACCGACAAAGGGCAGGTCACGGATAAACTGAGGCACATTCACATGGCCGGAAAAGACCTGCTTTTGCAATTCATAATATAAGTTTCGGCCCTCATGCTGCAGCAGAAAAATTGCAAAAATCACGGGCAGGCCAACGATCAAAATCACCAGCAAAATCATCAGTGTTGCGCTGAGATTAGGGCGGCCTTTACAGAGGTTCAATATCCGCTGATACAATGGCCAGGTCATATACGCAATAATGGCCGCCCAAACCACGGGCACAATAAAATACTTCAGCACGCTGAAGCTTAAATACATTAAGGCAAAGAACAGCCCGAATAATAAGAATTTTTGTAATGTAGGCGCGTATTGCTGCACAGAATTCATGATCGCTGACTGGGGTTGGACACCCATATTAACTGAAAAAAAAGCGCGGGAGAATAAGCGCTTGCCTGACGGAGTTAAGCGGCTGCAGTATTTTTTCTAAGCAATTGTTTTTGAATTAAAACCAATTGCTCGGATCATCAATAACCGCATTCAGCAGCGGCTGCCACTGTGCCTGCATGCTCACATAGTTTTTTTGCGGTTTATCAAAAACGCTCATGCCCTGCATAGCCAGCTGGCCGTAAGCGCTGCGTTCTGAAATCCAGGCAATCGGCTGCTGTTCAATTTTGTTAAAAAATTCCTGAATATCTTTGGCGCTGGCTGAATTGGCTTTTACCCGGTTGGCGAGCAGCAGGATTTGCACTTTGCCTTTGCGGATGCGCTTAATGTCCTGCAGGTGCTTGAGAAAGCGCCGGGTCGAGTCAATATCAAAAAATGAAGGCTGCAGCGGGGTAATAATGGCATGCGCTTCGCTGACCAGCTGTTCGGCGTGTTCGCCTGACAGCGCGCCGGGCGCATCAATAATCAAATATTCAATATTTTTCGGAGCATCGCCAATCGATTTTTCATGACGCCAGTCGACGCTTTGAATCGGCGCGGCGTTATTTGGGCGCTGTTTCAGCCACTGCAGCGCTGACTTTTGATTGTCAGCATCCGCCAGCGCGACCTTATAGCCTTTTTGCGCTAAAGCTGAAGCGAGGCTGATGGCGGTGATGGTTTTGCCGCATCCGCCTTTTTGATTGGCAACTAAGATTGTTTTCATGACCCGATAAATGATTTTATTCTGCTCGGCCCTAGCATATCATTCTTTTGCGTGCGGGATATGACACTAGACAAAAGTCGGCGCGCAAATAAAAAAGCGAGTTCAACAGAGCAGGAAACAACAATGTCCGTAGGGATGGCAATGCTGATAGGCGCCTGCATTGGCGTGGTGCTGACCACACTGGTGCTGAGCAATACGCGCAACGGGCGCGTGCGGGCGGAATATGAAAAATATATTGCAGAGCTGGAGTTAGAGCATCAGCAGGCCTTAGCGGCTGCACAAAAGCGCAGTGTCAATACCAGCCGCGCAGTGCTGAAAGGCAAAATGGCAGAGCAGCTGGCGCCGATTTTGCCTGAATTTCAGTATTTGCCCAGTGATGCTAAATTTTTGGGCGATCCTGTGGATTATGTGGTTTTTGACGGTTATACCGATTTTCGGGATGGTGACGGTATTGCTGAAGACATTGAAGTGGTGCTGATTGATATTAAAAGCGGCGGCGCGCGCTTGACCAAAGGCCAGCAGGCGATTGCGCAAGCCATTAGCGCTGGGCGCATCCGCTTTGAAACCATCCGTATTAATTTTGATGATGAGTATTAAACAGCCATGATGCGCTTGATTTTGACGCTGACTGTGATTGTATTGCTGATTGGGCTTTGGCGGCAGCAATACCGCACAATTCCAGACTGGACACAGTCCGGCGTACGTAAAAATTTTCAGCTTGAGCGCGGTGACGCCTTAAGCGGGCAGTTTACGGTTGCGGCTAAACGCTATTACGGCGCTGGCGGCAGTGTCTTGCGGTTTTCTTCAGTTCCGGCTGGCAAATATAATCATTTGGCTTATCTCAGCACTGTGGATTTGCTGCTGGCGCCAGAACAGCTGCCTGTGCAAAGCTTAAAAGATCATTTTGATATTGACCAGCGCCGGCGCTGTTATGCGCTGCAGCCTAAAAACGGTGCAGATGAAAACAGTTCTTATGCCGCATTGATCAATATCGCTGCAGTGGCCGCCGATGAACAGGTTGCGGGACAGCTGCGCAAAATTTCCCCTGGACAGCGTATTTATCTGCAAGGCTATTGGGCGCAGGCGGCATGGACAGATCCCAAAGCCAAATCTTTGGCCGGCACGGCGGCTCATCCGCTGATTGCGGTACAGGCTGCCGATATCCGCGGTAAGCATTGCGGCGTATTTTTTGTTGA
>JASLHF010000134.1 GCA_030152275.1 Acinetobacter sp. | reverse complement strand
TGCTTGATCTTGCGCCTTATGGCGGAGATCTGGATCAGGCGCTGGCGCAGGCTCGAGAGGCAGGGGTATCCCGCTTTATGAGCATTTCTGTAGATTTGGATGATCATATCGCTTTAGCGGAAATTGCGGCGCGTCATGCAGACGATGGATATTCGGTAGGCGTGCATCCCTGTGAAGATCCGGCAACAATGGCTCGCGCAACTACAGAATATCTGGTTGAATTGGCGCAGCCGGAAAAAGCATGGGCTTTAGGTGAAACTGGACTGGATTATTTTCACAGTACAGATTTTATTGCAGAACAGAAAGAGTGTTTTGCCCGCCATATTCAAGCTTCGCAAATTGTTAAAAAACCAGTGGTGGTGCATACCCGCGCAGCCAAGCATGATACGGTAGATATTATCCGTGCGGAAAAGTCGACGCACGGCATTCTGCACTGCTTTACTGAAGACTGGGAAACAGCCAAAGCGGTTTTAGACTGTGGTTACTATGTTTCATTTTCAGGCATTGTGTCGTTTAAAAATGCGCAGGATTTGCGTGACGTTGCCAAGCAGGTGCCGCTTGACCGCGTGCTGATTGAAACAGACAGTCCTTATTTGGCGCCCGTGCCGTATAGAGGAAAGTCTAATGAACCTAAATATGTTCCCTATGTAGCCAAAGCCTTAAGTGACGTATATGATAAGTCTCTTGAAGAGATGGCTTTAATAACAAAGCAAAACTTTGAAAACCTTCTCAATTTAAAGTAAATAATGTGAATTGAAACAAGAGCAGAAGAGAGTATAGGGTGAAGATGGATCGTCAGGCTCAGTTTCGAGCAAGAGAAGCGTTGATTTTTCAAGTTGCAGAGCAGCTTCTGCTAGAAAACGGCGAGTCCGGCATGACGCTGGATGCGCTGGCTGCAGAACTTGATCTTGCCAAAGGAACGCTCTATAAGCATTTTCAGAGTAAAGATGAGCTATACATGCTGCTGATCATCCGCAATGAGCGCATGCTGCTGGAAATGATTAAAGATACCGACAAACAGTTCCCTGAACACCTTGCTTTCTTTATGCTGCATCATTTGCATCATCCAGAGCGCACAGTACTCTTTCATCAGATTGAAGAGCGTTTGGCGACTACCGGTATTGGCATCCAGCATTTGTTCAGCGAGCTCTACCAAGTACGCAAACAGCGCCTGCGTCTGATTATCCGCATGACGGAAAGCTATCTGGAATCTATTCAAAGTGCTATGTCAGTGCGTGACTATTTGGCCTCCATTTGGTCACTGACACACGGTGCGGCGGCGATTCTTAATTCAAGCTTCTATCAGCGCTATTTGGGTTCACGCGATACGCTTCGCGTTGCCTATATCGATCAGGCATTGGCGCTGCCAAAACAGATCAGCGCAGCCGCGCAGTTTGCTTAAGGCATAGCCATGAATGCAAAGCCAGCATCAGTTCAAGGTTTCACACTGGTTGAATTGATGGTGGTCATCGTGATTATGGGGATTATGGCGTCTTTAATTCTGCTAAATACCCGCGGTACAGACCAACGAAAGGCTATGCAGGCGCGTGAAGTTTTTCTGATGGATGTGCAAACTATTCGGCGTGAAGCCAATGATCAATCGCGTATATTGGCTTTGAATATTCAGCCGGGCGCCGAAGCTGCTACTTATCGATACAGCGTTCAGGAATATGCTCCGCAGGAAAAAGCGCAAGCTATATTTCAGCAAAACAGCATGTGGAAAAACTATCCAGATTTTCCACAGCGGGCGTTGCCTGAGCATGTCCGTTTCAGCATTCAGCCAGTCGAGCGGCGCTATGAAAATGCCAGCAATACTGAATTGCTGAAAGAAAGCGCGCCGAAACTGATTTGGCTAGGCAATGGTGAAGTCAAGCCGGTGCGTATACAATTTTATTTTGAAGACCAGCAGCTGGGTAATGAAATAGAAATTGATCATTTAGGGAAAATCAATGAAAGCTGATCTTCCTTTTCCTCTTTCTTGCATCTCGAAGCGGATGTTGTTCCAACAGCCAGCGCCAAACACTGATCAAATTCCATTAGGTCCGCGTGCTATTTATCGCCCCAGCTTGAAGCAAGCAAAACAATTCTCACGAGCTAGTCATGGCTTAACTGCGCTGCAGCAGCCTATACATAGATCCTCTTCGGCACATTTTGGCCGTGCAGGATTTACGCTGCTGGAAGTGATGGTGGCACTAGCGATTTTTGCGACGGCTGCTATGGCCTTGACCAATGCTGCGCAGCAGTACACACAGGCCACAGCAAACGCAATCTTAAGAACCAAAGCCCAGTTTGTGGCTTCAAATGAAATTGCGCTGATGGAAATGAATCAGGAATGGATGACTGGAACAGCCTCAAAACAAATTCAGCAGCAGGGCGAAATGTGGCAAATCGATAAAGCTGCCAAAGCCACCATCAGCCCTAATGTGCAGCGTATCGATGTGCAAGTCAGTTTGATGAATCCGCAAACCGCTAAAGTGGAAGCAGGAATTGCCAATTTGGTCTTTTTCAATGCCCGAGTTAAAAACTCATGAGGGTAAAGCGCGGATTTACACTCGTTGAATTGCTGGTTGCTATTGCAATTTTTGCTGTATTGTCTGCATTAGGCTGGAAAGTATTTGATTATATCGTCAAGGTCAAAGACCGCAATGCAGTGCATGAGCAAACATTGGCAGAGCTGCAGGAAGCCTATCAGCAGATGCTGCGCGATACGGTTCAGATGGCGCCCTTAACGGCCAATATCAATGGTGATATTCAGCCAGCGCTTACATTACAAAACGGACGCCTGACATTTAGCAAAAGCGGTGTGACCGATCCATTGAGGCAGGGTATTTCTCCTGATGAACGTGTTGAATATCAATTTAGAGCCGATGAAAAAAAGCTGTACCGGCTTAAATACACGAACTTAAACCAAACAGGACAGGATCAGCCGGACTCCAGTGTGTTATTAAATGGTGTTGAAAAATACGAAATTACTGCGCTGAATCCAAATGAACTAAATGCTTGGCCGGATGCATCCTTGGATTTGACACAACCCGCTGAGCTTATGCGTTTGCCGCGTGGTTTAAAAATTAGATTGACCGTTAATGGTGTGGACTATGAGTGGCTGTTCAGCCTGCTGAACACAGATTATCTTAAGTTAACCAAAACGGCTGCCCGCACTTCTAAAAATACAGAAGGGGAAGGCAGCAATGGCAGTTAAACCTATATCTTCTATTTGTTTTCAAACACCTCGCCGGCAGCGCGGTGTTGCACTTTTAACAATTTTGGTTATGGTTGCGCTGGCAACAATTTTAGCAGCCGGCATCGCAAAGCATCAAAAAAATACTGCGGATAATACTGCTTATCTTATGCGCCAAAATCAGTCGATGCTATATGCAAAAAGCGGCGAGGCTTTTTTTGCTGAGCTGTTGAAAGATGATGCTGAAAATGCCGGAAGTGTAGATGACTTGCAGGAAAATTGGGCAAAACCCATGCCTCCGTTTCCGGTAGATGATGGTTATGTGGCGGGTGTATTGCAGGATGAGTCCGGTAAATTTAATCTAAATAGCCTGGTTACAGCAGATGGCGCCATAAACGAAAATGCAAAAAAATGGTTTGAAAAAATATTAGTTCGTGCAGGCCTGCCTGCTCAGCTGAGTGAGGCGGTGATTGACTGGCAAGACCAAGATGATGAGCAGACCGGTGCAATGGGAGCAGAGTCGAGCTACTACCGCGGTCTGCCGCATTCGCCTTTGCCGCCAAATGCAAATTTTCACAGTGTAGATGAATTAAAGCAGGTGCGCGGGTTTGAAGAGGGAAGAGATCAGCTTATTGCGCCTTATGTCAGTGCGCTGCCGAGCCATGACGCTTCAGTAAATATCAATACCGCGCCGGCTTTTGTGCTGGCCAGCATTGATGAAAAATTGAATGTAAATGCTGTACAGCAAATGCTTACGCGCAAACAGGCAGACTTGCAGCATTTTGATTCGTTGTCGCAATTATGGGAAACGGAACCGTTTAATTCCATCAGCGCAGACAGCAAAACGTTGGTATCTGATTTGTTGGGCGTACAATCCAATTATTTTAAAGCTAAAATTGAAATTGAGTTAAGCGGGCGCAAGCGCCAATTTACATCCGAGCTGATGCGTAAAGACAAGGAGGTCTATGTCGTTTCACGCAGCATGGCGCCATTTGCAGATCAGCTTGTAAAGTAGGTGTTTTCCTGCCGTTTAAACAGCGATAAATTTTCTCAATCAGCATGAACTGTAAAATTAATGCTCAAGGTTTTAGTTTTGCTTTATAATCCCAATAAATTCACAGTTTTTAATTGAATTACGGCATATGTTAATTCGTAAGTTATTTAAGTTTGAAAATGCTCATATTGTGCGTAACTGCACTTCAGACCGCTGCAAGCGTTCAATTCACGGGCACAGCTATAAAGTTGAACTATTGCTTAAAGCTTCGAAATTAGATCATGGTCAAATGGTTTACGATTTTGGACTGCTGAAAGGCGTCATTAAAGACCTTTACGACAGTTTTGATCATGCAATCTGTTTTTGGCAGCAAGACAATGCAGGCTATATTGAGGCGTGCAAAAACTTCAGTGCGCGCTGGGTATCTTTGCCTGTGTCTCCATCGGCAGAACAGTTTTCAAGAATTTTCTTTTATTTGGCGCAGCAAGTGCTGGCATCGACTGAAACCCAAAATGGCGAAGGTGATGTTGAGGTCTATTCTGTGATTGTGCATGAAACTGATACGGGCTATGCGCAAAGTTTTGCAGAAGATATTGCTAATGAGCAAATGGGCCTTTTAAATTTAGACCAGATTGAATTTTCAGAGCAGGTGAAAGCGGAGTGGGCAGATCCTGAAATGTTTGATAAATTAATCCGCGGCATTAAATTTCAAAATCCAAGCGTGGATTTGCAAGTTAAACTTTAATGCAGCATTGCATGATTAAGCTAGAAAAGGAATTAGGTAGCAAGTATGTCTTTATCTGAACAGCAGCAGGCTCAACTGGAAAAGGTGCAGCTTGAGGCGAGTTGGAAATACGGTTTAAGTGAATTTTTGCTTAGCCCGAAAATGGATGAATTAAAAGACTTTCTTGTTCAGGAAAAAAATGCGGATAAAGTAATTTATCCGCCAAGCTCATTGATATTCAATGCGCTGAATACTACGCCTATGCCGCATGTGAAAGTGGTGATTTTAGGCCAAGACCCTTATCATGGCCCAAATCAAGCGCATGGCTTAAGCTTTTCGGTGCAGAAGGGGGTTGCATTGCCTCCATCTTTACGTAATATTTTTCATGAACTGCATAATGATTTAGGCATTGAAATTCCTAAGCACGGTAATTTAACGCATTGGGCAGAACAAGGCGTTTTGCTGCTAAATGCTGTTTTGACCGTTGAAGCTGGTCAGCCGACGTCACATCAAAAACGCGGTTGGGAAGATTTTACGGACTATGTTATTGATGTGCTGAATGAGCAGCGAGAACATATTGTTTTTATCCTTTGGGGCGCGTATGCGCAGCGCAAAGGGCAGCGGATTGACTCCAGTAAGCACTTGGTGCTGAAAGCGGCGCATCCATCACCTTTGGCAGCCAACCGAGGCGGTTTTTTTGGCTGCAAGGTGTTTTCAAAATCAAATAATTATCTTAAACAACATGGCATTGAGCCTATAGATTGGCAGCTGGACGCATGACATATTCTCCC
>JASLHF010000126.1 GCA_030152275.1 Acinetobacter sp. | reverse complement strand
ATCTTGGCTCATCAATTTTCTGACAAATATTTCTCAAATAAACTTCGAGTAATTTCTACCATCAATCAATGAAAATAATTTCGATTGATCAGCCAGTAAAAATCCACACAAGTTGTTCTTCATAATCTCTTAATGATCTTTCTAACATCTCGTCAATGCTAGAAGCTGGACTTCGACACCCTTAACAACTCAGCGCTTCGCGCTTCGTTCGTTCCAGCTATCTCGTCGGTATGGGGTGCATTCTAGACCATTTCTAAATCTTTGCAAGCGCTAATTAACGATATATTTCACGTATGTCTTTTTTTTCTACAAAAGTGGTAAAAAAAGTGCTTTTTCACCTATTTTTTAAGCAATTTTCAATATATTTACCCTTTAATAGAAAATATTTTTTTCATAAAAGCATATATGTGCAATTTTTTTCTATGACTTCACTGCCCTTTGTCTCAATCAATTTTAACCAGGAGCAAATAAAATTCTATATAGTCAAAAATAGAGCATAGCCGTGCATTAATCCATTTTTCACTATTTGCTGCACCGTCCTATGTCATTCAGTTGCCCGCCACCATGACGACTGACTTGCCGCATTCCATTTTCTTTCATTGAAGCCCAATAATACAAAGCCTGACCCACATTTACTTTTCATGCATGAATTCTATTTTTATCGGTGAACTAGAAATATAGTTCCACTGCACAGCTGATACTGCACTTTATATTTTGACACCCAAATACCTATTTGGAGCGGTGACTATGTTTAGGCATAACTAAACCGGCTTTTCCATTTCTTTCAGGCAATGATCAGCAATAACGATCATCACAGCAAAATCCTCCTTTTTTAAGGCTTTAGGCGCATAGTTCCTATATTCAGTTTTTTTTACACTGGACATCCCCTCCCAAAGTCAGTGTAAATTTTGAAATACTCTCTGCCTGTGCACTTTATTTCCCGATTATGCCTGCTGATCTGCGGTCTTACGCTCTTAGCCTTTGGCGTTGTGCTCTCTATTCATTCCAATCTGGGCACCTCACCCATTTCCTCCGTTCCATATACATTCAGTTTTATTAGCGGGATGTCCGTTGGTTTACTGACTGTAATCATGCATATCATTATGATTGTTTTGCAAATGGTTCTGCTCGGCCGAAAATTTCAATGGCATCAGTGGCTGCAGCTGCCGGTCGGCATGATTTTTGGCCTACTGATTGACACCCTGATGTGGACAACGCAAAGCTGGTCAATTGAATATTATGGATGGCAGATGCTGGCTTGTTTAAGCAGCTGTTTAATTACCGCACTGGGTGTTTGCTTAATTATTAAAGCCAGTTTGGTGTTTTTGGCTGGAGAAGGCCTCTATTTGGCAGTTTCACAGCGTTTCAACATTAATTTCGGCAGCTGCAAAACGTATGGCGATATTGTGCTGGTTGCCTTTGCGGTCATCAGTGGATGGCTTGCGCTGGGATACAGTGCCGGTGTACGTGAAGGTACGGTCATTACCGCGCTGCTGGTAGGCACACTGGTCAAAAAAATACTGCCTAAACTCAACTTTATTCAGCTTACTAAAGCTTGAGGCAACATTTTCCAGCTTGCGCAAAGCCTCAGATCTTTTGAATGACTTGCACTCATTTTAAAGCCGTCTTGTTACTTTAAAAAATATTGAAAGTTTGTATCTACACCCAGCGAATTTTTCTTTATTCATAATGCTTTCAGCACAGCAGATTTACGCGATTATTTTTTGACTAAGAACAGACTTTAATTTTATCTAGACCATAAAATGAGGAAATCGAATTTGGAAACAATAAAAAAGGAAGAGATCTCTCCCAAAATCTCTTCCTTGGAGTTGAATCTTTAGTCGATCCATCGCTGTTATTATAGTTATTTCTTTAAAAATAAAAAAAAGAGTCCCTTGGGGAAGAGACTTAAAAAATTGTGGAGTTTTTATTATCGCTACCCTCTAGATATGCTTTAACACAAAATTTCTAGATGCATAAATCTTATCCATAACGTTCGCAAATTGCAAGCATATAGGGAAAATTTAACTCTTGTTTTTATAAGGTTTTTTTTGATTTGCTTATTAAAATTATTAATATAACAAATCAATAAAAAACGCAGGCCTAAGCCTGCGTTTTTAAATATGTTAAACGTAAATTAATCTGTAAAAGTCACCTTAGCAATCGCTTTTTTGCTGGCTTGAATAATCAGCGTCACATTTTCAGACACAGCAAATGACGCATCTACTTGTTTCCAATCTACTTTCACCGCACCACGACCTAAAGCATCTTTGGCTTGCGCTGCATTTTTAGTTAAACCCGCTTCACGAAGAATAGAGGTAATAAAGATTTCACCGCCAAAAGCGCCGCGTGAAATCGTGACTTCAGGCGTACCTTCCGGCAGTTCGCCTTCAGTAATTAAGTTGCCTGCGCCTTTATGCGCATTTGCCGCAGCGTCTGCGCCATGGAAACGCTCAACCAGTTCCAGCGCCAAAATCTTTTTCACTTCCTGCGGGTTGCGGCCTTCTTCAATCTCTTTCAGCAGCTGCGCGATCTCATCTAAAGATTTAAAGCTCAGCAAATCAAAATAGCGCTCAATTAAGGCATCCGGCATAGATAGTACTTTTTGATACATCGCGCCCGGCGCATCAAAGACACCAATATAGTTGCCTAAAGATTTAGACATCTTATTCACGCCGTCCAAACCTTCAAGAATCGGCACGGTGATGCACACTTGCGCTTCCTGATCATAACGGCCCTGCAAAGTACGGCCCATCAGCAGGTTAAAGGTTTGGTCTGTGCCGCCCAATTCCACATCCGCTTCCAGCGCAATCGAGTCATAGCCCTGCACCAGAGGATACAAAAATTCATGAATCGCAATCGGCTGATGGTTGCTGTAACGCTTGGTGAAATCATCACGTTCCAGCATGCGCGCTACAGTCTGCTGTGAAGCCAGCTGGATTAAATCCGCCGCAGTTTTTTCTGCAAACCATTCTGAGTTAAAACGCACTTTGGTTTTATTTGGATCAAGAATTTTAAATACCTGTTCCTGATAAGTTTTAGCATTTTCAAGTACTTGTTCACGCGACAATGGCGGACGGGTTGCGCTCTTGCCGGTCGGATCACCGATCATGGCGGTGTAATCGCCGATCAGGAATGTCACTTCATGGCCTAAATCTTGGAAAACTTTCAATTTATTAATCAGCACGGTATGACCCAAGTGCAAATCTGGCGCTGTAGGATCAAAGCCTGCTTTAATTTTAAGCGGGCGGTTCTCTTTCAGTTTTTTAAGAAGATCTTCCTCAGAAATAATTTCATGAGTGCCTCGTTGGATGAGGGCAAGTTGTTCTTCAGCCGGCAGGAAATTTGACATCACAAAACCCAAACACATCAGTTATTCAATTTGTGCGATATACTAACACTTTTTCCGCACATTGCAGGTTTTAGAATAATCATGACCGCGATCTATATTGGCGTGATGACCGGCACCAGCATGGACGGTGTCGATATTGCCGCCGCTTCCTTTGATCCGCTGCAGCTGCATGCCACCCTCACTCTTCCCTTTGATCCCGATCTGCGCGATGAGCTGATGGCGCTGACCCTGCCCAGCGATAATGAAATTGACCGCATGGGACAGGCAGATGTTGCACTGGCCAAAATGATCGGTCATGGCATTAACCGGCTGATTGAGGAAAATCATTTAGACCGCAGTCAAATCAAAGCCATCGGCTCGCACGGACAAACCATTCGTCACCGTCCGGAACACGGCTTTACCCTGCAAATTGGCGACCCCAACATTATTACTGAAATCACGCAAATTCCGGTAATTTCAGACTTCCGCCGCCGCGATATGGCTGCAGGCGGCCAAGGCGCGCCTTTGGTGCCGGCTTTTCATCAAGCTTTATTTCAGCATCCCAGCATTCACCGCGTCATTTTAAATTTAGGCGGCATTGCCAATGTCAGCCTGCTTCCGGCCGGCAATCCTGATGCGGTATACGGCTTCGATACCGGCCCTGCCAATATTTTAATGGATGCCTGGTGCCACCGCTATACGGGGCAGCCTTATGATGAAAATGGCAACTGGTCAGCCTACGGTACACCAATCCGCTGCCTGCTCGACCGCCTGCAATCGCATCAATTTTTTTCAAAAGAGCCGCCAAAAAGCACTGGCCGTGAAGACTTTAACTTGGAATGGCTGGATGAACAGATTCTCGATTGGCGCGGTGATCTTGAATATGACGAATTGGAAGATACGCCGGAAAATATTCAGGC
>JASLHF010000117.1 GCA_030152275.1 Acinetobacter sp. | reverse complement strand
ATGATTTTGGTGCGGCCATGGGTGGGCCGGCAGTATGACCGAAAAGGGCCAAATTCTGTGATTTATCCATCTTTTGTGCTGTTTGCAGTGGGTTTGGCCGTGGTTAGTTTTATGCAAAATCAATGGGTACTGTGGCTGTCTGCAGTGTTTATGGGCATTGGCTACGGTTCGCTGTTTCCCTGCATGCAGACGCTGGCCATTCAGTCTGTGCCGAAACAGCGCATGGGACATGCTATTTCCACATTTTTTGCCCTATTTGATTTGGGGCTTGCGGTCGGTTCAGTGGTCATCGGCCTGCTGATCGCTTATTTTGATTATCAATTTACCTATTTATGCTGTGCGGTGATGGTCATAGTAACGCTGTTGATATACAGGGCTGCTGTTGCTCCAAAAATACGTGTTCAGACATCAACTTCATAGAGGTGTATTGTGGAATTACGTCATTTGCGTTATTTCGTTGCGGTAGCTGAAGAGCTGAACTTTACCAAGGCCGCGCAGCGCATGTGTACTGTGCAGCCGTCTTTGAGTCAGCAAATTAAAGATTTGGAGCTTGAAGTAGGAGTGCAGCTGCTGCAGCGCTCTAACCGCAAAGTGGAACTGACCGAAGAAGGAAAAGCGTTTTTAAAAGAGGCGCGTTTAAGTCTTGAACATGCAGAAAAAGCGGTGATTGATGCCCGCCAAGTGGCGCAGCTGAGCAAAGAGCAGCTGAATATTGGTTTTGTGCCGGTGGCGGAGATGAAAGTGTTTCCGTATATCATGCCAAATATCCGCGCTAAATTTCCAGAAGTAAAAATCCATTTTCACAGCCTGACTGATGCCGATCAGCTTAAGGCGCTGCAGCGCGGTGAAATTGATATTGCTTTTACCCGTTATGTGGATGACACGCCAGATATTGAATCGATGCAGGTTTTTACTGAACCTTTAGCGCTGATTATGCCAAAAGACTGTCCAGCGGCGAGCATGCGCCACATCAGTATTAAAAGCTTTAATGATCAGGATTTTATTGTCAGCGATGAGCACTCATCGCCGGAACTGTACCGGATTATTACAGCATTTTTTAAACAGTCTAAATTGGATGTTAATGTGGCGCAGCATTCGACCAATATTCTGTTGAATGTCAATTTAGTCGGCATGGGAGTTGGCTGGAGTCTTGTGCCGTCATATGTGATTCCGCTGCTGGGTGATAAAATTGTGGTGAAAAGCACCATTGAACCGTTGCCAATGATTGGCTTGTATGCCAGCTACCGTAAAGACAAAAAAAATGATGCTATTGATTTGATTTTAAAAGTGCTGAAAGAGCAGTTCTATATGGGCTTCTTTTAAAATTGAGATGAAACACGGTTTTTTCAGCTGTGTTAGATGAGGTTTTCTCACTTTAGAGTACAAACGAGTGTGTGAATCAAAAGCCAAACATTGTTTTGGCTTTTTGCATCAGGCTGTGGCGCTTACATAGTTAAAAAATGATGATGCGCCATTTTTGTACAAAATGCAGGAGAATATGCTTGCAGTATTTTTTTGAATATCGATAGATTGCGGGGGGATCAAGCAAATTTGGTTACCTCATTCACCCGTTTAGGCGCTAACAGCTTTATGGTGTGTACCCTCAAGACCGCATGTCTGATGTATGTAAAGCAATAACAATAAAATGCTAATTTTTTAGTGCATTACTGTATATATTTTTAGCTCATTTCTATAAAAAAGCAGAGCAAAATGAAGTATTACACCAATAAACAATCTCGCGGAAACACCTTACTGCCGCTGTTTAAAGAATTGGGTATCGAAAATCAGGTTGAAATGATAGAGGTGGATTATGCGCATATCCGCGATGCAGATTATTTAAAAATAAATCCGATGGGAAAAGTGCCATGCTTGGTAGATGGGGATGCTGTTATTTCTGAAACTCCGGCGATATACGCTTATTTGGCCGATAAATTCCATGAGAAAGGTTTGGCGCCTGCTTTGGATGATTCGAAGCGCGGTATATATTTTAAATGGCTGTTTTTTTGTCATGGCCCAATGACGGAATATATGGATTTAAAATATCTGAAAGTCAGCACAGCGGATATTGAAAAATGCCGATCAGCTTTGAGTATGGGGACAGAAGATTCGGTATTTGCTTTTTTTAAGCAGGGCATGCAGCAGGCGAATCCTTATCTTACTGGAGAGAAATTCACGGCAGCAGATTTGTACTTTGCCTATTGGGTCGCTTATGCCGTGCAATTTAAAATATTACCGTATTTAGATGAATTTAAGCCGTTTATTGAACGGATTAAGCAGCGTCCATCGGTGCAGGATATTGAATGGCTGCAAAATCTCTAATTTTGTCTGCAGCCATGCAGTTTTTGAAATAAGTGCTTGGAATGTTTTGTATTAAGGCTTTTTTAGCCATGATTTTAATAATATCTTTATAAGAGCTGTTTTGTATAAAAACAGGCGGTCAAATTTAGAAGGGGGCTCCCCGTACATGTAGCAGAAGTTGATGTTGCCTTAAATGAGGGCTTAGACATAAGGCATCGACATGAGCTATGAGGGGGGATTTAGTTTCTTTTAGAAAATCACGAAGTATTTAGTCAAAAAAACCACGCATTTAGCGTGGTTTTTATTGCTTATCTAAGTTTTAAAAACTTATTTTGCATGTAATTTAGCAAACAGCTGCTGGCTGACTTGATCTAAAGTTTGCGGAATAGCCAGCGCTGCCACAAAACGGTCAGGGCGCAGCACCACAACAGACTCTGCAGTTTTGCCAAACCAAGTGCGGATGTCGGTGCCGTTGTCGCCAATGGTAATAACGCCTTCGAACTGTTTACGATTCTCGTTATTTAGCTGCACCGCTGGAATCACTTGGATGAATTTAACACCCAGCTTTTGCCATTGTTTGATGGTTGCATCAGATAAGCCCCACTGAGGGTCTACACCCCAAGCAATCAGTGCAAAATCATTGCCGATCACTTCATCAAGCAATACTGTTTCACCCGTAGCCAATTTCACTTCTGGCTGAATAAACATTTTGCCGACTGGAGAATCTTTTGAACCGTTGGAAACCAATGCGCCGTCATTATATTTCGGCATTGGCTTAAAACGCATTTCAAGCAAGTATTGTTTAATTGGCTTGATGTAGTTCAAGGCATAAGCAATACCGTCACGCACAAAACCTTGCCATTTCTTCGGCGGCGCAAGGACGTGGCCCGCCATTACTGACAGGTCAATCATGGCTTTGGCATGGTCTTTACGTTCGACTTGGTAAGAATCCAGCAGTTCTGGGCCAGCTTTGCCTTGGACAACCAAAGCGACTTTCCACGCCAAGTTAAAAGCGTCACGCATACCGCTGTTATAGCCTTGACCTTGCCATACCGGCATGATGTGGGCAGCATCACCTGCAAGTAAAATACGGTCTACACGGAATTTGTCTGCAATACGCGCATTGTGGGTATAGACACGTTGACGAATCACATCAATCCCGTCTGTCGTTGGCATCACTTTAGACAGTAATTTTGCAATGTTTTCCGGTTTGCTCAATTCTTCTTGAGTTTCACCAGGCATCACCATAAATTCAAAACGGCGGATACCGTGAGGCAAAGCAGCAGACACGTATGGACGCACTGGGTCACAGCATAAGTAAATATGCGGTGTGGCCAGCGGATCATTGTCAACGTCTACCACAATCCATTGGTTTGGCGCAGTTTTGCCGTCAAACCCAATGTTCAGAGTACGGCGCACAATTGAGTTGCCGCCATCGCAGGCAATTAAGTACTGCGCTTGAACTGTTTCTTTTTCGCCAGTTTTGTTTTCAATGCTTAAGGTCACGCCAGAAGCATCTTGATGGAATTCTGTTAAATGGCGCGAAAACAATACTTCTGTTTTTTCATATTGTTTTAGGCCTTGCAATAGCACGTTATCCACTTGCGGCTGAATAAACGCGTTGCGGCGCGAGAAGCCAAATTCTCGGGTTAGAGGCTGAATATCTGCAAAACAGCGGCCTTTAGGTGTTAAGAACCGCATTGCATGGTTTGGAGTCGTATGCGGCAGAACTTGCTCGACCAAGCCTAAGGATTGAATGGTGCGCAGAGATTCATCATCAATGCCGATTGCACGCGGGTAATCAATCAAGCTGTCCAGCTGTTCAATAACAGTGACCTGTACGCCTTGCTTACTTAAGTAGTTGGCAATGGTTAAGCCGACAGGGCCAGCGCCTAAAATCGCCACTTCAGCTGTAAAATTTGCTTTATTGCTCATGTGCAAACATCCAATTCTTTCGCATTGATGCTATTAAGTGATAAATCTGCCTTTCGGACAAGCTATGCCTAAGTAGATGAAAATGATCATTCTATGTGCTTTAAAAATGGGTTTAAATTTTAAGTTATTGAATTTAAAAAATTTGATTTATTGGGTCTGATAGGCTTTGATGATTTATCTATCATTTTTAACTATGGTTTGAGATCAAAAGGCTCTTTGCATTTTTCTGAAATGGGCCGTGTAGCCAGTTGAATTTGCAGCTAGAAGTACCTATGCGGCATTAAAAAAATTAAATTTCGCGATAGCCATTCAACAAAATAAGAAAAAATGCTTCAAGCTAGAATTTGATATTGTGAACTCAAACAGCATAAGTGTATTGATATAACGCACTTAAGCTTGCCTGCTGTCCATTTCAGGGTATATGGCAAAATGAGGCAATGACTAATCAATAAAAAACCGGATGACAAACGATGCCTTCCGGTTTTTTAGGCTGTCAGCCAAACGCAGAGTTGAACCTGCGGAGCAGCGTTGACATTCAGCAGTGCAAAAGCCCTAGAGCGTTTTGCAGCATTTTGCCTGCAGAGCTGGGCAAGTTATTGAGCAGGCTGTGCGGGCGCTGCTGTTTCAGCTTGAGCTTCAGAAGCCGGCTGGGCAGCTGTACCGGCAGCAGCAGTTTCTTCGCTTTGCGCTTTAGGCTGTTCTTGAGTAGTGGCCACAGGCTGTTCTTCTTGAACTGGTTTTGCAGGTTTAGCCGCAAAAGAGGCAGCAGCAGAAACAGCTAAAGCAGAAGCCAATAGAATTTGGGTTAATTTCATCACGAGCATCCTTTTAAATAAAATTTTAATTTACTGCCGTCATCACACAGCAGTCTTCAGTTTGAATATCGAATAAGAAATATAAAGCTCAAACTGAATAGCTGTTCATGCTAAAAGCAGGTTGCTGCTCAATCAATGATTGCTGCAAAAGAACGCAGATTGAGCAGTGAAAATGCCACAGAGTGCATAAATTTGTATTTTTAGTTAAATACACTGTTTTTAATATGTGAAAATTCGTGTGATATAAGTCATTTAATTGTGTGTAAATAATTCAAAATATACGGTGAATGTGGCTTCCAAGCCGCAAAAGATTCTTTTAGCGCCTATTTTTGCTTTGTGATACCGGTTTGTTTACTGAATTAAATGTAAAAAAATATGTCATTCTAATCATGCACATACTTTTTTGTTCCTCTCTATAGAGCGTGAATTGCTGGCAGAATGGCGGTGTGGTGGCTGTATTGTCCTAGGGCTGAGTGTGCTGCAGTTCGGTTCCATGCACATTTATTAAAAGCTAATTTCTCAAAAAACTTAATCTGTCAAAATACTGTTATTCACCGAAAAGCTATTCGAAGTCATGTGGAGGTCTACAGCATTTTCACCCGTTTACGCGAAAGCAGGAGCCGTTCTCATGATTATAATCGGCCAAATTGATTAGCATCATGCACACTCGCTCTTAGTCTGCGCAGGCTATAAATCCATTTGATATAAAAGCATTCATGCTGAGACGCGGCTGGGATTCAGCATATGTCTGTGTGTAAAAGAGGGTTCAGAAATACTGGCATGTGTGCATGAGGCCTCTAGCCGCTAAACCAAGAAAACTCAGCCACGTAAGCTTGCATGCATGCGCATGAAACGCTATAAATTGAGCGAATTTTACAGATCAATACAGGTTGCCTTTTGAAGCTTCTCGCTGCCGCGCAGGCGATTCCCGTTCATATCATTTCCGGTTTTTTAGGGGCGGGAAAAACCACACTGCTCAAACATTTACTGAGCCAAAAACCTGAAAATGAAGTTTGGGCTGTGCTGATGAATGAGTTTGGACAGATTGGTGTCGATCAGCAGATGCTGCCGCAGGCGCAGGGTTATGCCGTTCAAGAGCTTTTGGGCGGCTGCCTGTGCTGCAGCAGTCAAATGCCCATGCAGATCGCGCTGTCACGTTTACTGAGTGAGTCTAAGCCGGACCGGCTGTTTATCGAGCCAACCGGACTTGGCCATCCCGCACAGCTGCTGGAACAGCTAACGGAACCGCATTGGCAGGCGCATTTGAATATGCGCGCGCTGGTCACCGTCATAGACGGATCACGCCTGCATGATACCGAATGGAGCAAGCAGCACTTATATGCTGACCAGCTGAAAGCTGCGCAAATTGCGGCAGTTTCCCATACTGACCAAATGACGGATGCTGATGAACAGGCGTTGACTGCATTGCAGGCTGAATATCAGCCATATCAGCAGCATTGGCTGAAATTTTCCATGGGGGAATTGACGCTGGCGGAAATTGATCTGCCGCACAGCGGCACCGTGCGTAAAATGCAGCCTTTGCTGCGTGTGCAGCAGGAACTGGCGCAAGGCGCGCCAATGCCAGAAGTGAAACAGTTGCCGTATCATTATGTCGAAACGTCGCAGGGCTACAGTGTTGCGGGCTGGAAAATGCCCAAACGCTGGGTCTTTGACTTTTATGATCTGCTCGATTTGCTGTGTGAGCAGAAAGACTGGCTGCGCATTAAGGGCATATTTAATACGACTCAAGGCTGGAAGAGCTTTAATTTTAATCCGGCGCAGTTTAACTATCAGAGTGCTGCGGAAAATATCGACAACCGGCTGGAAGTGATTTACCGGCAGGAGCGGGAGTGGCTGGAGTTTGAAAACCAGCTAATGGCTTGCCGTGTGGATCAGGCAAAATAGCGCAAACTTTTCAGCAAAGTGCGGTTAAATCTTATATGCTAAGCGCCAAATTTGAGGACTCATGTTATGGCGCTGAAAGCGACAATTTATAAAGCAGATTTGAACATAGCCAATATGGATGTACACCAATACGGTGATTTCCAGCTCACCATGGCGCTGCATCCATCAGAAACCATTGAACGTTTAATGGTGCGTATTTTGGCGTTTGCCCGTTATGCGGACGAAGCGTTAGAATTTACCAAAGACCTGTTCGAAACAGATGAGCCGGCGCTGTGGGAAAAAGACTTAACCGGCCAGCTGGTGAAATGGATCGAAGTCGGCAGTCCCGATGAAGACAAAGTAAAAAAAGCCTGCGCGCGCTGCAGTCAAGTGGCTATTGTGACCTACGGCACAGCGGTGGATGAATGGTACAAGCGCAACAGCAAGCTGAAAACTTTAAAAAATCTGGAAGTCTGGAAATT
>JASLHF010000106.1 GCA_030152275.1 Acinetobacter sp. | reverse complement strand
TTGCGCTGAAGAATTACACCATAAGGTCATGCTGGAACTTAGACCTTCGGCAAACGGCAGCATGGCTTGTTCAAGCTGTTGTCCTTGACGCAAGATTTGCTGCGCATGTTCCATAAAAGTTTGTCCAGCCAAGGTGAGCTTTACGCCTTTGGCTTGACGTATAAACAGGGTCGTGCGGTAGTGCTGTTCGAGTTTTTTTATTCGTTCGCTGGCTGCTTGTAAAGAAATAGCAGATCGCGCAGCGCCTTTGGTTAGGCTGCCTGTATCTACAATATGCAGCATCAGTTGTAGGTCGAACAAATCCAGTCGCATGCAGCACTATCCTCGGGTAATGGCTTATCTTACCCCAAATATCAGGCAGAAAAAAAAGCAGCCCATTGGCTGCTTTTAAAATTCAATCAATATTATTCAATCGTTTTTTATGCTTTGTAATTGGCTCAGACTTATTCTGATTTATCGCCCAAGCTAAAGAACCAGTTCAAAATCAAGGCTGCAAAGGTTGCGGTACCAATACCACCCAGATTGAAGTTACCGAATTGTAATGCAAAGTCACCCGTACCTAATATAATGGTCACTGCAGCCACCATCAGGTTCTTGTTCTTAGAGAAATCGACTTTGTTTTCAATCCAGATTTTGGCACCGGCAATGGTAATCAAACCGAATACCACAATAGAGGCACCGGTCAAAATCGCTTGCGGAATGGTATGAATAATCGCGCCAAATTTCGGTGAAAGACCAAGGAAAATAGCAAAGACACCTGCAAAGACAAAGACGATGGTTGAGTAAACGCGAGTCACTGCCATCACGCCAATGTTTTCACCATAGGTGGTCATACCCGGGCCGCCGACACCGCCTGAAAGGGTGGTGGCTACACCATCAGCAACAAAAGCTTTACCAATGTGCGGATCCAGATTTTCACCTGTCATCGCGCCGACTGCTTTAATGTGACCTAAGTTTTCAGCGACCAAAATCAAAGCAATCGGTGCAATGATCAGCATGGCATTGAAATCAAAAACAGGTGAATGGAATTGAGGAACACCAAACCAAGCGGCTTCTTGTACCGGAACAAAGTTAATCGGTGTGCCATGTCCCATCACATTCGATACGATGTAGTACACCAAGTACGCAAGCAGAAGGCCAACCAAGAGCAGTAGACGCTGCAATAAACCTTTAGTGAACACTGCAATTGAACCCATACACAGTACGGTGACCAAAGCCATCCACATATTAAAGTTATTGCCGGCAACCCCTTTAATGGTCACTGGGGCAAGGTTCAGACCAATGATCATCACCACGGCACCGGTCACCACAGGCGGCATGAGTTTTTCAATCCAACGGGTACCGGTTGCCATCACGATAAAACCAAAAATGGCATATAAAATACCGCAGGCCATAATCCCGCCGGCAGCTACAGCCAAATTGGCATTCGGTGCGCCAGTACCTGAAGCGGCATAACCGGTGGCTGCAATCACCACACCAATAAAGGCAAAGCTTGAACCCAGATAACTCGGTACGCGGCCACCGGTCATCAAGAAGAACAGGATGGTACAGATGCCCGACATTAAAATCGCCAGATTGGCATCAAAACCCATCAAGAACGGCGCCAGAACCGTTGCACCGAACATTGCAAAGGCATGCTGTATCCCCAATACAACACTTTGCACAGGCGGAAGGTACTCATTGGTACCAACAGGACGTGCATCAATATTGCCTTCGTACGGGCGCCATTTGGGAAACCAATTGGACATAAAATGAGCACTCAAAAGATAAATTGTGCACATCATACGCTTATTTTTTGAAAGATTTAATCACTGAAATTAAAAAAGTGTTCAAATTAATTCTATGACTTTTCATAACATTTTACCGCATGGTAAAAGTTTATAAGTTTAAAATTAACGTTAAATCAGCAAGTAATCCATTGCTGGCCTCTACGCGCTATTTATAATTTTTTTTGATTCCGTTTATAAATAAATGTGTGAATTTTGGAATAATCGGTCAATAAAAAAGCGCATCCCATGGGATGCGCTTTTTTATGCTGCTGCAGCCTTAGCCGGTATTGCGCAGGCCGGCCGCGATGCCGGCGATGCTGACCATGAGCGCATGATCGACAGGTGTATCTTCTGCTTGACGCACCGCCAGATATGCGCGGCGGCGCTTCATCAGCTCCGCTTGCAGTAAATGCAGCGGCAGCAGATAAGGCTTGCGCACTTTCATCGACTGATCCAGCACATCATTGCTGCTCAGCAGTTTAGACTCTCCTTTTAATGCCAGCAGGGTCTGAACTGCATCGCGCAAACGCTGGCGCAGCTCTTCACCCAGCACTTTTAGGTCTTCATCCTGTGTTAAATGCGACTCATAATACAGCGCCACATGGCTGTCGGCTTTGGAGAGCACCATTTCCAGCATATCAATTAAGGTTTGGAAATACGGCCACTGCTGCAGCATTTCATCCAGCGTATCTTTTTGCCCTTGCTGAATCACTTGATTAATCGCCGCGCCCGTACCCAGCCATGCCGGCAGCATTAAACGAATTTGCGTCCATGCAAACACCCAAGGAATGGCGCGCAGTGATTCGATGCCGCCGCTGACTTTACGTTTAGCAGGGCGTGAGCCCAGCGGCAGCATTTGCAGTTCCAGTTCTGGTGTGACAGTACGTAAATACTTCACAAAATGCGGATTTTCACGTACGGTCTGGCGGTAAACCTGTACCGACAGGTCGGTCATGCTGTGCATGAGCTGACGCCATTCCGGTTTTGGTTCTGGCGGCGGCAGCAGGGTTGCTTCCAATGTGGCTGCGGTATAAATTTCCAAGTTTTGCAGCGCAATGCCTTCCAAACCAAACTTGAAGCGAATCATTTCACCTTGTTCAGTTACACGAATCGCGCCGGAAATTGAACCCGGCGGCTGTGAGAACAGCGCTTGCTGAGTTGGCGCGCCGCCGCGGCTGATGGAGCCTCCGCGGCCGTGGAATAAGGTCAGCTGTACGCCATGTTTTTTCGCTAAATCAGTCAGCTCTTCCTGCGCGCGGTACTGCGCCCAATTGGCAGACATAAAACCGGCATCTTTGGCCGAGTCGGAATAGCCAATCATGACTTCATGCTTGCCCTGAATGTGCTGCTTATACCAGTGCATGCTGAACAGTGTCTGCATGGTGGCGGCTGCGCCATCCAAGTCTTTTAAGGTTTCAAACAGCGGCACCACGCGCAGCGCTTGCTGAATGCCGGCTTCTTTTTGCAGCAGCAGCACTGCCAGCACATCGCTTGGATATTCCGCCATGGAAATAATATAAGCGCCTAAGCTTTCCGGCGGCTGTGCAGCCAGCGTGCGCATGGTGGCAAAGACTTCCTGTACATCGGGATGTTCAATCAGGCTTTGCTTTGGCTCATTTAGATGTTTAGGCAGGAGCGGGCGCTTGCTTTGCAGTTCCTGCAGCAGGAAGTTTTGACGCGCCTGTTCCGTCCACGTTTCAAAATTGCCAAGGCCTAAATATTCAGTAATCGCTGAAATCGCTTGGCGGTGGCGTCCAGATTCCTGACGGATGTCCAGCTTCAGCAGTTCAATGCCAAAACAGTTGACGCGGTGAATAAAGTCGAGCAATTTGCCGTTGGCGATCTCTGGCAGGCCACAGTCGATGAGTGAACGGTAGCAGAGCAGAAGCGGCTGCAGCAGTTCATCTTTACTTTTAATCACTTGGCTGCTGTCTGCATCATTGCCGCGCAATTTTTCCGCCAGCCAGTGGCGGGTGGCTTTGAGACGCTGGCGCGTGTCGCGCAAATATTCACGGTAAGGTTCTGCATGGCTGCCGCCCAGCGCTTTTTGCAATTCAGGGCTGCATTGTTCAATTGACAATTCCCAGCGAAGCGCTTCTATATCGCGCACATAGAGGTCAGCCGCTTTCCATCGCGACAGCCACAGCACTTCCTGAGTAATATTGTGGGTCACATTGGGGTTGCCGTCGCGGTCGCCGCCCATCCATGAAGCAAACCGCACTGGCGCAATGGTCAGCGGCAGCGGTTTGCCGCAATGTTCAGCGACCATGCCATCCAATTCACGCATGAATTTTGGCACCGCATTCCACAGCGTTTGTTCAATGGTGGTAAAACCCCATTTGGCTTCATCGACAGGCGTCGGGCGGTGCTGGCGGATTTCATCGGTCTGCCATGCCGAGCAGATCAGCTGTTTTAAATCATCCAGCACTGCTTGGCGTTCACGCGGCGTCAATTTTTGCTGGTCAAATTTAAACAGGCAGTCATTAATGCCGTCATATTTTTGAATGAGGGTGCGGCGGCTGACTTCGGTCGGATGCGCGGTCAATACCAATTCAATTTTAAGTTCGCAAATTTGCTGATACAGCGCTTCAGAGGAAATTTCACGTTCTTTGAATTTTTGCAGCAAATGATCCAGCGGATTTGGTGAAGGCGCGCTTTCATCAAATTCGCTTTGCCGGCGGCTGCGCACTACATGGTACTGTTCGGCAATATTGGCAAAGTTGAGAAAATGCGTAAAGGCGCGGGTGAGCGGCAGAATTTCATCATCTTCGAGGCTTAAAAATAATTTTTCCAGTTCTTTTTCAGCTTCTGCCTGTCCATCACGGGCGCCTTTAGACAGCGCGCGAATTTGTTCGACCTGATTAAACAAATCTTGTCCGGCGTGCTGCTTGAGGGTTTCGCCCAGTAAATTGCCCAGCAAGCGCACATCGTCACGTAATGGAGCATCAATTTGTTGAATCATTTTTAGCATTCTCCGGTGGTCCTTAATTTGACTATACCCTGAATCGATGACAATCCAAGCAGGCACATACAAAAGTCGGATTCAGTTTGACTAGAAAATAGCAAACTCTGTGCCGAATGCACGTATAGCCAGGTGCACAGACTATGCGCAAAATAATCTGCTGCACTTAAATTGCGCCGTAACGCAGCATAAACACTTCAATGCTGCTGCGGATCACCTGCAGGCATTCTTCCTGCTCAGGGACTGCACGGATGCCCATCAGCACTTCATGATGGCGCATGCCCAGCAGCAGCGAAAACAGCAGCAGCAAGTGTTCCCGCGGCCCAGCCGGATGGATGAATTTCAGCTGTACCGCCTGCTCAAAAAAGTTTTCCCATAACGCGCTGAGCTTTTGATGCGAAGCATTGTAAAACTGCTGCGCCAGCGGGTTATGCTGTGACGCCAGTTCCAGTAGCAAATATTCCATTTTTAAGGCTTCCGGCAAATTCACCAGCTTTAAAGTCACTTCGCAGGCATGCTGCAGCGCCTGCAAAAAATCACTGCCGGGATTGAGCGCAATGGGGCGGGCATTAATAAAGGAATCACAGGTTTCTGAAATTGCGCCGGTAAACAAGGTTTCTTTGTCTTGAAAATGGTTGTATACCGTGAGTTTAGTGACCCCGGCTTTTTGCGCAATTTTATTCATGCTGCAGCCGTCATAACCGCACTCCAAAAACAAAATTTTGGCGGCGTCCAGTATGCGCTGGTGTTTTTCAAGATCTTTAGGTCGGCCTACAGTCATTTGCAAAAAAAAGTCCAAAAATGTCAATCAGGTCATTGATTTTTACTTAAATTTTTAATTAGTGTACCGTGTGGTTTATTAATTAAAAAATAATCAAATTTTTAATCCATCTATTTTGCCTTAAAAAACTCATCAATATAAGAGCGAGCCTCATGAGCACAATAAAAACCGCTGTGGTCAGCATGATCATCGTTTGCAGCGTGACCCTCGGGGGATGCAGCAAGGAGAATTCTTCAGCAGCGCAGGAAGTGCCGTTTGTCATGGTGACACAGCCGGGCGCTGCGCAGATTAATCAGAAAAGCTATGCCGGTGAAGTGCAGGCGCGCCAGCAAACAGCGCTGGCCTTCCGTGTGGGCGGGCAGGTGATTGAACGTTATGCCGATGTTGGCGATCAGGTTAAAGTCGGTCAGGTGCTGGCGCGTTTGGATGTAAAAGATGCTGAACTGCAAAAAGCGTCTAACCGCGCGCAGCTGGAAAGCGCGCAGTCGGCTTTAAAAACTGCTGAAGATGAATTAAAGCGTTTTCAGCAGCTGCTGCCGATCAATGCTGTCAGCCGTTCGCAGTATGATGCGGTCGAGAACCAGTATAAAAATGCGCAGGCTGCTTTAAAGCAGGCGCAATCGGCCTATGATGCCAGCAGTAATCAAACGCAGTATAACCAGCTGATTGCCAATAAAAATGGCGTGATTACCGAACGCAATATTGAGGTGGGGCAGGTGATTTCGGCAGGGCAGCCGGCCTATCAGCTGGCGATCAACGGCGATCGCGAAGTGGTCATCGGTGTGCCGGAACAGGCCATTGCCGAAATTAAAACTGGGCAGCGCGCCAAAGTGACCCTGTGGTCGCGGCCAGATGAGCAGTTTGATGCCTATGTGCGGGAAATTTCTCCGGCAGCGGATCAGTCACGCACTTATAGTGTGAAAGTGGTGCTGCGTGAGGGCAATGCGCTGATTCAGCTGGGGCAAAGCGCGCGGGTATTTTTCAGCCATGCCGAAAACGGCCAGCTGAATGTGCCCTTATCCAGTGTTTCGGCGCAAGGGCAGCAGGCCTATGTGCTGACAGTGCAGCCGGACAATACCGTGCATAAAGTTCCAGTTGCTTTAGGCGCTTATGGCCGTGACAGTGTGCCGGTGCTGAGCGGGCTGAAAGCGTCGGATTATGTGGTGATCGGCGGTGTGCATTTGCTGCGCGAAAAGCAGAAAATCAAGCCGATTGACCGTGAAAACCGTCCGGTAACGATTCAGGCTGGAGGTTAAGATGAATTTTAACCTGTCTGAATGGGCGCTGAAAAATAAAGGCCTCGTGCTGTATTTTATGCTGCTGCTGGGTATTGTCGGCATTGTGTCGTATTCCAAGCTGTCGCAGAGTGAAGATCCGCCGTTTACTTTTAAGGTGATGGTCATCCAGACTTATTGGCCTGGGGCGACCGCCAAAGAAGTATCCATGCAGGTCACGGACCGCATTGAAAAAGAGCTGATGACCACCGGGCAATATGAACGCATCATGGCCTATTCGCGGCCGGGCGAATCCATGGTGACGTTTGTCGCCAAAGATTCGCTGCGTTCCAAAGATATTCCAGATGTTTGGTATACGGTGCGCAAAAAAGTCAACGATATTAAACATCAGCTTCCCTCTGGCGTGCAGGGGCCATTTTTTAATGATGAGTTTGGCGATACCTTTGGCAATATTTATGTGCTGACCGGTAAAGATTTTGACTATGCCACGCTTAAGGATTATGCCGACCGCCTGCAGCTTCAGCTGCAGCGGGTGAAAGATGTCAGCAAGGTCGATCTGATTGGCCTGCAGGATCAAAAAATTTGGATTGAAATGTCCAATACCAAAGCCGCGCAGCTGGGAATTCCGGTTAGCGCCATTCAGCAGGCGCTGCAGCAGCAGAACACAGTTGCCAGCGCCGGATTTTTTGAAACATCTTCTGACCGCATTCAAATCCGCGCCAGCGGCAATCTGCAAACGGTAGAAGAACTGAAAAAAATGCCGCTGCTGGTGAACGGAAAAACTATTCAGCTGGGCGATGTGGCGGAAGTTTACCGCGGTTTTAGCGAACCTGCGCAGCCGCGCATGCGCTTTATGGCGGAAAACGGCATTGGCATAGCTGTATCCATGCGCAAAGGCGGCGATATTTTGGCGCTGGGCAAAAACTTGGAAACAGAATTTGCTTCATTGCAAAAATCCTTGCCGCTGGGCATGACGCTGCAAAAAGTGTCTGATCAGCCGGTGGCTGTGAAACGCAGCGTCAGTGAATTTATGAAAGTGCTGACCGAAGCGGTCATTATTGTCCTGCTGGTGAGTTTTTTCTCATTGGGTTTCCGCACTGGGCTGGTGGTGGCGCTGTCCATTCCCTTGGTGCTGGCTATGACCTTTGCCGGCATGAATTTATTTGATGTCGGCCTGCATAAAATCTCGCTCGGCGCGCTGATTTTGGCGCTGGGCCTGCTGGTGGATGATGCCATTATTGCTGTGGAAATGATGGCGATTAAAATGGAGCAGGGCTATACCCGGCTGCAGGCCGCCGGCCATGCTTGGCGCACCACCGCCTTCCCAATGCTGACCGGAACATTAATCACGGCGGCGGGTTTTTTACCGATTGCGACAGCGGCATCGAGTACCGGTGAATACACCCGTTCGATTTTCCAAGTTGTGACTATTGCGCTCATCGTATCGTGGTTTGCTGCGGTGCTGTTTGTGCCGTATTTGGGCGATAAATTGCTACCTGATTTTAATAAAGATCTGATTCAAAAAGCGCCGTGGTATCAGCGCTTATGGGCGCGTTTGCGCAAACAGCCAGAACCGCAGCCCACGGTGCATCATGCGGGAGAACATCACGATCCGTATCAAACCCGGTTTTATCAGCATTTTAAAAAATGGGTCAATGCCTGCGTAACGTACCGCAAAACCGTGATTGCGGCCACGGTCGGCATTTTTGTGCTGTCCGTGCTGATGTTCAAATTGGTGCCGCAGCAGTTCTTCCCGCCATCCAACCGCGCCGAAATTGTGGTGGATATTAAGCTGGAAGAGGGCGCATCGCTTAAAGCCACAGAAGCCGCGGTGCGTAAAGTGGAGCATTTCCTGTCCAAACAGCAAGGCATCGATAATTTTGTGGCCTATGTTGGGACGGGGTCGCCGCGTTTTTATTTGCCGCTGGATCAGCAATTGCCGCAAACCAGTTTTGCCCAATTTGTGGTTTTGGCCTCTTCGCTGGATGACCGCGATGAACTGCGCCGCAGCTTAAGTGAGCAAATCCGTCTGCTGCTGCCGGAAGCGCGCACCCGTGTGGCATTGCTGGAGAATGGCCCGCCAGTGGGCTATCCGCTGCAGTTTCGGGTATCGGGTGAAGATTTGGGGCTGGTGCGTGAATGGGCGCAAAAAGTAGCGGCCAAAGTCGGCGAAAACCCCAATACCACCAATGTGCATTTGGATTGGGGCGAGCCAAGCAAAGTCATTAAATTGGAGATTGACCAAGACCGCGCCCGCCAATTGGGAGTGAATACGCTGGATTTATCCAACTTTTTAAACAGTTCGATCAGCGGTGCGGCCATCAACCAGTTCCGTGAAAAGCGCAACCTGATTGAAATCCGTATGCGCGGTGATGAAGCCGAGCGTGTCGATGTCGGTTCGCTGAGCAGTTTGGCGGTGCCAACAGCATCCGGCAGTTCTGTGCCTTTGGCGCAAATTGCAAAAATTGAATACGGTTTTGAAGAAGGCCTGATTTGGCACCGCAACCGTTTGCCGACCATTACTGTGCGTGCGGATATCCGCACCAAGCTGCAGCCGGCAACCGTGGTGCATGAACTGGACGCGCCATTGGCAGAATTGCGCAGCCAGCTGCCGAGCGGTTATTTGCTGCAAGTGGGCGGGACAGTAGAAGAGTCCGCGCGCGGGCAAAACTCAGTCAATGCGGGCATGCCGATGTTCTTGGCGGTGGTCATGACGTTGCTGATGATTCAGCTGCGCAGCATGTCGCGCGCTTTCATTGTGTTTTTGACTGCGCCATTGGGCATTATAGGCGTTG
Source organism: Acinetobacter sp. (assembly GCA_030152275.1). Classification (GTDB taxonomy): domain Bacteria; phylum Pseudomonadota; class Gammaproteobacteria; order Pseudomonadales; family Moraxellaceae; genus Acinetobacter. The sequence goes on along the minus strand of JASLHF010000106.1, from coordinate 19,519 downwards.
TGCTGTTTCTGCTGCTGTTCAACAAGCCGTTTGGTTTTGTCGCCATGCTGGGCACTATTGCGCTGTCCGGCATGATCATGCGCAATTCCTTAATTCTGATAGATCAGATTGAACAGGATATACAGGCAGGGCATGATCCGTGGTCTTCTATTCTTGACGCCACAGTGCGCCGCTGCCGGCCTATTGTGCTGACTGCGCTGGCAGCTGTATTGGCAATGATTCCGCTGTCGCGCAGTATTTTCTTCGGCCCGATGGCGGTGGCGATTATGGGCGGATTGATTGTCGCAACCCTGCTGACGCTGTTTTTCCTGCCTGCATTATATGCGCAGTGGTTTAAGGTGAAAAAAACTCAGCATAATCCTTAAAAGTGTCATAAAATTGGGTGCGAAATATTGTTTTTTTCAATATAGTAGCACCTGATCTTTACGGATAATTTTAATAAGTAAATCACTGCGCGCATTCCGGCGCCTGACAGCAGTGCATGGGGTTAAATTCAGCATGACGACAGAGAACCTAATCAAGTATCGCCGCTACATCGCGATTTCTTATGTCTTCATGTTTTTAGCGCTGTTTACTGTAGTGAGCAGCGTGTTTGCGTACTGGTTTGCCCGCAAAGTCACACAGCTGGATTCGGCAGAAGTCTGGATGCAGGCGCAAGCCGTCTGGATTATGCGCACTGTTGTGATCTACCTCATTTTGGCCTGTTTCGCAGCGCTGTGGTTCATTCCGCTGTTTTTTTATTACTGGGACACTTATTTGTGGGTGACAGGCTGCACCGTTGCCGGCGTGGTTTTTTCCTGTGTAGCATTCTTATATCTGCTCAATGCATGGATCAAAGGCATCATTAAGTTTTTCAAAAATAAAGCTGTTTTTTAGTTCTGTAGATTTTTTTCAAAATTTCCCCTTGTAAAAACTGGTTTGACCCCAATTTCAGACCTCAGTTAAGTATTCAATTTGAATTCCGTGAGGAGCATCGCCAGACATGGCTAAACGTGATTATTATGAGGTTTTAGGTGTCGCTAAAACCGCTAGTGATGATGAAATTAAAAAAGCCTACCGTAAGTTGGCGATGAAATTCCACCCTGACCGCAATCCGGACAATCCGGAAGCGGAAGAAAAATTTAAAGAAGCTGCAGAAGCCTATGAAGTGTTGTCGGACAGCGAAAAGCGCAGCATGTATGACCGCATGGGCCATCAAGCCTTTGAAGGCGGCATGGGCGGCGGCGGCGGTTTTGGCGGCTTCAGTGCAGAAGATATTTTCAGCCAGTTTGGCGATATTTTCGGTGGCGCATTTGGCGGCGGCGGTGGCCGTGGCGGACAGCAGCGCGCGCGCCGCGGTTCTGACCTGCGTTATGTGATGGAGCTGACGCTGGAAGAAGCGGTAAAAGGGGTGAAAAAAACCATTACCTTTACAGCGCCGGCGCCATGTGACGCCTGTGACGGCAAAGGCTCGAAAAACCCGAATGATGTTGAAACCTGTAAAACCTGTCATGGCGCAGGCCAAGTGCGTATGCAGCAGGGCTTTTTCTCGGTTCAGCAAACCTGCAGCACCTGCCGCGGCCAAGGCAAAATCATTAAGAATCCATGCGGCAAATGTCATGGCTCAGGTGTAGCTGACCGCCAGCAAACGCTGGAAGTGACCATTCCTGCCGGTGTCGACAACGGCGACCGCGTACGCTTAAGCGGTAAAGGTGAAGCAATCCGTGACGGCCAGTCTGGTGACCTGTATGTGGAAGTTGTGGTGCGCGAGCATGAAATCTTCCAACGTGACGGCGCAGATCTGTATATGGATGTGCCGGTCAGCATTGCCGATGCAGCTTTGGGTAAAGAAATTGAAATTCCGACTTTAGAAGGCCGTGTCAGCCTGAAAATTCCGGAAGGCACTCAAACGGGCAAACTTTTCCGCCTGCGCGGCAAAGGGGTTAAACCGGTACGCACCAGCATGCAGGGCGATTTACTCTGCCGTATTGTGGTTGAAACACCGGTGAATCTGACTGCACGCCAGCGTGAGCTGCTCAAAGAGCTTCAGGAGACGATGGATGGTGAAGACAGCAAATCATCGCCAAAGAAAAAATCATTCTTTGACCGTTTATTTGACTAAGCTTTGACTTTGGGCAGAAATGCCGAAGCATAAAAAAACCCGCATTGCGCGGGTTTTTTTATGCTTCGATGCCGGTTTATTTTTTCGGCATGTCCTGAATTAATTCGCTGTAGCTGACGGTTCTTTTTTGAATGGCCTGCAGGCGCTGCAGCTGATGGCGCGCTTCAGCTTCATGGCCGTTATAGGCCAGCATCTTGGCGTATTCCAGCAGATGGTATTTTGTTGGGTAGCTGCGCACCAGTTTTTCTGCATCTTCCAGTTGCGCTATTGTCATTGGCGCATAGGGGTTCTGCCGGATGAAATTGATGCGGTGATTGAATTCGGTCAGCACATAGATTTTTTCATTGCGGGTGATTTTTTCTGGCGCCTGTTCATAGCGCGCGCTTTGATTCAGCTTTGGCACAAGCACATCATAGTCGCGGTAAATCAGTATCAGCAGTATTATGCCGGCGCCAAATACGGCGCGCATAAACAGGGCCGGCGCATGAAGCACAGCAGCGCTTGCATTTTGCGCCTGCACTGTGCCTAAAATGAAACCGGCTGGGAGCAGAAAATAAGCGTAATTTTGCGGGAATTCCAGCATCGCGTGTATCAGAAAAACGCCAATCATCAGCAGGCCAATGACCGAAGAGGCTGTACGCGCGCCGCGGTGCAGCTGAATTAGCCAGAAGGCCGCGTAACCAAAGAACGGCACGGCAATCAGCAGTCCATTCCACAGGACAAAATCCAAAATGAAATTATGCGCGCTGCGCACCCAGACCGGGCCTTGAATCTGCTCACTGATGGCGACAAAAGCCGTGCTGGTCTGATACCAGCCGTAGCCTAGCCACGGCTGCGCTGCAGCTGCATGCGCCATCTGTTTCCAAATGGCCAGACGCGACATATCACCGCCAGCGCGCTGTACTACATCACGGCTTTCCTGAATATTCATGTCAGACATTTGGCTGATGAACTGGCTTAATTTTGGCATCAGTACAATCAGCGCCAAAAAGCCGATAAACCAAGCCAAGCTATAAAACCAACGTAAGCGAATATAATCGCGGTACTGGGCATAAGCTAAATACAGCAAAATACACAGGCTCGCGACCCACGACGTACGTGACTGACTTAAGGCAATGCCAATTAAAATTGGAATGGCTGCAGCCGTCAAATAGCGGGTCTTCACTTTGCCTTGCTCATATAGATATAAGCAGGCCAACAGCGCCATCAGCAAAAAGGTTGCCATATTGTTGGGCTGGGCAAAATTGGCGAAGGGGCGCGTGCTGCCGCTGATATTCATCATGATGCTGCTGAGAGCTGCGTCAAAATTCAGCCATTGGCAGATCGCGATCAGGCCGGTGCAGACCCCGCCTGCTAAAAAGGTATAGCTTAAATAAGCAAAAGTCTGCTCTTTTTGCTGCGGGCGCGCGCTCAGGCTGAAGCCCATGCAAATGGCCAGCCAAAAGCCGAAGACATAGGCAAAACCCAGTATCGCAATGCTGAAGTAATAAACTTGGCCAAAGGCAAACTGGATCAGCGGCAGGAACGCCAAGGCTGCCATGGGCAGCGCAATTTTCGGCAGCTGCAGCGGCTGCTTGATAAATACAGCGGCCAGCGCAAACAGCGCAAAAAACGCATACAGCTCGCCCGTATAGGTTGCCCAAGGCCGGTAATGGATGGGAAGCAGCCATGACAGAAAAATGAAAATGGCGGCGCAGGCGAACAGAAGATTTTTCATGCCGGATCATCGTGTAAAAAACCGGCCTATGATACATCGAAATGGACTGCAGCATAACACTGCCCGTACAGCTGCAGCAGATCTGCTTTGGCGCTCAGGCTGAAGATTTTCAGTTTTTTTTCGCGTCGAAGTTAGCCAAATACAGGAGTTTTGCTATAGTAAGAGCAATTTCGAAACAGCATTAGGAAAATGTTATGTCAGCACATCCGCGCATTGGAGTATTGGGCGCCGGCGGCCGTATGGGACGCATTTTAATTCAGGCAGTGCAGCAGGCGGGCTATCAGCTGGCAGCTGCAGTTGAGCGTCCTGAAAGCAGTTTAGTGGGTGCAGATGCCGGTGAGCTGGCAGGCATTGGCGCAGTTGGCGTCAAAGTTGTAGGCGATTTGGCCGATGTGCTGAATGATTGTGATGTGGTCATCGATTTTACAGCGCCGGCAGCTACGGCGCATCATTTGGAACTGTGCCGCAAAGCAGGCGTTGCCATTGTGATCGGCACAACAGGCATGAATGATCAGCAAAAAGCCTATTTGGATGAGTCTGCACAGGACACTCCTGTGGTTTATGCAGCAAACTATTCCGTAGGTGTAAACGTTTCGATCAAACTGCTGGAATTGGCGTCTAAAGTTTTTGGCGATACGGTTGATATCGAAGTGATCGAAGCGCATCACCGCCATAAAGTAGATGCGCCTTCAGGCACGGCGCTGATGATGGGTGAAGCGATTGCCGGCGCATTGGGCCGTGATTTGAAAAAAGATGCGGTGTATTGCCGTGAAGGCCATACTGGCCCGCGCGAGCGTCAAAGCATTGGTTTCCAAACCATCCGCGGCGGTGATATTGTCGGCGAGCATACCGCGATGTTTATCGGAGAAGGCGAGCGCGTTGAAATCACGCACAAGGCGACCAACCGTATGAACTTTGCGTCCGGCGCAGTGCGGGCGGCAGCATGGGTTGTGGGCCGTGAAGCGCGCAAGTATGACATGAAAGATGTACTGGGCTTTAACGATATTCAGGTGTAAAGCGCTGAAATTTCCGGTATAAAAATAAGCTAAAACTAAAACAAGATGAAGCCACGGAATGAAAAAAGCCTTATTGGCGCTCTGCGCTGCAGCCTTAAGCGCTGCGGTGCAGTCGGCGCCGGCAGACAATGCCAAACTCAGCATCAACAAGAACAATATTAAAGTCTGGACTTTTCAGGACAGTCAGAACCCGGTAATGATGTATAAAGCTGAAACCACATTTAATGTGCCGATTGAACAGGCTGTCGCGCTGATTTTGGATGTCGAGCATGCACAGCAGTGGGTGCCGTTTTTGGGGCAAATGAAAGTGCTGTCGCGGGACGATAAAAAAGGCGAGTTTCAGCTGTATATGGTGCTGGATTTTCCGTTCCCGCTCAAAGACCGAGATCTAATTGTGCAGGGCAAAATGTCCAAGGATGCGCAGGGTATCATCAGTATTCAAAACAAAGCGCTGAAAAAGGGCTATCCGCTGAATAGCAATTATGTGCGCTTAACCAATTATGAAGGCGACTGGTCATTCCAAAAACTGGGTCCGCAAAAAGTCAAAGTGTCGACCTACGGTTATGCCAACCCCGAAGGCTCGATTCCGCTGTCGGTGGTGAATATGTTTGTGCAGCAGCAGCCGTATCAGATGCTGCAGAAAATGAAAGCAGAGCTGTCTAAATTCAAAACCGCCGCGCCGCTGCCGGAGATTTTGAAATAGCGTTTACCGATGAAGAATAGGCGCGCTGTATGCATTGAAGGCTGCAGCGCGTTGCAGTTTCAGCGGCTGCGGAAGCTCGATGCTCAGTAAGATATCCATTTGCTGTGCCGGCTGTTTGGGATCATGCAGTTTGATTTGAATCTGGCGCGCGGAGATCTGCTGGCAGGCAAAGCGCAATTTTGACGGCTGCCCGCCGAGATTTTGCCTGCTGCCTTGGCTGGCGCCATAAACATAAATTTTTTCATTCAATGCGCCAGCGCTGACGGGCTGAATCAGGCGCAGCTCATATTGGGTTAAATTCTGCGCTTTTAAAAAGCCTTCAATCAGCGCATTGCAAATAAAATTCTGTTGCTGTTCCGCTACGCTTTGATTTTGCTGACTACAGCCCTGAAAAAGGGCTGAACATGTGCAGATGCCCAAGGCTGCCCATACGTTTAATTGAACGTTCATCATCTTTTTCCCCTTATTTTTTGTTTAAGTTCACAGCAGAAGCTTAAATCTGTTATTTTTATGGATACAGATACAAAAAATATTAAAAAAAGGGTACAGATGACCTTTCAATATCAACGCTTGGCCGCCAGCATGGCACACAAAATTTATAGTGGCGAACTTTTAGCAGGACAACGTCTCAATTCACTTCGCCAGTTTGCACAGCAGCAAAGCATTAGTTTGAATACCGCAAAAAATTGTTATGAGCTGCTGGAAGCGCAAGGTTTAATTTATGCGCAAAATAAGGCCGGCTATTTTGTCCAACAGCAACCCTCTGCAAAGCCGCACGATCACTTAGCTTTACCGCAGCATGCTGACTTTCCGCCGGCAACACAGGAAATTTCGCATTTAGAACTGCAAATTCAGATTCAAGAAAATGCCATTAATAATCAATTGATTCACCTTGGCTCGATTCAGCTTTCGCCAAAGCTGGTGCCTGCGGACGCGCTGCGCCGGTCGGTGCAGCGCGCGCTGAAGCACTGCAAGCCGGAGGATTTTCTCTACAGCGACCGGCAGGGGCATGCGCTGCTGCGTGAAGCCTTGTCGGCGCATTGGGCTGAAGACGGCTTTCACATTGGGGCCGAACAGATTTACATCAGCAACGGCTGCATGCCTGCGCTTTCGGCACTGATCCAAAGTTTAACGGAGCCGGGCGACAGCATTATTGTGCCGACTCCAAACTACAACGGCCAGCTGCAGCTGCTGGCGCTGCTGAAACGAAAAATAATTGAAATACCGGCAGACAGCAGCGGATTTGATCTGCGGCGGCTGGAACAGGCCATGCAGCAGCCCGGCGCCAAGGCCTGCCTGCTGACGGCAAATTTTCAAAACCCTTTGGGTTTTTGCCTCAGCAATGCTGATAAGGAAAAAATTGCCGGGCTGGCAGCACAGTATCAGTGTCCGGTCATTGAAGATGATATATATGCAGAATGCGGCCATGCCCAGCAGCGTCCATTGCCAATTCAATATTGGGATCAGCAAGGCTATGTACTGTATTGCGGTTCCGTGTCTAAGTCTTTATCGCCGTCTTACCGAATAGGCTGGTTCTGCCTGCCGCCGCGTTTAAAGCATCTGCATGCGCAGCTGCTGATGCAGAATGTATTGGTGAATACACCTCTGCAGCTGGGCTTGGCGGATTTAATTTACAGCCGCGCCTACCGCCAGCATTTAAATGCTTTGAGGCCACAGCTGCAGGCGCAAATGGCGCAGTACCGCCGGTGTATTGCAGAAGCATTTAGCGGGATTGACCTGCGCTTGAATCAGCCGCAAGGCAGCTATGCGCTTTGGCTGCAGCTGCCGGCGCAGATTGACAGCTGGGAAATGTACAGCTTTGCGCAGCGGCAGGGCATCAATATTGTGCCGGGCTTGCTGTTTGGCGGCGGCAGCCGCTACCGCAACTGTATCCGGCTGAATGCCGGGCATGAATTGTCAGATGAAATCCGGCAGGCTATTCAGCTGCTGGCGGATTGGGTCAGGACGCAGCTGAACGGCGCATCGGCAGCTTAAAACATATAAAAAATCCCGCACAATAGCGGGATTTTTTTAATTGTTCAGAGTCAGCAAGTGTTAAAAGTCTGCTTTCAGCACGACACGGTAGCGCACTTGGCCTGAATGCAGGCGTTCAATGGCTTCGTTAATTTGCGACATCGGAAACAGCTCAATTTGCGGCGCAATATTTTTGCGGGCTGCAAATTTCAGCAGCTGGCGCAGCGCAGCAGGAGAGCCTGTCGGCGAACCGGTGACTGATTTTGCCCCGCCAATCAGCGCGCCAGCAGGGATTTGCATCGGCTCCAGCACTAAACCCAGCATGTGAATAGTGCCGTTTGGCGCCAAGGCTGCCAGATAAGCCTGCCAATTTAGCGTGACATTGACCGTACTGAGAATTAAATCAAATTTTCCGCGCTGCGCTTTTAGCGCATCTGCATCGCGGCTGTTCACCACATGGTCCGCGCCCATCGCTTTGAGTTCATTGGTTTTATCTAAGCTGGAGCTAAAAGCGGTAATTTCACAGCCCCATGCTTTCAGCAGCTTAATGGCCATGTGGCCAAGACCGCCAATGCCGATAACGCCGACATGGTGGATGGCTTGAATGTCATGCTTTAAAATCGGGTCAAATACCGTAATGCCGCCACACAGCAGCGGGCCGGCGGATGCTGGATCTAAATCCTCCGGCAGCGGAATGGCCCATTGCCATCCTGCACGGACTTTATCGGCAAAACCGCCGGCATGGCCAATGATCGTTGCGGTTTTACCGCCCGTGCATTGCACTTGGCGGCCCGATACGCAAGGATCGCAATGCTGGCAGCTTTCAGCCGTCCAGCCAATTCCTACACGCTGTCCTAATTTTAAACCTTTGGCTTCAGACCCGAGCTGTGAAATTGTGCCGATAATTTCATGGCCGGCAACCACAGGATAAACTGAAGATTTCCAGTCATTATTGATCACGGAGAGGTCTGAATGGCAGAGGCCGCAGTATTCGACTTGGACTTCAATCTGGTGCGGCAGCAGTTCCCCGGCATCAAATTGATAAGGCTGCAGCGCCTCGCCCGGCTGCATGGCGGCATAGGCATGAATGGTATGGTCACTCATCTTCAACTTCCTCTTATACAGTGCTTGCGTGTTTAAAGGCGCAATGGTTTTCATGATCATTGACCATGCCGACTGCCTGCATAAAGGCGTAGCAGATGGTGGGGCCAACGAATTTAAAGCCGTATTTTTTTAAAGCCTTTGACATGTGCTGGCTGGCTTCGGTTTGTGCAGGCGCTGTCCGGTAATCCGGCACATCATTGTTCAAAACTTGCTTTTGTGTAAAGGACCAAAGAAAATCAACAGGGTCAATACCATCAAGTTTCAGCTGCTCCCAAGCAGCTGCATTGCTGCGGATGGCTTTAAGTTTACCCAAATGCCGGATAATGCCGGCATCCTGCATGATTTCCGCCAAAGCTGCATCACTGAATTGGGCAATTGCGCTGATGCTGTGCTGAAAAAAATGCTGCCGGTAGGCTTCACGCTTTTTCAGCACAGTAATCCAAGACAGTCCGGCTTGCTGGCCTTCAAGGCACAGCATTTCAAACAGATGCATTTCATTGTGTACAGGCTGCCCCCATTCATAATCATGATAGGCGATATAGAGCGGGTCGTCAGAGCACCAGCTGCAGCGTAAAATCGTCATGTCGGGTGCTCCTGAAATTTAGCCCGTGTTTAAAGCTGAAATTCAGCCCACTGATCGGCTTGGTTATCCCAGTAGGATAATTGCGCCTGCGGCAAATCTGTGAATTGAATCCAAACATCTTTACCTGATTTATCGGCATAGCCGGTGCTGATCAGCAGCGCATCTTCGGTAATCTCCATAATCCAGCCTTGATAGCTTTGACCGGCTAAGACGATTTTTTGCTGATTGCCTGATTCAGCAAATTGAACAAGACGGTTGATCAGTGCTTCTGACATGAATACTTCCTAATAATTAGCGTAAATAGGGGAATGGATTGACTGCGCCGCGCCCTTTGCCGTCTAAATAAATGCCGTAATGCAAATGCGGCGACGTATGGCGCGCATTGCCGCTATTGCCTACATAACCCAGCAAATCGCCTTTTTTCACTCGGCTGCCCACTTTCAGGCCGCGTTTTTGGCCGTCCAAATGCGCATAATAATGCCATGAGCCGGCAGGCCCCAGCACCCAGATGACTTTGCCGCCTAAGTTGTTGTCACGCAAGTCGGCAATTAGGCCTTCCGTCGCACTGTAAACCTTTGTTCCACGTGGAGCCAAGATATCAATGCCTGCATGCGACCGGCCTTGACTGCGGGCTGCGCCCCACGTGTCTTTCAGCGCGCTGCGTTTGATATCATCAACCGGTACTGGCAAAACGGCAGGCAGGCGCATGGCCTTGAGTTTTTGCACTTGATCTTGCGGGAGCGCGCTGGCCGCCGGCGGACGCTTGGGCGCTGAGGTGCAGGCTGCCAGCAGCAGTATTTGACATCCAAGCAAAGCAAAAGCAATCAGGCGCAGCACAGCAAATTCCCTTTTTAACAGTGAGGACCGCTATCCGGCCTCTGGTATGGGTTTGACTATGTCACAGATTGATAGCGGAGATCAATTTTTTCATGGCAGTGGGAATCCCGAGTCCGGCAGCAGCTGCCGGCGTCAGCCATTGGCCATTCAGTTCAATGGCCGCATGCTCTTTCAATTCTGCCGGAATTTCAAATGCCAGTGTGTCCAGCAGCCATGTGAAATGAGTGAAGCTATGGGAAATCTGCACCTGTACCGCATTGTTTTTCAGGCCAAGGTTTTGGCGCTGAAGCTCCAGCAGTTCCGGCTGGTCGAAAATGGGCAGACACCATAAACCGCCCCATAAACCGCTGTTGGGGCGCTGCAGCCACAGCCATTCACCGTCAGCATGCAGCAGCAGCACTTGCGCCTGTTTGACGGGCACGGCCTTTTTGGGCTTTTTAAATGGCAATTCAGTTTCTATGCCTTGCTGATGGGCCTTGCACTGCTGCTGCATTGGACAGTACAGGCATAGCGGTTTTTTGGGGGTGCAGACTGTTGCGCCTAAGTCCATAATGGCTTGGGTATAGTCATGATTGCGCTGCTGCGGGCACAGACGCTCTGCCAACATCCACATTTCGCGCTCATGCTGCGGTTTAGACAGATCATCTTCAATGGCAAAAAAACGCGCCAGAACCCGTTTGACATTGCCATCCATAATCACGCCGTATTGGCGTAAGCCAAGTGACATTAACGCGCCGGCAGTGGAGCGTCCAATACCGGGCAGTTCGATCCATTCTTCCAGTGTTTGCGGAAAGCGTCCCTGACGCGTGACTATGCCGGCGGCTTTATGCAGATTGCGCGCGCGCGCATAGTAGCCGAGGCCAGCCCAGTACGGAGCAACTTCATCCCAGCTGGCTGTGCCTAAATCCTGCACCGCAGGAAAGCGATGCATAAAGCGGTCAAAATACTGCAGCACTGTTTTAACCTGTGTTTGCTGCAGCATAATCTCAGATACCCAGACTTTATAGGGGTCATCAGCGGTTTGCCATGGCAGATCATGCCGGCCATGCACATCAAACCAGTTTAAGAGAGCATCTGAAAAAACAAACATAGAAAGGGCGGAGCTGTTGAAAAAAACTGCTCCAGTATACATGGTATTGACTGAGTGCAGGTAAGAGCGCAACAAGCGTCTATACCAGTTAGCGCTTAGTGTCCGCGGCGGGTTTAGGCAGGCTGCGTATTTAAGCATGCATACAATGCAATATAAGATCGTCCGATCCTATATTGCTCTGATTCGTACAGTTTAACCTGCCTGAAACTTAGCTGCTGAATCCCCAGCGTTCATCCAGCACTAATTTTTTTCCAGCATAACGCGGAATAATATGAATATGCAGATGATCTTCGGCTGCGCCAAATACTGCGCCGTCATTGAAGCCGATATGAAAGCCGGCCGGATGATGGCGTAAATTCAGCTCATTGCGCGCTTGCTCCAGCAAGGACATCAGGCTTTTACGCTCTTTGTCGGTCACTTCAAAAAAAGAACCGACATGGCGCAGCGGAATAATGACGCAATGGCCCTCTGATAAACTGTTTGCTTCTGGAAGCACAGCGCCGTATTCGTTTTGCGCTATGACATCATAGTCATCAAAATTACAGTAGGGGCAAGCAAATTCACTCATGTTCTATCCTCCAGTTGCACATCAGAAGTTTTTGCGCTTATTGGCCTTTCAATCGGCGCTGCAGCAGCTGATACATGGCATCTAAGCCTTGTTTTTCAGCAGCGGCGTTGTAGCCCAAATCTACGTTGTTGGCTTTAGCGCGTACATCTGCCAGCGGGTTGCTGAAACCGTGTTTTGCGCCCTCAAAAATCAGCACTTCATATTGAACGCCTGCATTTTCCATTTCTTTGCGGAATGTAGCGACATCCTCCAGACTGACCATACTGTCGGCTTGACCATGCAGCACTAAAATTTCCGCTTTAACTTGGCCGGGCTGCGCCGGTGTTTGGGCCGCCAGAATGCCATGGAAAGTGGCTGCCGCTTTTAAATCGGCGCCTGAACGGGCTAATTCTAAGGTTACTTTTCCGCCGTAGCAGAAGCCAATAGCGCCCAGTTTAGCTGCATTGACTTCCGGCTGCTGCGCCAATGTGTCCAGTCCGGCACGGGCGCGTACTACCAGTGTTTCCGGCTTTTCAAATGTCTGCATCATCCATTCGGATGCTTGGCTGGCAGTTTCAGTTGTTTTTTTAGCGCCATACATATCAATTGCTAAAGCAGCGTAGCCGTGTTCGGCCAGTTCACGCGCCCGCTGTTCAATATAAGCATTGCGTCCCCACCATTCAGGCGCAACTAAAATTCCGGGAACAGCCTCTGCGGTTTCAGGGGCTGCAAAATAACCGATCAGCGTTGAGCCGTCCGCAGCAGTGTATTCAATTTCACGGGTCTTAATTTTTAAAGCCATAGGGAATGCCTGTAATGAATATAAATATGTGTAGTGCTGAAGCCGCTGTGATGCCGGCAAGATGTTTTGGTGGACAAAATGTAAATAATATGTAAGCGGATGAAAGGTTCATGCGCTAAAACGGTATACGCGGCGATGATATAAAAACGACATAAAAACCGCGCGCGTCCGGCAGAATTACAGCTGCAGATTAAGCATACAGCGCCTGAATGCGCTGCAGGGGCTTAAATTGTAATGAATTATTTTGTTGAAACTTCCAGTAAATCAACGTCGAAAATTAAGGTGCTGTTTGGCTCAATTACATCGCCTGAACCGATTTGGCCATATGCTAAATTGGCTGGAATAAAGAAGCGGTAAGATGCGCCTTCTTTCATCAGCTGCAGGCCTTCAGTCCAGCCTTGAATGACTTGGCTGACTTGGAAGGTTGCGGGATGATTGCGGGCAATAGAGCTGTCAAATACAGTTCCGTCAATTAGCCGGCCTTCATAATTGACTTTAACAGTGGAATTTGCTTTCGGAGATTTGCCTTTGCCTTCCTTCAGCACCAGATACTGCAGGCCGGATTTTGTGGTTTTCACGCCATCTTTTTTGGCATTTTCAGCTAAAAAAGCGCTGCCGATTTTCGCGTTTTCTTCAGCTTTTTGCTTTAATTCAATCAGCTGTTTCGCTTCTGCCTGCTTTTTGAATTGTGTCAGCACACGGCCCATTTCTTCATCAGTCAGTGCAGAGGGTTTGCCTTGCGCTGCTGTCTTTAAGCCCTCTACAAAGGCATTAATATCTAAATCTTTCATTGATTCAGCATTGCTGCGCCCCATTAGGTAGCCAAAGCTGTAGCCCACCTGTTCAGCTGCGCTGCTTGTATTGCTGATGTCTTTGGCAAATGCGCTGCTGCTGCATAAAGCCAGACACAATAGCGTTATTTTAGTTTTCATAAGTTTCCCAATAAATAAAATAAAGGAGAGCGCAGGCTCTCCTTTAAAAATTTTGTTATTTCACTTTAATCAGTTCAACATCAAAAATTAAGGTGCTGTTCGGCGGAATCGTGCCTGGAACACCGTTTTCACCATAACCCAGCTGTGCAGGGATAAACAGTGTCGCTTTGCCGCCTTCCTTCATCAGCTGCAGGCCTTCCGTCCAGCCTGGTATAACTTGATTCAGCGGGAACTCAATTGGCTCACCGCGTTCAATTGAGCTGTCAAAGACTTTACCGTCAGTCAGTTTGCCGGTGTAGTGCACAGTGACAACCGAATTGGCAGCAGGCTGTTTGCCAGTGCCTTCTTTAGTGATGATGTACTGCAAACCTGATGCGGTGGTTTTTACGCCCGGTTTTTTCGCATTTTCTGCTAAGAAGCTGTCATTGCTGGTTTTCGCCTGCTGGGTTTGCGCCAGCTGCTTTTGCTGCATTTCCTGCTGGAACTGAACATAGGCTTTTTGCAGTTCTTCTTCAGTATAGGCCGGTTTAGCGCGGTCGTGGCCTGCACGGACACCGGTGACAAAACTGTTAATATCCAGTTCTGGCGGCGTTTGATGCGCTACTTCATAACCCAGCGCATAGCTGATTTTCTCTACCGCAGAAGCGCTGGCAGAAGGCTGTGTTGACGTTGCTGCCTGTACTGCCGGTTTTTGGGCTGCGTAATAGACTGGAACAAGCGCAGCACCGCCGAGAATAACCGCGACAGCAATGGGTAGGGCCTTACTCATAAATTTTCCCACAATTATTTTATATGTAAAAAGTTGCTAAAATTTTAGCAGACTTTACTGTTCAGCAGGTTGTAAAACTTAATGCTGTTCAGCAAATTATCATAGTCATGTTTTGATCAATATTCTATAAAATACTGAATATATAAAACATTTTTCATACAATAAATTGGCCGGCGTGCTTTGCAGCATTTTGTCCTGACCTAAAAAAGCCAGTGCGGACACTGGCTTTTTAATTTACAAGGCTTAATCCTGATCTTTGGATGCCTTGTAGCCGTAAGAATAATTATAGCCGTAACCGTAGCCATAACCGCCGGCAGCGCGCTGAATATCATTCAGAATAATGCCGTTAACTTTTACGCCGACTTGTTCAAAGCGGTTAACTGTTAATTCAAGCTCTTTCATTTGCGTTTTAGCATAGCGGGCAATCACCAGATTTACACCGCTGAACTGTGAAATGATAATACCGTCAGTGACTGCTAAAACAGGCGGGGTATCAATGATGATATGGTCAAACATTGGCGAAAGCTGTTCCAGCAGCGCTGCAAATTTTGCAGAACTCAGCAGTTCAGATGGATTGGCCGGGTTCTTGCCCCGCGAAATCACATTTAGGCCGGCAATTTCAGTTGGCTTAATAATATTTTCCAGCGGCTGAATGCCATTTAGGTAGTCTGCCAAGCCTGGATCATTATCGGTATTGAAGTATTTATGCAGATAGCCGCGGCGCATGTCGGCATCCACGATCAGCACGCGCTTATCGCTTTGCGCCAGAATAGCCGCCAAGTTGGTTGAAATAAAGGACTTGCCGACTTCAGGCGCGGGGCCGGAAATCATAATAATATTATTTTTGGCTGCGCCCATTGCAAAATGAATTGCGGTGCGCATGCTGCGCAGGCTTTCAATCGCAATATCATCACCATTTTTAACCGCAAGTACAGGAATGGCTTTTTTCTTTTTCAGCAATTTAATGCGGCTTTCTTGTATCGGTGAACGCGGCACAGTGGCATAGACCGGCAAGTCCAATTCATTTTCAATTTGTGAAGAATCTTTGATGCCGCTGCGCATCATATTGCGCAATAAGGCCAGCAGGGTACCTAAGAAGCCGCCCAAGAAAATAGACAGCACTAAAATTTGCAGTTTTTTCGGTGCAATCGGTTCGATTGGTTCAACGGCAGTGTCCACAACACGAACGTTGCCGATTTCACCTGCTTTCGCGATACGCAGCTGCTGATAAGTGTTCAGCAGTGAAGTATACAGCTGGGTTTTGACTTCAACTTCACGGTACAGCTGCAGATAGCGGCGCTGCAGATCTGGCAGGCGTTTTAATGTGCCTTCCAGCTCATTGATTTTTTTATTCAGCGCGCTGAGCTGAGCATTCATTTGCTGCATTACTGGATGCTCATTGGTATATTTCGCACCGGCTTCTGCAACCTGCTGTTCCAGCTGCGCTTTTTGAGTTTCCAAGGTCACACTTTGTGTCAGATACAGTTCGGATTCTTTAGTCACATCCACGGTGTTGTATTGCTGACGGAAAGTGTTGAATTCGCGTTCTGCAGCGTCCAGCTGTTTTTTCAAATCGGGCAGCTGTTCATCCAGAAATTTCAGTGTTTGCGCGCTTTCAGCAGAACGGCGTTCAATATTTTGCTGGCTGTAGGCTGCTAAAATGGCATTCAGCACCTTGGTGATGTGTTCTTTGTCCTGACCTTGATAATTCAGTCCGAGCACACCGGTCATTTTGCCTTTTTCTGCAACCGAATAATTAGCCAAAATGCTGTCAACGGCAGCGGGCAGTGATTGTTTTTTGATTAAATAACTGTCTTTGAATTGATCGCGGCTAAAAATCGAAACTTGCCAAAGGCCGTCGGCTGTCTGCAGTTGATTGTTTGTGTTCAGGCTGCCGCTGAATACCGTCTGCTCAGTTGCGGGATCGATTAAATTCAATTTGGCGCCGTTAAAATGCAGTTCCAGCGTTTTGTCGCGGTAAGCTGCTGGGACAATGAATTTGCGGACATCAAATGATTTTTCATCGTCTTGAAACAGCACCGATTGGGCTAAATATTCTGTAGAATAATCATGCGGTGTAAATAGGCGGTCAGCAAAGCTGTTCTGAGTGCCTGAAATTTTAACATCCAAATTCAGGTTTTTAATGACGGTGCCCAAAACCAAACGTGATTTTAAAATTTCAATTTCTGCTTGGGCCGGCTGTTTCTGGTCAATCATATTGGACAAATCGCCCAATAAGGCGGCAGACGCGCCTTTATTCTCTTCGACTTGAACCATCGCATTGACTGCAAAGGTATCAGGCGTGGCTCGCAAATACAGCAATGCGCAAACTAAGCTTAAAATAATGCATAGCGCAATCAGCTTCCACTGCGCGATTAAAGAGAAAAACAGCTCTTTTAAATCAATGGTGTCTTCAGTATTGGTATTTTGGCTCATAATAAATGTCTAATAGCGTTAAATATGTTTTTTCCAATCCGTCGCGCATTGCTGGATCAGCTGGAAGGTAGAGTCAAATACTGCTTGATCATGCCGGTAAGGATCAGCAATATTTACACCCTGCCAGTGACCTAAACGGAAAGTTTTCCCTTTCGCAAATGGCCAAGTCTGTTCAATATGTTTTTGTTGATTTTGGCTCATCACCAAAACGAGATCAGCCTGTTTAATCAGTTCTGCATTTAGCTTGCGCGCTTTGTGTTCAGACATATCAATGCCGATACGCTGCATGCACAGCTGCGCTTTATCATCAGCACTGTGGCCAATCAGTCCGGAAATGCCTGCTGAATGCACGGTTAACTCTGGATGTTGTTGCTGCAGCAGATATTCAGCCATCGGGCTGCGGCAGATATTGCCAATGCAGACCACCAAAATATTCTTAATCTGCATTATTGGCCTATACGATCCACGTTATACATCATGTTAGAGAATGGGATAACCTGATTAACAACCCGTTGCCAGCGTGTAAGTCCAGAGGCATCGATATAGATAATGTCATTGCTGCGCATTTTAAATTGGTTGGCAAGGCCGAAATCGCCAATGCTGGTCAAATCTAAATGATAAATTTCAGTCATTGGATTGTTTGGGCTGCTGCGCACGACGTAAATTTTACCGCGGCTGGCAGACAGCGGATTCAAGCCTAAGCTTTCACCTAAGGCGTCGCTTAGGCTCATGCCTTGATCACGCATTGCTAAGGATTGGTTTTTGCCGGATTCGCCCATCACATAAATTTTTTGGTTCTCACGTGAATTGACATACAGCGTATCGTTTGGCTGAATCAGCAGGTTATGCAGCGAATATCCTGCTTTTTCCAACTCTATACTGTTAAGGTTATAGGTTTGGCCGCCTCGGACTAAGGTAATGGATGTGTTATCGCCATATTGAGTATTGACGCCGCCAGCCATGCCCAACGCGCTGTAAACACTAATCGGCTGGTCTGTTAAATTAAACTGCCCGCCTCTCATAACATTGCCCTGTACGGAAAAGCGCTGGCCTTGATAAGACAGCACTCGGGCAACGACATCTGGGGTTTTTAGGTAACGCGACAGCTGGCTGCGCAGTTCCTGATTAACTTGATTCAGAGATTTTCCTGACGCTTTATAGCGGCCAATAATTGGAAACTGAATATAGCCTTGCTGGTCAATTTGGAAGCCATTGGATTTGATGGCCTCTTCATTGCTGATGGTATTGGTTGGCGGCGTAATTTCAGGATAAGCCCAAAGATAAATAGATAAAATGTCACCGGGGCTAAGTGTGTAGTTTTTATGGCCAGCATGAAATAAATTAGAATAGCTTTGCTGATTGATTTGCGCTGGCTGTACAGCTGGCAGGTTTTCTTGAGTGAGCCGGACTACATTAACAGCTGTGCCCAACTCCGTTTGAAACGTGCCTTCTTGCGGCAGGTCATAGGTTTGCAGTCCGGAGGTAATCGCGCAGCCTGTCATTCCTAAACTGCACGCTAACATTATGCTGTAACGGTAGTAACTCACTGAATATCCTGTCTTATAAAAATAATAAAAAACTGACTAAGGCTAAATGCGCCAAATTTAATATAATAACCGGTGTATTTTATACCAAGAAAGTTCAGGAACCTAGCCCATATACATTAATTATGTTGATGTTTGTTAAAGCAATTATAAAGTTTGTATAGTCAGAATTAAAGAATAGGAGATTAATAAACTGTTTTTTAAGAAAATTTATAAATATATAAATATTGAAGTTATTTATTTTTTTGTTTTGAGGGTAAAAACGATATAAATAGTGAATTTAAATGATTCTATTTTCTGTTATATTAGCCGCGTTTATTAGGCTGTCAAAATATAGACGCCACTGACAAAATATAAGGTTAAAGTGACATGTTACAGCTTTCCGATCTAAAAATTGCAATTATTGGGCTAGGCTATGTGGGATTACCGCTGGCTGTTGAATTTGGTAAAAAAGTGCCTGTAGTGGGTTTCGATATTTATCAAAAACGTATAGATGAATTAAAAAGTGGACAAGACCATACTTTAGAAGTATCTCCAGAAGAATTATCTCAATCTGTACATTTGCAGTATTCAGCACATTTAGATGATTTAAAAGATTGCAACTTTTTTATTGTCACTGTTCCAACGCCAATTGATGAATATAAGCAGCCTGATTTAACGCCGCTGGTAAAAGCATCTCAAAGTATTGGCAAAGTATTGAAAAAAGGCGATGTTGTCGTTTATGAATCGACAGTTTATCCGGGTGCAACAGAAGAAACCTGTATTCCTGTTTTAGAACAGGTTTCTGGTCTGAAGTTCAACCAAGATTTTTATGCAGGTTACAGTCCTGAACGAATTAATCCTGGTGATAAGCTTCACCGAGTGACCAATATTCTGAAAATTACTTCGGGATCTACGCCGGAAGTCGCAGATTTTGTCGATGATGTATATAACTTGATTATTGAAGCCGGTACGCATAAAGCTTCAAGTATTAAAGTGGCAGAAGCGGCTAAAGTCATTGAAAATACCCAGCGTGATGTAAATATTGCTTTAATCAATGAGCTGGCCGTTATTTTCAATAAAATGGGCATTGATACAGAAGCCGTGTTGCAGGCTGCTGGAACAAAATGGAATTTCTTGCCATTCCGTCCAGGTTTAGTGGGCGGCCACTGTATTGGTGTAGATCCGTACTATCTGACGCATAAAGCGCAGGCGATTGGTTATCATCCAGAAATTATTTTGGCTGGGCGCCGTTTAAATGACGGAATGGGCGCTTATGTGGTGACACAGCTTGTTAAAGGGATGATCAAAAAGAAAATTCAGGTAGAAGGCGCAAAAGTTCTAGTGCTTGGCCTAAGTTTTAAAGAAAACTGTCCTGATATTCG
>JASLHF010000092.1 GCA_030152275.1 Acinetobacter sp. | reverse complement strand
ATGCAAAATACCACTGGAGCGATTGCTATTGGTTCAGCACTTGCAGGGCAAATTGGAAATGCGGCTTTAGCTAGTTTTACGGTCAGTGATGAAGGGATAGAGGTGAGTGACTTTGCAGTAGAAATCACCGATCAAAACAATAAAAAACACTACTTTACGGGTTGCTTTCCAGTGGTAATGTTTAAAAAAGGTGATGCAATTAAAGTGGTCGCTGAACCTGATAATGAAAAATATGCACGTGCAGTCGCAGTCATAGATCAAAAAAATCATTATATATGGACTGGTCAACAAGTTATAAAAGGACGAATGAAATATAGAATATCAACAATGAAAGGGGGAGTGTTTTTTGGATTTTTTGGTGTAATGACACTTGTTATATTTGCATTATTTGATGGGGAAGCTGGAATCAATTTTATAAGAAAGGCTTATGTTTTGATTACTTTGTTTGCATGTTTACTTATTTGCTTATTTGCAGGATGGAGAATAGGTGGGAGTTTTGATGAGCAAAGCATTGAGTTTGAATCGATACTAAAAAAACTAGGTTTTAATAAACCGACTATGGCAAGTTTAAATAATTATTCAGTTTTTGCTATAAATAGAAAGAATAAAATAAAAATGGATGACTATCCAGACCGTTGGGAACAATACACTTATCATTTAGATTTAGTAAAAAAAGCAGATGAAGAAAAATATGGAAAGAAATGAGTTCAAAAAAAACAGATAAAATTATAGAAGAATTATCAAACAATCTTTTTATCGTTGAAGGTGAAATCACGGATTTGCTGACCAGAGAAACAATGCAAAATTTAAATGCTAATAGGAAAATGGATTGTTAAGTCCAGAAGAGATTGAACATAAAAAATTTAAGAATGTAGAGGTATGACCTGTCCATGCTAATGTCTAGGATCAGAGATCGAGCTATGAAATTATATAATACTATTTTTGTTGTGATATTTGGATTGGCTATAACAGCTTGTAATAATCACACTAATGTTGATTCGAAAATTCAAAAAAGTGATAGAAGTAGCGAAGATTTATATACTGAAGCTGAGAGCTACTATCTAGGGACTAATGGAAAGAATAAAGATTACGAGAAGGCTTTTGTATCAATGGAGAAGGCAGCAAATCTTGGTAATAGCAAAGCGCAAATTGATTTAGGGCAAATGTATTATGATGGGGTAGGTACTGCTAAAAACTTTGAAAAAGCATTTATTTTGTTTGAGAAAGCTGCAAGTAAAGGTGATGCTTCTGCAATGTATAATTTAGGTGTTATGTATAAAAATGGAAGCTATGTAGAGAAAGATAATAGTAAATCATTATTTTATTTGGATGAGTCATCAAAAAAAGGATTTGCTAATGCACAATTTGCTCTAGGCACTATTTATTTGCAAGGGGATGGTGTGGAAAAAAATGTAGAAAAGGGAATTCAATTATATGCAGATGCTGCAAAGCAAGGTCATAAAAGAGCTAAATTTAATTTAGGAAATTACTATCTAACGATAAATAAAATTCAAGAAGCAAAAAAAATATATGAAGAATTAGCTAATGAAAATTATGGTGAAGCTCAATATAATCTAGGTTATATTTATTTAACTAGTTTAAATGATAAAGAAAAAGCGAAACATTGGTTCAAACTTGCAAATTTCAATGGAGTGAAAGATGCTAAAATTGCGCTTGAAGACTTGGGTGAAAGTTAAATTTAGCTTTAGGAATTGATGTTTGAATGATTTAATCTAAAAATGAATATTTTAAAATCTTAAAAAGTCCCTCAGGGCTTTTTTATTTATAACTTAAGGCAACTGCTGAATAGGACATCCGTTCATAGTTATCGGTTGCCATATCATAAAATCCTAATGGTGTTGGTGGAAAATGACCAAGTAGCGAAATATTTATACCAGTATCGAGAGGTCTACTGATAGCATCTCGCTGATCGTCACTCCATACATTACGGCCTGTTTCATATTTGCCATTGTCTGTAGGAAATATGACATATTCCCATTGTGCTTCAGTGGGTAAATTCATGGGAATGCCGACTTGCGTACCAAGCCATTGACAATAATCTGATGCCTGTTGCCAACCGATACCTGCCGGCGCCATCGGTTGGCGCAGTTTTTTAGTTATTTTCTCCATACTGATTCGAGGCAGTCCCAAACTGTCCGTATAAATATCGAAATCATCGAATGTGGTTTTATAGGCATTTAGGCTAAAACTATCGAGAGTTACTTTATGTGCAGGCATAGCAGCGTAAAGCCCAACGATGGGTAGTTGATCTTTACGTGTAAGTGGCCCAAAGTCACCCATCATAAAAGTGCCGCCTTCAACAAAAATCATGTTCTTTTTAGTTTTTTCGACCAATTTTTGAATTTTGGATTGCAGCTCAGGAGAGACGTTTTTTTTTATCAGTGGTAGGATTTTGTGGCTCATTAGCACTTTTTGCACAAGCACGTAAAGCAAAAGTGGATAGTAAAATAATGGCTAGGTTTTGATTAATCATATTCTTTTTCTTATAAAAATTATAAAGTTGTTTAAGTTTCATCCAAGAATAAAGCAAACTTAATATCTCAAAAAGAGTTTTTTGTTATTTAAACCCTATAGATATAAAAAAGCCCCTCAGGGCTTTTTTCACATCTAAAACTTAAGGCAACTGGTTAATTGGACTGCCACCCAAAGCCTGCAGCAATGTTACATAGGCATTATATTGACTTTGCTTGGTTTGCACCAAAGTCAGGCGCGCGCTGCGGGTGGTTTCCTGTGCATCCAGCAGGTTCTTCAGAGCAATGGCGCCATTTTTGTAACGCACATAGGTTAAGCGTTCAGTCTTTTCCGCCAGTTCCAAATTTTTCTGCTGAAACGCAGCCTGTTTATCTAACTCTATACGGTTCGACAGCGCATTTTCCACATCAGCAAAAGCCTGATACAGCGTTTTGCGGTAGTCAATAATCGCTTTTTCATAATCCAGTTCACTGATCGCCAAATCTTTTTTCATATCATTAAACTGCAGGAAAGGCAGGCTGAGGCTAGCCCCTAATGTCAGCGCAGGGTTTTGCAGCAGCTGTGTAAGGGATGTGCTGGATGAACCTAAACTTCCAGTCAAGCTGATGGATGGATAATAGCTGGCTGTAGTGGCATCTTTAGTGGCCAAACTTTTACGAAGACGCAGCTCACTGGCCTGTAAATCCGGCCGGCGCGACAGCAGGGCTGCCGGCAATCCGGCGCCGATATTCGGCAGCGCAATCCGCGGAAGCTGCTGCGGCTCGGCAATATTCAGCTGCTGCACAGGCTTATTTAGCAGTACAGCCAATGCGGTTCGGGTTTCAACCCTTTGCTGTTCAATTTGACTCAAAGAAGCCTTTTGACTTTGCACCGCTTGTTCTGCCTGTGTCAGATCCAGTCCAGAAACCGCGCCGGCTTTATATTGCACTTTAACCAAATCATAGGTTTGCTGCGTGCTGGCAAGATTCTGTTTAGCAATGCTGGAGCGTTCATTTAAGTAGCCCAGCTGCCAGTACAGGCTGGCGGCTGTGCCGGCAAGGCTCTGAGCGGTGGCCTGCAGGTCTTGCTCTGTGGCTAGCGCTTCCCATTTAGCCGCTTCTGTTTGGCGCGCTAATTTGCCAAACAAATCCAATTCATAACTGACTCCGCCGCTGATGGATAAGCCGCGCGAGCTGTCGCTGCCGTCATGCAGTTCAACAGTATGGCCGGCGGAAACACTGGAATTGGCGCGCAAGCCTTGCTGATCTTTTGCCAAGCCAGCCTGCAGCCGCGCCTGACGCAAATTAATGCCGGCTGCAGCTAAATCAGGGTTGGCTGCAAACACCTGTTCCACCAGCCGGTTGAGCTGAGCATCGCCAAACAACGCCCACCACTGATCGGCATAGGCGTCCGCCTGTACTTGGTGGCTTAAGTTTTTACTGTATTGAAAACTGCCCGGAATATTGACCGCCGGCGCCTGATACGGTGTTTTTACCACGGCAGCGCAGCCGGTTAGGGCGCCAGTCAGCGCAATTGCGCTGGCCAGCTTGCTTAAATTCATTTGCATGTTCAGATCCTTATTCTCTAGACAGCGCATCAACCGGATTGAGCTGCGCTGCATTGCGTGCAGGAATAAATCCAAACACGATGCCAATCATGCTTGAGCATATGAACGCCGCTGCAATGGAGGTTGTCGAGTAAGCCATTTGGAAATTGTCGCCGGCAAAACGTCCGATAATCTGCCCAATGCCCAAAGACAGCAGTACGCCTAAAATCCCGCCTAAAATACATACCAGCACCGCTTCAATTAAGAACTGCTGCAAAATATCACTTTGACGCGCGCCAACGGCCATGCGCACCCCAATTTCCTGCGTACGTTCTGTTACCGAAACCAGCATAATATTCATCACACCAATCCCGCCGACCACCAGTGAAATCACGGCAATTGCGGATACCAGCAGGGTCATAGTTTGCGTAGTCTGCTGAATGGTTTCACGGATGCTGTCCGAGTTTTGCGTAAATACATCCTGTGCGCCATGGCGCTGCACCAGCAGATTTAAAATCGCGTTTTCTGCTGCTGCGCTTGGATATTCATCTTTAATGCGCACAATAACACTGCGCACATTGGATTGGCCCAGCATGCGGCTCATGACGGTAGAGTAAGGCAGATAAACATTCAGGCTGTCCGAGTTGCCCATCATGTTTTTCTGCGCGTCAATCACGCCGATAATGCGGCTTGGAACGCTGCCCAGCAAAATGACTTGGCCAACCGGATTGGTGCCATCCGCAAAGAAAGTTTTTTGGGTATTGTCGTCAATCACCACATCTTGCGCCTGTTCAGTCACGCTTTCTTTGTCAAAAGGCTGGCCAGAGGCGAAAGTCATGCCTTTCACATAAAAATAGTCTTCACTGACGCCGTTAACCGTAGCGGTTGCCTCAGTATCTTTAAAGCGCGCTGTTACGCTGCTGCTGACGGTTGGGCTGACACCGTCGACATAAGGCTGTTCCGACAAGGCTACAGCATCTGACGGCACCAGCGTTTTAACCTGTGCAGATCTAGAATTGTCGCCGAAGCCGCGCCCTTGATACACCGTAATAGTATTGGTGCCGAGGCTGCTGATATTTTCCAGAATTTTTTGCTGTGAACCATTGCCTAGCGCAACAACGGAAACAACCGATGCAATCCCGATAATAATCCCGAGCATGGTTAAAAAGGTACGCATGCGGTGCGCATTCATGGCCAGCAGCGCCATGCGGAAGGC
>JASLHF010000087.1 GCA_030152275.1 Acinetobacter sp. | reverse complement strand
CCATTGCTGCAATTTATAAAGACCGCTGGAAGATTGAGTTATTCTTTAAAGCCATCAAGCAGAATTTAAAACTGAAGTCATTTCTAGGCCGAAGCCGCAATGCGATACAAACGCAAATATGGATTGCATTAATCGCCTATTTGCTGGTGAGCTTCGCTAAACACATGGCACAAGAAGAATGGAGTGTTCAGCGTTTACTGCGAATTATTCAGGTCAATTTATTTGAAAGGAAACTTTTAAGGTCACTCTTTGTGCCTGATAAAAAATGGCGAAAACAAGAAGAACCTCAATTGAGGTTCTTCTTGTGATATTTGTGGGACAGCAGTGGCGAACCGCTCCCTTTTGACATTCATAAAAACTAAGAGACCAATCGCGGCTTAGCTGCCTGCTGATCAGACTTTTTTGCAAATTTTAAAACATTGTCTTCAAAGCCTGCATTTTTCAGTTCTTTGCGGTCAGCTAAATAATTATTCGAGATTTTCCACGGCGCATGCCTGCCCTGTTTCGGCATCACATCCGCTGCGCGCGCAATATAGCCAGACGTCAGGCTGCCCATGACCGTATCTTCCATCATTTCTGTTGCATCACCTTGAGCAATTACCTGATCATAGCCCTTACTGTCCATATGATTCAGCAAGCGGCAAATATATTGGGCGGCAATATCTACTTTAAGCGTCCATGACGCATTAATATAGCCAATAATCATTGCCATATTCGGGACGTCACTGACCATAACACCTTTATACAGCATATGTTCGGATGTATTCAGCGCTTTGCCGTCAATTGTGGCTTGAATGCCGCCAAGAATCTGAATATTCAAACCTGTCGCTGAAACCACAATATCCGCGTCTAAATGCTTTCCTGATTTCAGCTGAATGCCCTGTTCTGTAAATTGAGCAATCTGATCAGTTTCAACACTGGCGCGGCCTTCACGAAGCACTTTAAACAAATCACCGTCAGGCACAACACATAAGCGCTGATCCCAAGGATTGTATTTTGGAGTAAAATGCTTCATATCGACTTTGCCTTTCAGCTGCGATTTGATGGACTGCAATAAAAACTTGCGCAGCAATTCAGGCTGTTTTTGCGCAACCGCATAGACCGCTCGCTGCACACCGATATTGCGTGCACGGGTCAATTTATATGCCACATCTTCTGGCAGCACTTTGCGCATTTTGTCATAGATAAAATCAACTGATGGAATCGATGCGATATATGTTGGAGAACGCTGCAGCATTGTCACATGAGACGCCCCGCCTTTCGCCATCGCAGGCACTAAAGTAATTGCTGTCGCACCGCTGCCGATAATCACCACTTTCTTATCACGGTAATCTAAATTTTCAGGCCAATGCTGCGGGTGAATAAACTGCCCTTTGAATTGCTGCTGATTTGGAAAATCAGGCTGAAAACCTTGATCATAGTTATAGTAGCCAGTACAGCCTAGAACAAAATTGGCAATCCATGTGGCCTTCTGACCTTGACCATTTTCAATCACTACCTGCCATTTGCGCAGTGTAGAGTCATAATTTGCTGACAGCACACGGTGTTCGAAATGAATTTTTTTCTGCAAATCAAATTCACTGATCACCTCAGCAAGATAACCTTTAATCGATGGCCCATCCGCAAGCACGCTGGCCTGCTTCCATGGCTTAAAATTAAAACCAAAAGTCGACATGTCAGAATCCGAGCGAATACCAGGATATTTAAACAGATCCCATGTGCCGCCAAAGCTGGCACGACGTTCAATAATTTCAAAACTTCTTTGCGGGCTTTCCTTCGACAGATGCGCTGCCAAGCCAATCCCGGAAATTCCGGCGCCCACAATCAATATATCAACTTGCTTTTCCATGTTGTTCTTTTACCTATTTAGCATTATGTTCTTATTAAAGCACAATACTGACAATACACAATGTCAAGTTTATTCAAATCCATTAATTTATATGTCATTTAAGGTCAATCTACACTATTGTCTGACAACAACTTTTACACAGGCAATAAAAAAGGCTGGTTAAAATAACCAGCCTTTTCGAACAGCAAAAGCTATCCTTCAGCGAAATTAGTTAACTTCGCGATCTACAAGCTCAACGTAAGCCATCGGCGCAGCATCACCTGCACGGAAGCCCGCTTTAAGAACACGTAGATAACCGCCGTTACGTTCTTTGTAACGAGGGCCGAGTACGGTAAATAATTTACCAACAGTTGCAGCATTACGAGTACGAGCAAATGCTAAACGACGATTTGCTACAGTATCGTTTTTTGCTAGAGTGATTAAAGGCTCAGCAACACGACGTAATTCTTTAGCTTTAGGAACAGTAGTTTTAATTAACTCATGTTCGAACAAAGAGTTAGCCAGTTTTGGAACATCGCTTTACGATGGCTGCTTGTACGGCCTAATTTCACACCACTATTACGATGACGCATGGTGATAGTCCTACTTAATTAACGGCTACGATAGGCAAAACGGTCGTCCATACGAAGACTAGCTGGTGGCCAGTTTTCAAGACGCATACCGAGTTGTAAGCCTTTCGATGCCAAAACATCTTTGATCTCTGTTAACGATTTTTTACCAAGGTTAGGAGTTTTTAATAACTCAACTTCAGTACGTTGAACAAGATCACCAATGTAGTAAATATTTTCTGCTTTCAAACAGTTAGCAGAACGAACAGTAAGCTCTAGATCATCTACTGGGCGAAGCAAGATTGGGTCAACTTCTTCACGAGGCTCTTGAGCAACTGGAGTTTGGTCTTTCTGAAGATCAACAAAAATTGCAATTTGTTGTTGCAAGATTGTTGCCGCTTTGCGGATTGCTTCTTCAGGATCAACCGTTCCATTTGTTTCGAGGTCGATTACCAGTTTATCTAAATCGGTACGTTGTTCTACACGCGCATTTTCAACGGTGTAAGAAACACGCTTAATCGGGCTATAAGAAGCATCTAATTGCAAACGACCAACCGGACGTGTTTCACCTTCAGGGAAACGAGAATCAGATGTTTCATAACCACGACCTTGAGCAACTTTCAAGCGCATTTTTAATGAGCCTGAAGCACTTAAAGTACCGATTAAATGTTCTGGGTTAACCACTTCAACATTATGAGGTAAACGAAGGTCAGCAGCAGTAATATCGCCAGGACCTTGTTTTTCTAATGTTAAATATGCTTCATTTTGATCGAACAGCTTAATAGACAATCCTTTTAGGTTCAGCAAGAGCTCGACGATGTCCTGCTACAAGCCTTCTAAAGTACTGTACTCGTGCTCGACACCTTCTATCTCTACTTCAACCACAGCAGCGCCAGGTAAAGAAGACAATAGAATGCGACGTAAAGCATTACCTAGAGTATGGCCAAAACCACGCTCTAAAGGTTCTAGAATCACTTTTGCCGAGGTCCCGCTTACCGCTTCGACCTTGATCGCTTGCGGAGTTAGAAACTCGTTTGCAGTACGCGTCATTATTGCTACCTCAAGGATTATTTAGAATACAATTCTACAATCAAGCTTTCGTTGATTTCAGCAGGTAAATCAGAACGATCTGGTGCAGCTTTAAAAGTACCTTCAAGTTTTGAATGATCTACTTCAATCCAAGAAGCTGTACCACGTTGAGCAGCTAATTCAATTGCGTTTTTAATACGTAATTGTTGTTTAGCGCCTTCGTGAACTGCGATCACGTCACCCGCTTTAACTTGGATAGACGCGATGTTAACACGACGACCATTTAAAGTGATTGAACGGTGAGATACAAGCTGACGAGCTTCTGCACGTGTAGAACCAAAGCCCATACGATAAACAACGTTATCTAAACGGCTTTCAAGCAATTTCAACAAGTTTTCACCAGTTGCGCCTTTTACACGAGCTGCTTCTTTATAGTAATTACTAAATTGACGCTCTAACACACCGTACATACGACGTACTTTTTGTTTTTCACGTAATTGTAGTGAGTACTCAGATTGTTTTCCGCCACGCGCCTGACCATGTTGACCAGGAGCCTTAGCATGTTTTTTAGTTTTGACGTCAAATGGTTTAACGCCAGATTTTAATTGCAGGTCTGTCCCTTCGCGGCGAGAGAGTTTGCATTTTGGACCAATATAACGAGCCATGAATGTTTCTCCTTACACGCGACGTTTTTTAGGTGGACG
>JASLHF010000191.1 GCA_030152275.1 Acinetobacter sp. | reverse complement strand
TGTTGTCTCAGACGTTTTATTTCGTCTGGCAACTGGTCAAGGTTTTTTTATGGCTGGTTGTTGGATGTGGAGAATACCCATGGAAACGATCGGCACCTTGTGGCTGTATCTGGCATTTTTCGGCTTGGTTGCCGTGATGCTTCTTATCGACTTTATTGGCTTCAAAAATAACCACGGCCAAGAAGTGAAAGTCAAAACCGCTGCCTATTGGAGTATTGCCTGGGTTTCTGTCGCAAGCTTGTTTGGCGGCGCACTCTGGCTGTACTTACAGCAAACTGCAGGTGTGGCAGTTGCCAACACCAAAGTCATGGAATATTTTGCAGGTTATTTATTAGAAAAATCCCTCGCCATTGATAACGTCTTCGTTTGGCTGATGATTTTTGCAGCCTTTGCGATTCCGCCAGCGCTGCAGCGTAAATTATTGCTCTACGGTGTACTTGGCGCGATTGTGCTGCGTACAATTTTTATTTTTATTGGTGCGTGGTTCGTTCAAGAGTTCTCTTGGGTGTTGTATATCTTCGGTGCGTTCTTGGTGTATACCGGCTTTAAGTTCCTCAAAGGTCAGGACGAAGAAGAAAGCAATATTGAAGATATGGCCATTTTAAAATGGCTGCGTAAGCACATGCGCATAACCCCGCAAATGCATGAAGACAAATTCTTTGTCCGCCAAAATGGCATGCTTTGGGCAACGCCTTTGTTCTTGGTGCTGATTCTAGTTGAAGCGTCTGATGTGATCTTTGCAGTCGACTCAATCCCTGCAATTTTCGCGGTAACGTCTGATCCCTTTATTGTATTAACCGCAAACTTAATGGCAATTTTAGGTCTGCGTGCGATGTTCTTCTTATTGTCAGGTGCTGCATCTAAAATGCATTACTTACCGTATGGCCTGGGCATCATCTTAGTGTTTATTGGCGGTAAAATGCTGCTGCTGGATGTATTCCACATGCCAATTTGGATCTCTCTCGGTTTTATTGTGATTACACTCGCAATTACCGCTTGGCTGTCTATTCGACACAGTAAAAAGTACAACGAGACTACACTTTAAGCGCCTAGCCTCAGCCGATATTTAAGCGAATAAATAAAAAGCCTTCCTACAATTGGAGGGCTTTTTTAGTATTGATCGATCTTAATTTGATAGACCGTTTTCAACCCAATTTTCAACATCAGCACCCACAAGGCTGAGCTTAGGCCAACGCTGCATCCATTGTTTAGAGACAATTCGCTGCTGAAATACGGTAAGACTCACCAAACGTGGATTCCAACGCAACTTGAGCTCAAATAAATCGTTCAGACCAAAGGGTGCGATAATTTCAATTTCTTGCTCCGCATTTAATTTCACCGCCACAGCAGTTGCAGTTTCAGGCCAAAACGACAAAGCATGCTCAATTGATTTGAGCGGCTGAATAGACTCACCATTATCTAAACGATACCAATGATGCACCAAAGCTTGATTGGTCACATCCCATTGCATATTAGGCAAGCGCTGCTGCATGTATTGTTGAATCTTTGCAGCTTGTACCTACTGATCCTGTTCAAGATAAAAAATCACATCTACTTCTGCACCATCCAGCAAATAATCTTGCCCATGCAGGAAAGACCAGATGCCATTACGAATCACACCGGCGGCAATATAGGCGGTTGGATCAACATCATACAAGGTCTGTAAGATTTGCATAACTACTGCATGCTGTTGAATCCAAAGTATTAATTGATCTTTATTATTCATCGCTAAGTTAGACTGGTTTTTTCTTTAAATGATCAGAGATCGCTTGTAAAAAATAAGCGTACGGAACATCTGTAGATAGCACAATTAAAAGTTTATTGGAATTTCATCGCAAATAGAGTTGAGGTGAAAAGAGTAACAACAATGACAAAAACAGAATAACGCATAATTACATGTTCTTATGTCTAGAACAGCTTAAAACAATTCCTATAACGCCATTCCTTAATAAATTAGGCTACAATCAACCGAAAAAAATTCTAAACTGCAGGTATGTCATGTCTTCTGTTATCGCATCCACCGCTATTCGCGGCCGCTTCCTAGATATTCAGAATACAGTTGCCCAAGCACGTGAAATTCACGACCAAGTGCGCTATTTCGAAGATGGTTTATTAATTACCCAAGCGGGTAAAATTCAATGGTTCGGTCCTTGGTCTGAGGGACAACACCATCTTCCAGAACACATTGAAGTACACCATTACCCAGAGCAACTGATTGTTCCAGGTTTCATCGACACCCACATTCATTATCCACAAACCGAAATGATGGGGGCTTATGGTGAACAGCTGCTGGAATGGCTCGATACTTATACTTTCCCAACCGAAATCCAATTTGAAGATCCGGCTTATGCCGCACAGATCGCCACATTTTTTGTTCAAGAGCTGCTAAAAAATGGGACGACGACAGCATTGGTATTTTGTACCGTATATCCGCAATCCGTTGATGCTTTATTTCAAGCCGCTGAACAGCATCAAATGCGTTTAATTGCCGGCAAGGTCATGATGGACCGTCATGCGCCTGAAGCTCTTTGCGATAATGCAGAAAGCAGCTATCACGACTCTAAAGCCCTGATTGAAAAATGGCATGGCAAAGGCCGAAGCCTCTATGCTATCACGCCGCGCTTTGCCCCCACTTCAACGCCTGAGCAATTGGCACGGGCAGGGGAGCTGAAAGCGGAATATCCAGATGTGTATGTGCATACCCATCTCAGTGAAAATAAAAATGAAATCGCTTGGGTCAATGAACTGTTCCCTGAGCAAAAAGGCTATTTAGATGTTTATCATCATTATGGACTGACGGGATCTCGCTCAGTATTCGCCCACTGTGTGCATTTGCAAGACAGCGAATGGGACTGCATGCATGCCACCGAT
>JASLHF010000053.1 GCA_030152275.1 Acinetobacter sp. | reverse complement strand
GCCGTCAGCAGGCCAATGGCTGTAGTCAGAAGCAGTTCTATACTGATCATGCGCTTATCCTCTTGGCACTGGGCCAGACATGCTGGAGTGGCGGGAGTCGCCTAAAACAGAAATCATCAGCATGGTCGCGCCGACAACGGTAATATAGACACCGGTATCAAACAGGGCTGCACTGGCTAAATGCATTTCGCCAATCAGCGGTGGATGTACATAAATATGCGCGCTGGTGAGGAACGGGCGTCCCCATAGCCAAGCGCCGATGCCAGTCAGTCCGGCAATGACCAATCCAATACCGATCCATATTTCATACAGACGGCCGGATTTTGCCCGCAGCATCCGCTCGGCATCATCCTGTCCTAATGCAATGTACTGAATGACCAGTGCTAATGCGGTGATCAGTCCGGCAATGAAGCCGCCTCCAGGCAAATTGTGGCCGCGCAGGAAAATATACAGGCTGACCACCAGCGCCAAAGGCAAAATCCAAGATGCTGTAATGCGGAACATTAGCGGCGAAGGATTAAAACGGTAGGTTAAGCCTTGGGTCATGCTGGTGCCGTGTGTCCGCATGCCGTCCATCAGGCACAGCGCGCCAATGGCAGCAATGCCGAGCACAGTAATTTCACCAAAGGTATCAAAGCCACGGAAATCGACCAGAATAACATTGACGACATTGGTGCCGCCGCCGAGCGGAATAGACTGCTGTAAAAAGAACCATGAAATTGAATTGTGGTCGCGGGTCAAGATCAGCCAGGTGATCCACGCAATACTGCCGCCGCCGGCAATGGCGATCAGAGCATCGCGCCAGCGCCGGGAAACACTGGATTCATAAGGCGTCAGCTGCGGCAGTAAAGACAGGCTCATCAGCAACAGCACAGTGGTGACCACATCGACCGTAATTTGTGTCAGCGCCAAATCGGGCGCTGAAAAGCAGATGAATACCAAGGTCACCACTAAGCCGACTGCGCCGCTGATCAGCACTGCTTTAATGCGCTCATGATGGAACCACAGCATCATCCAGCAGGCAGAAAACAGCAGCAGCCAGAGCACAATGGCCAGTGCTGGCGCATGTGTTAATTCGCGTGTACCGGTACTGATGTTTTGCCACAGCAGCGGCACAGATGCCAGTGCAATACTGAAGAGAATGATCCACATGATATAGCTTTGCAGCGAACCGTTTTCTGTTGCGCGTTTGAACTTGCGCGAATTCAGAAGCAAATGCTTTAAGAACAAATCAAACAGAATTTTGCCTTGAAATTTGCCTAAAGCCGGATCTAAATCGATTTCACGGATGCGGCTGTCTTTGGCCAGCGCAAAATAGAATATCAGACCGCCCGCCAGCGCAATAGCGCTCATGAGCAGAGGCAGGTTAAATCCATGCCAAATCGCCAAATGCGCGCCAGCAAATGCGCTGTTTTGTGTGCTGGCCTGCACTGCCGCATTTACTGCCGGTTCAGCCAGCAGGGCAGGCAATAAGCCGACCAAAATACATAGAACCGCCAGCAGCAGCGCAGGTGCACGCATGCCGAAAGGCGGTTCATGAGCATCTTTATTTGGTACATCTTTGCCTAGCGGGCCATCAAAGAACACCCCATGCACTAAGCGTGCGGAATAGGCTACGGCAAAAATGCCGGCCAGAGTCGCGGTAACAGCGGCGCCTATCAGCGCCGGCCCGGACAGCTCCCGCAGCAGCTCGGTAAAGAACATTTCTTTGGAAATAAAGCCGTTGGTTAACGGTACGCCAGCCATTGAGGCCGCGGTAATCATGGTCAATGTTGCCGTAAATGGAAGAAGCTGCCATAAGCCGCTCAGCTTGCGCAGGTCCCGGGTGCCGCTTTCATGGTCAATGATGCCGGCAATCATAAATAGAGCCGCTTTAAAGGTGGCATGGTTAATAATATGGAAAATAGCTGCCGCCACCGCCAGCGGAGTGCCGATCCCCAGCAAGCTGACAATCAGGCCCAAATGGCTGATTGTTGAATAGGCCAAGAGGCCTTTTAAATCTTCTTTAAATATAGCGAAAAACGCCGCCATACACAGTGTGATCAGCCCGATGCAAGTCACTAAATTATGATACAAGGATGCACCGGCAAAAACGGGAAGCAAGCGCGCCAGCAGAAAAATGCCGGCTTTCACCATTGTGGCGGAATGCAGATAGGCCGAAACTGGAGTTGGCGCTGCCATCGCGTTCGGCAGCCAGAAATGAAACGGAAATTGCGCGCTTTTGGTAAATGCCCCCATTAAAATGAGTAAGAGTGTAGGCACAAACAGCGGGTGGCTTTGTACTTGCGCACTCATGCCTAAAATTAGGTCAATCTGATAGGTGCCGGTAATTTGCCCCAGCAGGATAAAACCGCCCAGCATGCACAGTCCGCCCATGCCGGTAATGGTCAGCGCCATGCGTGAGCCGCGCTGCGCTGCTTCATAATTGCTCCAGTAACCGACCAGCAAAAATGATGAAATACTGGTCAATTCCCAGAACACCAGCAGCAGCATCAAATTATTAGACAAAGAAATGCCGAGCATCGCCGCCATAAACAGCATCAGCAGAACATACAGCTTGCTCAGCGAGTTTTTGGGGCTTAAATAATAGTAGGCATAAATATAAATAAGTGTGCCGATACCCGTAATCAGCAGGGAGAATAGAAGTCCTAAGGCATCTAGCCGGAAACTGAAATTTAGTCCTAACTGCGGTATCCACGCCCAGCTTTGCGCGAGGGCCTGACCATGCAGTACGGCTTTGGCTTGAGTCAGCAGCAGGAAGAAACTGCTTAAGCTGACCCCTATCGCCCCTAAGGCTGTTACCCCGCGGGAGAATTTCTTCAGCCACAGGACAAGGGTTGTGCCTAGAACCAGAGGTAACAAGATAATTATCGGCAGCACACTTGTATCCATTGTCGTGATTAGGCATTAAGCCTAGAGTGAATCTTTATCTTTCAAGATCACAGGATCGCAAGGAGCCATCCAAAATGTTCAATCTTGAAAGCCAATGTGTTCTAAACGCTTAAACATGCTGTATTGCACAGCAGGCAATTGATTGCAAAATCCGATTTTATAATGAAATTTGCAAATAAATCCGATCATATTACAGGCATGGCGCAACATCAATCTTTTTTATACAGCTGGCGAATATTATACGCCGGATGAAACTGTTTGGCAGGCCACTCGCTGTCCATTCTGCTCACTGCTTTTGGCAATTCAAAAAGCGTATACGCCTTCTGCTGCAGTACGGCTAATATCAGCTGAGAGCGCAGGCCCTTTTAGAGCTACGGATTGTGTGCATTCTGTTCTGGGTTATTCAGCAGTAAAATTAATTCCTGCTGCTGTTCATCGCTGAGCTGGCGCTGTATCATTTCCAGCATTGAGGCTGCGCTTGCGGCTTCGTAAACAGGTTCCTGCAGTGGAGGCTGAGCGCTATCATCTTCCTGTTCTGAAATTTCATCTAGATGCAGCTGCGCGTACATTTCTTCAAACTGCTGCATGAGTTCCTCGGTATGCACCGGCAGCAGCAGTTTGTTGTCGAGTTTTAAGCACTGGAAGCGAGATGCCTGCTCCAGCAGTTCCGGCCGGTTGCCGCTGGCGATAATCTGCAGGCGCGGGAAAGCTTGATGCAGCCGGGGTAAAATTGCCTGCGCCATATTTTGATCGAGCTGGTGGTCAATGGCATCAATCAGAAGAATGCCATCGCCTTCTTGGCAGGGATACAGGCTTTGCGGATTCAGCAGACACATGCGGCGCACAATATCACCGGTCAGTGCAATTAAATTGCGGATGCTGTTGGACAGCTGCTGAAACATCAGGGTTTTGCCCTGATAAGTGACCATCAGCTGCAGTTTGGGTTGATACTGCAGATAAATATTGCTGCAATCCGGCAGGACCGCAGCTAAGGCTTGGCGCAAAGCGCGCAGCGCCGGCGCGCGGATTTCCGCTTGTGCCTGGGCAATACGGCTGGCTAGAAAATCATCCGGCTTACTGTGTGAAGGCAATTTATTTTTGCTGAGAATGTCATGTATCATTTGCGCGCTCTGTGCATTTTCAATATCACAGACTTCGCGGAACCACTCAAAGAAACGAGAAAATGTGGTAAATGGAATAGCGGAAATTTCATAAGCATGCGCAGGCTGAAAAATGGCCGGATTGTTTTTATTCAGCAAATTCAATTCGTTAACGAAGCGTTCAGCAGGATAGTAGGCCAGCAGCGGCAGGCCCAGCAGCGGATCATCTTTCAGCGCGCGCTGATAGCGTGCGGCCAGCTCTTCCAGCTGCTGAGTTTCTGCCTTACTTATGCCGATGCCTTGACTGTTTAGGGTTTTATACAGCTGCCAAGCGCAATGAAACGGTTCGTGCGCTTCTGTGCTGCTGTCTGCTGGCGCGGCACGTCCTGCGCTGGACAGTTCGCCCATTTCAGGCGGATAGCTGACACGGATATCTATTTTTGACTGCAGCCGGCTTTGCATAATATCCTGATCAAGCATCACCACACCTGCTGTGCGCAGATCTTTGTAGCGGGCAGCAAACCAAGTTAAGCCCTGATAGGCAAAACGCAGCACAGCGGTTTTTCCTGCGCTTTGATCGCCTAAAATTAGCGTGATGGGCAAGTCATGATAATGGAATTCCGCCAGCAGGTCGCTGAAGTGCAGCGTATGCTTGAGTTGTAAGGTTTCAAGTTTCATAAGGCGCCTGCTGCAAAAGGGAGGGAGAAAGTTAACTCACCGAGCGCCGCAGCGATTGCGGCATATTGCGCTTCAGCTGCTGCACCAAATCATAGATGTGGTGAATATTTAAACTTACTTTAGCACGCGTGCAAGCCACGTAAAGCAGCCGTAACTCTTCGTCACTAATTTTATAATCTTTGTCATTAACTCTGAACTGATAGTCATCTTCAATATGCACGCGGTTCCATTCCAGACCCTTGGCCTTATGTGCAGTTGAGATAATATAGTCGGCCTGACCAATCGGGGTGATTTTGGCCAGTGCGCGCTTCAGCGGGTCTGTCCCATGATCGTCCACCAGCTTAACCAGCGGTTTAATGTCACTGCCGTCATTGGTTTCACAGTACTCATGCACATCATGCCATGAATTAAACCATGCCAGTTCAGGCACATCCGTTACGCGTTTACCCTGTTTTAACATCGCAGCTGCATCAACAAAGCGGTTCAGTTTGGCATGGTCAGCCTGCAGGCTGACTTTTTCACCCTGCACCAGTCCAGCCAGCAGCAGTTCCATCGCGCGCGCATTGGTGCGGCAAAGAATCGCATCACGCATTTTCGTATGCGGTTTATTGACCACTTTGGAGTTCATCAGCGGATTGCCTAAGAGCGGCACGGTTTCATTCAGCGCGCCTAAAATGGCATTGGCATTCAGCGCAATTTCTTCGCCAAAACGAAAAGACGTGGTCAGGCGTGATTCAGGCAGCGGCAGCTGCTGCATCGCGTTGACAGCGCCGCGCCACGCGTAAATCTGCTGATGCGCATCGCCGACATAAATCACCTGCGTGCTGCGCTGTTTCAATAAAATGCCCAGCATCAGCGGGTCGGCATCCTGCGCTTCGTCAAACAGCACATAATCTGCAGGAATAGTGGGTTCAGACAGCGCCCACAGCTTTAAATAAATATCATGTCCGATCCCGGCTTGATGATTTGGATCAATAGATTCCAGCCAGCGCCGCTCTATGGCAGCATACAAATGCTTCTGCAAGGCGTCTATATCGTCGGGATGAAGCCAGCTGGGCGCCTGCAAATGGCGCGGCGCTGGATACTGAGAATTGGTCGAGCAAAAATAGCTGACCGCATTGGCGACTAAACTGGCCAAACGTGACGGCATCAGCACGTATTGTTCGTAACGTCCGCCCATCATGCGGCGCAGTGTAATTGGCGTCAGGCGGTATTCTTTAGCAATAAAGCTTGGGCTAAGGCGCGGCAGACGCAGTTTATCGGTGACTCCACGTGGAACGCTGCGGAAGGCCAGCGAGTGAAAGGTGCGGCAGTCTACATTGCGGTGGAATTTTTGCTGCGCCTCGCTGGCAATGGCTTTGTTAAAGGCCAGATACATGCCGCGGCGCTGCGGCATGGCGTCACTGATCATTTGCAGTGTTGTGGTCTTACCGGTGCCAGCATAGGCAATCACTTTGAATGATTTGCCTAGGCGCGCGTTATCTATGGCTGTTGCCTGCTCATAGGTCGCGCTGGGTTTGGTGTTTTCAGTCACTGCAGTGTGCCGGTTCAGTGGCTGCGGCTGGCTTTTTCAGCCAATCCGGACAAGCCTTGGCGGCGCGCCAATTCGTTCAGCACCAATTGCGGATCAAGGTCAAAATAGCCCAGCATCACAATGGTATGGAACCATAAATCTGCAACTTCATAGATTAAGTCGTTTTTATTGTCTTCATTGGCTTCGGATTTGAAATCTTTGGCGGCGATAATCGCCTCAACACTTTCTTCACCGACTTTTTCGAGAATCTTATTCAGGCCTTTATGATACAGCTTGGCCACATATGATGAATCCGGATCAGCTTGTTTGCGTTCCGCCATCATTTGACCCAGATAGAACAATACATCAACTTGTTCTGATGTCGCATTTGAAGCGTTCATAGCAAGTGTATGCGGATTGCTGGATTTTGCGCCGTAAATAGCAGACGGATCTTTAATTTGCGCATCAACGATTTCCCAGCCATGGGCAGTCAGTTTGCGGTAAAAACATGACTCGCGCCCTGTATGGCAAGCAATCCCGCCGTGCTGTTCAATCTGTAAAATAATCACGTCAGCATCGCAGTCTAAGCGGATTTCATGCACAGTCTGAAAATGGCCGGACTCTTCGCCTTTATGCCACAATTTATTGCGGGAGCGCGAGAAATACACCGCTTGGCTTTTTTCAGCTGTCAGCGCCAAGGCTTCACGGTTCATCCACGCCACCATCAGCACACGTCCGCTTTGATGATGCTGTGCAATAGCAGGCACTAAGCCTTGTTCGTTAAATTTTACTTCATCGAGCCATTGCAGGTTGTTCATGAGGATTTCACCAAAATAAGTATCAAAAAATAAGTATTGCAAAAGAAACGCGCTGCATTAAGCAGCAGCCCTATAGTGTAAGCCATAGCGGGTATGATGGGGAGTTAATTCTTAATCAAATTTTAAACCCGCCAGTCCGGCGGACTGCCGCCGGGTATTGTGCGCAATCTCTGCATAGCGCATGCAGCTGAGAGGGCCTGTTTTCAGTCCGGAAATGGTCAGCGCCATTTCTTTGCGGAAAAAAGGCAGCTGATACATGGCGCCAAAAGACAGATCGCGCAGCGGGCCAGCCCAAGCATGATGCGACTGATATAGCGGTGTCAGCAAGCGGCTAAAAAATTGGTAAAACCGTACCGAAGATAAGCGCAGCTGATGGTAATGCTGCCACAGCGCTTCACTATTGAGTATATAGCTGGATTGAACGGCCTGTTCTACGGCCTGGCTGATGGCCCAAGCATCTAATAAGGCCATATTGGCGCCTTGCCCAAGCTGCGGGCTCATGGCATGGGCGGCATCGCCTAAAATTCCAATGCGTCCGGCGCCGAGTTTGCTGAGTACTGCATCGCGGTAATGGGCTGACAGCCATTGCTGTTCATGGTTGGGGTGAGGGATGGCCTGTTCAAGCCATTCGGCTGCCTGCGGCCAGCGTTTTGAAACCTGATGCAACCATTTTTGCTGCGCCTGTACAGTCCTTAAAAATCCATCCAATTGATCAGCCGGCAGGCTCCAAAAAACGCTGCTTAACCGCTGTTCTGGCTGCGAGGGCATGGCGCCGGTCGGCATTACGCCCATCATGATATGCGAACGGTCATAAAACTGATGCAGAATTTGTGGGTCCAGCACACTGCATTCGGGTGCGATTATCCATTTTGCGCCCCATGGATAGGGCCGGTTCAGTTTGACCCATGAGGCGGGACGCAAATGCGAGCGGGAAAAGATTCGCTAAAGTACTGTTCTTGCCAAGCTCCGTTGACTTGAATGCTGTCAGCATGCTCAAGCAATTCAGTCACATCATGCTGCATGCGCCATTCAATCCGCTGCGCATATTCCCGCGCTTTATTTTCCAATACATGGCATAGCGCAGCGCGGTGAATGCCTAAGCCATAAAATGCGTCATCAGCTTGGCGGTAATGACTGTTAATCAGCAGGCTGCCGCCAGGCAGCTGTCCTTCCAGCCCTGTGACTTTGGCGCCTAGGCGCAGTGCATGCTCTAACACCCCTAAATGTTCAAATACAGCTAATCCGGCTGGCTGCAGCAGCAAACCGGCACCTAAAGGCGTTAGTGCAGGGGCTTTTTCAAATAAGCAAATGCTATGGCCCTGCTGCGCCAGCAGAGCTGCGGTTGCCAGTCCAGCGGTTCCTGCGCCAATCACAGCAATTTTTAATATTTTCATTGTTCTTGTTAGTTATGGGTGAATTTGAATTCAATGTAGCAAAAAATATTTGAGTTGACTGCAGTGCAATAAAAAAAGTCCCATACGGGACTTCTTTATGAACGCGAATTTGTTGGGCGCTGGATCATTACCAATGTTCGCCTGGGAACAGGCGTGCATA
The DNA here is from genome assembly GCA_030152275.1 of Acinetobacter sp. GTDB lineage: Bacteria > Pseudomonadota > Gammaproteobacteria > Pseudomonadales > Moraxellaceae > Acinetobacter. Next base: position 3,590 of record JASLHF010000053.1, on the reverse strand, counting down.
TGCTTTTTGTACCCAGTTCAGTTTTTGCTGGTCACCTACGGAAGCGCTTGAACTAGGGAATAGGTTATAGCCAATTGACATTAATTTATTGTTAATGTCCGGTGCAATTGAATAGGTGATTGACGCCAAACGGCCCAAATTGGTGGCAACTTTTTTCGGACGCTTAATAATGGCATAAGCAATCAGATCGGTTGCCTGTTCTGGCGATAGCGTCGGCACATATTTATAAATTTTGGTTGGCGCAATCATTGGCGTGCGTACCAGAGGCATATACACAGAAGTAATTGCAATATTATGCGAATGTACTTCCGCGCTTAAGCAACGGCTGAACGCGTCTAGTGCAGCTTTTGAAGCGACATAGGCAGAGAAGCGTGTTGCGTTGGCTAACACGCCAATCGAGCTGATATTAATGATGTGGCCTTCACGGCGGATCATCATTTTTGGCAGCAGATTCATCACTAAACGCACAGCGCCAAAATAATTCAGCTGCATGGTGCGTTCAAAATCATGAAAACGGTCTGTGGATTCATGCACAGCACGGCGGATAGAGCGGCCTGCATTGTTGATTAAAATATCAATATGGTCAACAGATGCCAAAATATCCTTGGCAACTGCATCAATTGAATCCATATCATTTAAGTCGCATGGAAACACATCGGCTTTACCGCCGCTGGCTTCAATATCTGTTTTTACCGCATCTAAGGTTTCTTTGGTGCGCGCTACCAGCAGGACATGCGCGCCTGCATTGGCTAAACGGTGCGCAGTGGTCAGCCCGATGCCGCTGGATGCGCCGGTGATTAAAATCGTTTTTCCGTTTACACGGTCAATGAATTGTTTTTCCTGTCTTGAATTCACAATAAGTTTCCCTGTTAATCAATTTTATTGTAGTCGTTTATCGGTCTGTTGGTGTTGTGCGGAAGGCTATTTTTGAGTCAGCCGTATGATAGCGATTTATTTTAAAAAAGCCACTTTATAAGTAATTGATAATTCAATATTATTTAGAGTTTTTACTCTAAATTAAAATCCCTGTTTACAGATTTTTTAACATATAACTTATGGAAAGAAAAGATATTTTTTGGCGTCACGGCGCTGCGTTCAAAACCTTTAAAGCTCACCATAATTCAGCTGGATTAAAATGTAAAATTTCTTGTAAGCGCTGAGCTTTAAACGCTTTGCTGTATTTATGCTTTTTTGGATGACTGCAGGGTTTAAATTCAATTTTTTATACCAGTGTATCTGTAGTGCCTAGACGGCGGATGATCACATGCTTTTGTGTTGTATTTGTTCTTGCCGCTATAGGGCGGATGAATGCTGTATGGGTTGAAGCTGCGCTATTGTGTAGTTATTCAGGGTAAAGCTGTCTGCTAAAAGCAAAAGAAGAAATTAAGGCTGCTGAAGGGCGCTTTAAGAAATAAAAAACCGGCCTATCTGGGGAGAGGCCGGCGGGCTGCAAAGACTCACTTAAGTCTTTATATTGCCTTATACATTGGCTAAGGCCTGCTCTAAATCTGCAAGTAAGTCATCAATATGCTCAATACCGACAGATAAGCGCACCATATCAATACTGACACCGGCGGCCTTCAGTTCATCTTCATTTAACTGGCGGTGTGTAGTGGTCGCAGGGTGACAAGCCAAACTTTTCGCATCGCCAATATTGACTAAACGGGTGAACAGCTGCAGCGCATCAATAAAGCGGGTCCCGCCTTCGCGGCCGTCCTGCACGCCAAAAGATAAAATAGCGGACGGTTTGCCCTGTACATATTTTTGCGCCAGCGCATGCTGCGGATGGTCTTTCAGGCCGGCATAATTCACCCATTTCACTTTTGGATGCGCCTGCAGGTATTCTGCAACTTTTTGAGCGTTAAAGGTGTGGCGTTCCATACGCAGATTCAAGGTTTCTAAGCCTTGCAGAATGAGAAATACACTCAGCGGGCTGATCGCTGCGCCGGTATTGCGCAGCGGCACGACACGCGCACGGGCAATATAAGCCGCTTCGCCCAGCGCTTCGACATAATTTACGCCATGATAGCTTGGGTCTGGTGTGTTCAGCACTTTAAAGCGCTCAGGATATTTGCCCCACGGAAATTTACCGCTGTCCACGATGGCGCCGCCAATTGAGTTGCCGTGGCCGCCAATATATTTAGTCAGAGAGTGCACCACAATATCCGCACCGTGTTCAAACGGCTTGAGCAGAGCAGGGGTGGCTACGGTATTGTCGACAATAACCGGAACGCCATACTCATGCGCAATTTTAGAAATTGCTTCTAAGTCAATAATATTGCCCAGCGGGTTGCCAATTGATTCAACAAAAACCAATTTGGTTTTTTCATTAATCAGGCTGCGCAGCGCTTCTGGGTTTTGATAGTCAAAAAACCGAACTTCAATGCCTTGCTTGGGCAATGTATGGGCAAATAGGTTGTAGGTGCCGCCATACAGTGTTGAAACCGATGCAATATTATCGCCCGCTTCGGCAATGGTTTGAATTGAATAGGTAATCGCAGACATGCCAGATGCTAAAGCCAATGCGCCAATCCCGCCTTCTAGTGCGGCCAGACGCTGTTCCAGCACGGCAGTGGTCGGGTTCATGATACGGGTATAAATATTCCCTTGAACTTTTAAATCAAATAAATCAGCGCCATGCTGTGTATTATCGAATGCGTAAGAAGTGGTTTGATAAATGGGTACAGCAACTGCTTTAGTGGTTGCTTCAGGGCTATATCCCGCATGAATTGCTAAAGTTTCATCTTTATATGTCATCTTGTTTATCATCGTCAGGCAGTTGAATATTGCATCAGTCTATCATTTGTTCATATGAAAAAAAGTGCATCTTTATAGAAATAAATATCTAAAATATTCATATCCATGAGAAATTTTCAGCATTTCCTGCAAAATGTTCAGCTCTAAAATGTTTGTTTAAAAAATGTTCAAACTTGGAGTTGTAACATTCTATTGAGAATCCGCGTGATCCCTTATTTTTTCAATGCTTTCATCGTATAATGCCAGCGGTTATTTGTTCGCCCGATTTTGTATTTGGGCGGCTTTTGGTTTTTCTATTGAGGAGTCCTGCGTGGCCCAATATATTTATACGATGAACCGAGTGTCTAAGATGGTTCCGCCGAAGCGCGAAATCTTAAAAGACATCTCTTTGTCATTTTTCCCGGGTGCAAAAATTGGTGTACTTGGTTTAAACGGTGCAGGTAAATCGACCTTGCTTCGTATTATGGCAGGCGTAGACAAAGATTTCTCTGGTGAAGCTCGTGCGCAACCGGGTATCAAAATCGGTTACCTAGAACAAGAGCCGCCACTTGATCCAAATAAAGATGTCCGTGGAAACGTAGAAGATGGTTTACGTGAACCATTGGATGCTTTGGCACGTTTGGACGAAGTATTTGCTGAATATGCAGCAGAAGATGCAGACTTTGATGCATTGGCAAAAGAGCAAGAAAAACTTGAAGCGATTATCCATTCATGGGATGCGCACAACCTCAGCAACCAAATGGATCAAGCTGCAGCTGCCTTGAACCTTCCAGCTTGGGATGCAGATGTAAGCTTGCTTTCTGGTGGTGAGCGTCGTCGTGTTGCATTGTGTC
>JASLHF010000034.1 GCA_030152275.1 Acinetobacter sp. | reverse complement strand
AGCCGCAGCGGCTTCATAGAGTGCCGTGCCGTCCATATTCAGCTGTGTACCCAGCGGAATTACAAAGCCTGCCGTTTGCGGGCGCACCCCTAAGTTTTCCTGTGCGCATTTCATCGACAGCGGCATAGTCGCAGAGCTGGAACTGGTGGCAAAGGCAGTAATCAAAGCTGCGCGTGTCCCTTTAAAAAAGGTGATTGGATTCATTTTACCGAAAATCCACAGCAGCAACGGCAGCACCACAGCGCCATGAAAAATCGTAGTGCCGGTGACCACCGCAGCAAACTCCGCCAAACGGCTCAGCACGGTAATATCCTCGGTAGAAATCAACTTGGCCAGCAACGCAAAAATGCCCAAGGGCGCTAATTTCATTACCCAGCCAATCATCAGCATCATGATGTCGAAAAACTGCTGGCTGAGCTTGCGTACGCTGCGGAATTTGTCGCCTCCTTTCACCAATGCGACGCCAATACATAAGGCAAATACGACCACTGCCAGCACATTACCATCGCTGAAGGCCTTAAAGGGATTAATTAAAGTATTTTGAATAAAGTTAGTAAAAAATGATGACGGGGTAAGCGTATCGGGTGTCTGATGCTGATTCATCGCATCCTGAAACATGACAATGTCGACACCTTTTCCGACCTGAAAAATATGCGCGCATGCCAGGCCCAAAATCAAAGCCAGTGTCGTAGTCGTGACACAGCAGGCCAAGGTAATTTTCCAAACCCGGCTCAATTGACCGCCGGCCTGCAGATTGGATACCCCCACCACAATTGAACTGAAAATCAAAGGAATCAGCAGCATTTTCAGCAGCCCAATAAAGATGCTGCTCATGAGGCCTAAACCATAGAGGCTGGCGTCAAAAAATTCAGTTTGCGGAAAAAGATTAAGAAAAAATCCAAAGGCCACACCCAAGAGTGCGGCAATTAAAATCTGTGTATTTAAGCTCATGGCAAACTGCTTTTTATATCTTCCTGCAGGCACTATGCCATGCCAAACCTGCAGAATCGAGGAATTTTTTGTCACATGCGCTGCATAAATTGCGCAAAATAAGTCATTCTACTGGCTTATGATTTCACCCAATCAGCTTTTAAAATGGCATTCATTTTTCAATAGAACAGGCAGCGCATGGAAAAACTGCTCTATTGCTCACCTTACTAAAATATCGATGCAGTCACCGCATAATACAGGCTGAGCAGCATAAATCTAAATTCAGCAAACGCTTCGGTTTTTAATGTCCACCTAAATTCCCGCCTCAAAAAGCCGAAATCATGTTCCGGCTTTTAGCTTTAAAATAAAGATGGCCTTCTATTGCGTTTCAATCTCGCGCAAGCGGATTAAACCTTCCTGTACAGTGCTGCACACCAATTCGCCATTTTGCCACATACGGCCAAAATTCAGGCCGCGTGAATTAGCGCTGATGGTTGCATCCATGTCATACAGCATCCACTCATCAACGCGGAAAGGTTTATGAAAATACATAGCATGGTCAATGCTCGCGCATTGCAGGCTAGGCGATAAATAGCTTAGCCCATGCGGACGCAGCGCAGTGGTCATTAAGGTAAAATCTGAATAGAAAGCAGCAATGGCCTGATGCAGCGCAATTTCATCCACTTCTGGCGCAATTGCATCATGCGTACGCAGATAATGTGCATAATTTGGCGCTTCCGGCTGCGGCTGATAAGGGTTGCTCGGATTGATCGGGCGAATTTCAACATGCCGGTCACGCATAAAGCTGGCGCGGACATTCTCTGGGACAAAAGCCACCATTTGCTGTTTCAGTTCGGCTTCATTTTTCAGGCTTTCCGGCGCAGGATAATCCGGCTCTGCAATCTGATAATTCAAGCCATCTTCTGCTCCGGCAAAAGACACCATTGCAGTAAAAATGGTGCGGCCGTGCTGAATCGCCCGGACTTGACGGCTAGCAAAGCTTTTGCCGTCACGCAGACGGTCAACTTCATAAATAATCGGCGCATTGATATCACCGCCATACAGAAAATAGGCATGTAACGAATGTGCAGGACGGTCAACGGTATAGGATGCCGCCCGAAGCGCCTGCCCTAACACTTGACCGCCAAACACACGCTTGCCGACCAAATTGCGGCTTTGCCCGCGGAAAATATTCTCTTCCAGTTTCTCCAAGCTCAGCAGTTCAACAAGTTCTTGTGTTAAGGCGTTCATAATCAACCTATTCTATTTGGTGGGATGCCCAAAACCGGGCTAAACGCAAATTGCGCAGCAGAATTCTATTTTGCCATAAATTCAGATCAAATCACTAGAGATTGACTGACTGCGCTGTCACAGCAAAAATATGCAAAATTCAGCTTAAAATACGCTTTTTAACGATAAAATCTTATACTTAGAAAGCAATTTGTCAGAAAATGACATATTGTTTTTCAGTACAATTACACAAAATAGCCGACCGCCTCAGCTTTTCTGGGGTGTTGGCCGTAATTCAGGAGTTTGTATGTCCAAAAGTGGTTTTGGTCAAATGTATAGAAAGCTTTCCAGCAAGCTAATTGACCTTGTAGTAACACCGCACGTTCTGGGAGAAGTTCCGGCAGCGCCGGCTGCTCAGAATGAAGACAGCGCAAGCTCCGCACAAAAAATTGTCTGCTATGTTTTGCTTAATCACTCACGAAGCAACGCGCTGGTGGTAGACGGTGAAACCCGGCGTTTACAAATGCAGCCCGCATTAAATCCGCTGGTGCTGGGCAGCCATATCGAAAAAGCCTCTGTACTCTTCCTGCAGCACCGTGACGGCAACAATTTGCTGAATCCGCCGCCGCACGCATTTCCGCCGCGCCTGCTGCGTCTGATCGAAGCCTTAGAACAGCAGCCGGATTTGGATGTTGAGCTGATTCCTGTGACCCTGCTGTGGGGCCGAGATCCGGAAAAGGAAGATTCATGGCTGAAACTGCTGTTTACCGATACATGGTCTACGCCAAGCAAAGTCAAGCAGCTGGTCAATATTGGCCTGCATGGCCGTCAAACCTATATCGAATTTCATGAAGGCCAATCTTTGCGTGAACTGGTGGACTACGCCAAAACCACACATCCGAACTCATCTCCGGCTACATATATCATCAGCGCGCTGAATGACTATTTGGACGGACAGCGTGAAGTGGTGCTGGGGCCTGACTTGTCTGACCGCCGCAATGTCATGCATGGCCTGATTAAAGCGCCGGATGTGCAGGATGCGATCCGCCGCGAAAGCATTCGCAGCAAAATCAGCATGGTCGAAGCAGAGCGCCGCGCGATTGGTTTTTTAAATGAAATCGTATCGGATTACTCGCATTCTACTGTGCGTTTTGCAGATTTGGCGCTGACCCGATTATGGACACAGCTGTATGACGGCGTCGAAGTGCATAACTTCAGCACGGTGCGTGAACTGGCCAAAGACTATGAAATTGTCTATACCCCTTGCCACCGCAGCCATATCGACTACCTGCTGCTGTCTTATGTCATTTATAAGCGCGGCTTGATGGTGCCGTATATCGCTGCTGGCGATAATTTAAACATGCCGTTTGTCGGGCAAATTCTGCGTGGCGGCGGAGCATTTTTTATCCGCCGTTCTTTCCGCGGCAATGGTTTGTACACCACGGTATTTAAAGAATATTTGTACAGCATTCTGTCGCGCAATACCCCATTGGAATACTTTATTGAAGGCGGACGTTCACGCACTGGCCGTCTGCTGCCGCCAAAAACCGGCATGCTGGCCATGACTGTGCATGGACATTTGCGCAACCGCGCGAAGCCGATTGTGTTCCTGCCGACCTATGTCGGCTATGAGCGCTTGATGGAAGGCGCAACCTATGTCGGTGAAATGAACGGCAAGCCGAAAGAAGGCGAATCAATTTTAGGCATAGTGAAAACCTTGCGCAAAATTGAACGCATCTTTGGCAAAGTGCATGTGAACTTTGGCGAACCGGTCTTCTTGGATGACATGCTGAAACGGCATGGCGCAGACAACATTAAAGTTGAAAGCAATGATGCGCCGATTCCTCAAGAAGTATCTGATGCTGTGAACAGCTCTGCGCACGCGATTTTAGAAAACATTAACCGCGCTGCTGTGATTAATCCTGTGTCTTTGCTGTCGCTGATTTTACTGGCGACACCAAAACACACATTGGATGAAGAAATCTGCATCAAACAGCTCGACACTTACCGCAATCTGCTGACAGCTCTGCCGTATGACGCGCGCATGCAGGTAACGCCGCTGTCGGGCAAAGAAATTATTGCTTATGGCTTAAAGCTGAAACTGATTAAACGCGTCAAGCATGTCTTAGGCGATATTATTGCCATTGCAGACAATCAAGCAGTGCTGCTGACTTACTTCCGCAACAATATCCTGCACGCCTTTATTCTGCCGTCCTTAATTGCAGCGCTGGTTGAACATAACGGTTCAATCCGCCGCGGCGATTTGATCAATGTGATCCGCACGCTGTATCCATTCTTAAAAGCTGAACTGTTCCTGAAATGGAAAGATGATGAGCTGAAAGATCAGATCTGCGCTTATGCAGAAGCGCTGGTACAAGCCAAACTGATTTCGGAAGATGCTGAAGGCAATCTGCTGTCGCCATTGCCGAACAGTGAAGATCATAACCAGCTGGTGGTGCTGGCTGCACCTGTAATGCAAAGCCTAGAACGTTATTATATGACGCTGGCGCTCATTACCCAGCGCGGTTCAGGCAATATTTCGACCCGTCAGGTCGAAGAACTCAGCCATTTGGTGGGTCAGCGCCTGTCAGTGCTGTATGAATTCAATTCGCCTGAATTCTTTGATAAAGCGCTGTTCCAAAGCTTTATTAAGGTGCTGACAGAACAAGGCTATATCAGTAAAAATGAAGAAGGCTCAATTGTTTTTGACGACAGCTTTAAAAACGTTGCGCAGTACGCCAATTTGGTCTTGGATGATGTGACCCTGCAGATGCTGCAGCACATTACGACCTTTAGTGATGATGAACTAAAAGACGCGCTGGACAAAGTGGCAGCGGAACAAGCCAAGAAACGTTTAAAGCGCAAAAAGAAATAAAAGCCTAACCCTCTCCTTTTGCAGATGAGCAGTGCCATTGCGCAAGGAGAGGTTTTCTATTGAGCTGGCAATTGAGCACAGCTCTCATAGAGAGCTAAGATAAAGAGGGATAAGGTTTTTTATAAAATTTGCCCCCTCATCCTGATCTGTTTACCCATGCAAAGCGATAAGCAGATAAAACCTTAAAGGATTCATATAAGCGCCATTATGTTGAATTAGGCGAAGACTCACTTAAAACAAGTGCTTTAATTTTTACGGCTTTTTCAAAATGATCTAATTTATGCTGCATGATCCACCAAGTAGCTGCTTCCATTAAAAGCTCAGGATTATCATTTTTATTCTTAAAAAAAGCATAGAAAGATAAACCTACGCTATCTCCTTTTTTCGCAATTTTCTCATTACATCCATGAATAAATATTTCTCTTAACTCTTTTCTCATATTTGTAAATTTCCCTAAAATCAGCATAAACAGCACAAGCTGACAAAACATTAACTATCCCTATACTCTAACCCAAACCCGCATACCACCATCCGCTCTGCAAAAATCCTCTTCCCTGTTTCCCTCTCACTTTGCAAAACCAGCTCAGGTAAACCCAATGAGCGTTGCAGCTCTAAAATCCGCGCGTGAAGCGGCTGCGGATGATTATTGGTACAAATATATGATTTTACTGCATGTTCCACGTGAAGCATAAACACCAAGAAACGCGCTAAATCGTCTATATGTATGCGGTTTGACCAATGAATATTCGGATAACTTTTTGTCGTTTCTGCCAGCTTCTGCATGCGCGCAGAAGAACCGCTATAAATCCC
>JASLHF010000186.1 GCA_030152275.1 Acinetobacter sp. | reverse complement strand
GGCTTGCTATTTCATGGTTGTAATATCCGTCAACCCAAAACCCGCTGGGGCAGTTGTTCTGCAAAACACGACATTATGCTAAATAGCGGATTAGTGCTTTTCCCGTTGGAAATCGCGCGATATGTGGCCGTACATGAGTTGGCACATACCAAGCATTTTGATCATAGTTCAAATTTTTGGGCAGAAGTGGCCAAGCATGATGCCAATTTTCAGGAGCATCGAAAATTATTAAAAAGTACGCCAATGCCTTGGTGGTGGTGAAAAAAAGGTCATTTAATTTTTTCAAAATTAACTCTTTTTGCATACTTAGTATTTGAAAGATATGATGATATTGGTTGACTTTATAAAACAGAAAATAAATATGACTGAACCTACTCTAAAATCACTTAAAGAATTTACTGAATTGTTTTTTAAGCTACATTGGAATGTCAAAGAATTAGGTGATGCACCGCAATGGTCGGATATTGATACTCGTTTCAGGCCAATTCCTAATTATAACAAACAAGGTGTTTATGCTTTCATCAAAGGAAGTGAAATTACTTATATTGGAGTAGGCGCTTCTAAAGTTGGTGGTAGGTATTCGGGAAATGGTTTAAGCGATCGAGTTATGAAATATTGCAGATGGATTGATAAGGCAAATGACCATTATGGACCGGTCGATAAAAGACTTGTCGATGCAGGTGCAATTATCACAATTGGCTTTGAACCTGACCAAGCTTGCCTTGCTTATGCTTTAGAAATGTATTTGATCTTAAAAATGCAGCCTATTCATAATAAAGTTGGGCGTTAAAAGTTATTGAAAAGTATTTTAAGCCCTACTTTTTATGTAAACATTAAAAATATTAGAAAATAGAAGGATGCTATAGCAAAACAGTTCAGAAAATCCGAACTTCCTGTCATACTAGCGAACTTGGAAATGGATACTTTGCATAGAGGTAAATAGCGTGATTTCAGTAGGTATTGTCGGTGGAACAGGGTATACAGGCGTTGAATTGTTGCGTCTATTGCTACGACATCCAAATGCAGAAGTAAAAGTTCTGACTTCACGTACTGAAAATGGTCGTCGTGTTGACGATATGTTCCCAAGCTTACGTGGACATACAGACCTTTGCTATTCAGACCTAAATATCGAAGAACTCAAACAATGTGACGTTGTATTTTTTGCAACACCGCATGGCGTAGCAATGAAACATGCCGAAGCGTTAGTTGCAGCAAATACTAAAGTCATTGACCTTGCCGCTGACTTCCGTTTGCAGGACTTAGCTCAGTTTGAAAAATGGTACGGTTTAGACCATGCATGTCCAGAACTATTAAAAGATTCAGTTTACGGTTTGTCGGAACTTAACCGTGAAAAAATCAAACAGGCCAATGTGATTGGTAACCCAGGCTGCTACCCAACAACAGTACAGCTTGGTTTAGCGCCCGTGCTCAAAGCTGACGCATTGGTGAAACCTGAAAGTATTATTATCGATGCAAAATCGGGTGTATCAGGCGCAGGCCGTAAAGCAAGCCTAGGCATGATTTATTCTGAAAATGCAGATAACTTCAAGGCTTATGGCGTTGCAGGTCATCGCCATCACCCTGAAATTGTGGAAGCATTGGAAAATATTTCAGGTCAAAAAGGCGTGTTTAACGAAATTTTATTTGTACCGCATTTAGTGCCAATGATTCGCGGTATGCTCAGTACAATCTATATTGATTTGACTGATGCAGGTGCTGAAGCTGACTTACAAAGCTTGTATGAAGCATTTTATGCAAATGAGCAATTTGTTGATGTAATGCCAGCAGGCAGTTCACCAGAAACTCGTACAGTTCGTGGTGCAAACCAATTACGCATCGCGCTGTATAAACCGCAGCCGAAAAAACTGGTGATTCTTGTTGCGCAAGATAACTTAGTGAAAGGTGCTGCCGGCCAAGCTGTACAAAATATGAACTTAATGTTTAATTTTGCTGAAAGCGAAGGCCTGCAAGGCATTGGCTTATTACCATAAGAAACGTTTTAAAACTTCACACACATTTAGATTTCGATTTAAATGTGTGTTTTGGAATAAATCAAAATAAGAGACGATAATGCCAAACTCAGATTCACAAATTACGTCACAGCCAAATGCAAGCGAAAAAAAACCGTTCTTGCAAACCAATATGCCGCTGGCAATTGGTGCAGTAGTGCTGGTTCTCAGCAGCGGATTGCTGGGCTACACGGTCGGTCACCGTCAAGGCTTAACGGTTGTCGGCTATGACGCAGATGCTGAGCAGTTGGTTGAAGTTGTCAAAAAGCAAAAAACTGATTTAGCCTCTCTTAATAAGAGCCTTAATGCGGCTGTTCAGGAGCGTGATATTGCGGTTACTAATGCCACAGAACTGAACCTTGCGGTAAATAAGTCGCGCGATGCGCAGGAACAAGCAGAAAGTTTAGGCGTGATTTACCGTGAAGTGCTGCGTCAGCGCGGTGGGATCGCTTTAGCTGTACAGCATATTGCGATTAAGCCTCTGCCTGAAAACGCCTATGAATATCAACTGGATTTAATGCAGGTGAGCCCCGGTAAAAGCCGAGCCTCAGGCAGTGTGGAGCTGCGCTTGATTCAGGGTACGGAAGTGCTGTCTGTGCCTATGGAAGACCGCAATTTTAATTTTGATAATAATGAGCGCCTGACTGGGCGCTGGACTATGCCAAAAGGTTTTAGCCCAGAATTTCTTGAAGTGCGTTTAAATGGCGCTGGAAAACAGGTTGTACGCCGTTTCAGCTGGGCAAAAGGCCAGCCGGTAGAGAATCAATCCGCTTTCCTTTCAGAAATTCCTCAGGCTGAAGCCAATGCCAACTAAAGTGTGAATCGAAGATCTTATGCGAACCAACAAACGTCAAATTAACTTATCTGACATTAAAAACTCATTCCATGAAACAGGGCTGGTTGATTGGCATCTCAGTCCGCGTTTAGGTAATGAAACGCATGAAGAGGCGGATTCAAATACGGCGGTGCTGTCGGCTCGTCCTGAGCTGAAGCGTCCGCCGATGTATGCTGTCGTTTTAATGAACGATGATTACACCCCAATGGACTTTGTAATTGAAATTTTACAACAATACTTTGCAATGAATCTTGACCAAGCGACTCAAGTAATGCTAACTGTACACTATGAAGGAAAAGGTGTAGCAGGCGTTTATCCGCGGGACATTGCGGAAACTAAAGCAAACCAAGTCAATAATTACGCTCGGTCTCAAGGTCATCCTTTACTTTGCCAGATTGAGCCCAAAGATTAAGGGGGTTGCATGCTCAGTCGTCAATTAGAAGTATCTCTACGTTTGGCTGTCAGCATGGCTCGTCAAAAGAGACATGAGTTTCTGACGGTAGAACATTTATTATTGGCTTTACTTGATAACGACTCTGCTGTAAATGCGTTAAAAGCTTGCGGCGCAGACATTATCGTGCTTCGCAAAGAACTTGAAGAATACGTCGAACAGCATACGCCTAAGCTTGGAGAAAACAGCGATCAAGCGCCTCATCCAACCGAAAGTTTTGACCGTATTTTACAGCGTGCCATTTTCCATGTGCAGTCTAGCGGTACAGACCGAACTGTTGAAGGTGCAGACATTTTGGTGGCTATGTATTCAGAGCGTGACTCGTTTGCGGTTTATTTATTAAAACGCCATCAAATCAACCGTTTAACTTTGACTCAATATCTCTCGCATGGCACCCGTAAAGAAGAAGTGCAGCAGGAAGAAGAAATAGAAGAGTTGGATGGAGAAACTTCATCTTCTGCAAATGCAGGACCGCTTGAACTTTACACGACAAATCTGAATGTTGAAGCACAAAAAGGCAAGACAGATCCTTTAATTGGCCGTGAAAAAGAAATTGAGCGTACAGCGCAAATCCTTTGCCGCCGCCGCAAAAATAATCCACTGCTGGTGGGTGATCCGGGTGTAGGTAAAACCTCGATTGCTGAAGGCCTGGCGTGGTTAATTGTGAATGGTAAAGCGCCAAAACCGCTGGAAAATGCCGAAGTCTACAGTTTGGATATTGGCGCGCTGGTTGCAGGCACCAAATATCGCGGTGATTTTGAAAAACGCTTGAAACAACTGTTAAATGCATTGAAGAAAAAACCAGAAGCGATTTTATTTATTGATGAAATTCATATGATCATTGGTGCAGGCTCAAGCATGGGCAGTACGATGGATGCATCGAATTTGATCAAGCCAGCTTTGGCAAATGGTACACTGCGTTGCATTGGTTCTACGACTTTCCAAGAATACCGTCAAGTTTTTGAAAAAGATCATGCTTTATCGCGTCGGTTCCAAAAAATTGATGTCAATGAACCATCAATTTCAGAAACCATTGATATTCTGCGTGGTTTAAAAGCGAAATTTGAAGATTTCCACCATGTGAAATATGAAGATCAAGCACTGGTTTCTGCCGTTGAACTTTCTGCGAAGTTTATTAATGATCGTTTCTTGCCAGACAAAGCCATTGATGTCATTGATGAAGCAGGTGCGCAGCGTCGTTTGAAAGCAGAGCAGGACGATACGGTGATTTCAGTGGAAAATATTGAAGATATCGTATCGAAAATTGCACGTATTCCGCCGAAAACAGTGTCTAAAGATGACAAGAGCGTACTGGAAAATCTTGAACGTGACCTTAAACGCGTAGTGTTTGGTCAAGATGAAGCGATTGAAGCGCTTTCATCTGCGATTAAACTGTCACGTGCAGGTTTAAAATCTCCAGATAAACCTGTGGGGAGTTTTGTGTTTGCCGGCCCAACGGGCGTGGGTAAAACCGAAGTGACCAAACAGCTGGCAAAACTGCTGGGTGTAGAGCTGGTGCGTTTCGATATGTCTGAATATATGGAACGCCATGCGGTATCACGTTTGATTGGCGCGCCTCCGGGTTATGTAGGATTTGATCAAGGTGGTTTACTCACCGATGCGATTCACAAAAATCCGCATTGTGTCTTGCTGCTTGATGAAATTGAAAAAGCGCATCCAGATGTCTTTAACTTGTTATTGCAAATTATGGATCACGGTTCATTGACTGATAATAACGGTCGTAAATCGGACTTCCGTAATGTCGTGCTTGTTCTCACCACCAATATTGGCGCAGAAAGTATTTCGCGCGTGAGTATCGGTTTTAAAGAGCAAGACAACAGCCGTGATAACCAAGATGCGATGAAAAAAGCCTTCTCGCCAGAGTTCCGTAACCGTTTGGATGGCGTGATTCAATTTAAAGCATTGCCAACAACCGTTATTGAAAGTGTAGTAGATAAGTTTTTAACTGAACTTCAAGCTCAACTTGATGACAAGAAAGTTATTCTTGAAGTCGATCAAGATGCGCGTGAATGGATGGCAGAGCAAGGATATGACCGCTTGATGGGTGCGCGTCCTATGCAGCGTTTAATTCAAGAGCATTTGAAAAAACCGCTTGCAGAAATGATTCTGTTTGGTGAGTTGGCAGAACACGGCGGCAATGTGGCTGTTTCTGTGAAAAAAGAAAATGGTAAAGCTGTGGGCTTGAAACTTGAAGTGTTTGAAGATCAAACGGCTGAACCTGCCTAATTTAGCGTAATGATGAAAACCCGTGTTCGCACGGGTTTTTTATGTGCTGATCTTTGATTAAATTGTTGGACTTGACTGAATGGATATACAAATCGGTAAATTATTAATGACCTTTGGTCTTTTTCTGATTACGGCAGTCATGGAAATTTTAGGTTGTTATTTTCCCTATTTGATTTTGAATCAACATAAATCCCAATGGTTGTGGATTCCAACTGCTTTGGCATTAGGTATTTTTGTCTGGTTACTTACCTTGCATCCCGCAGCTTCAGGGCGTATTTATGCAGCCTACGGCGGTATTTATATTTTTACTGCATTAATGTGGCTCAAGTTTGTCGATCAGGTCAGTTTGTCCCGTTGGGATATGTTAGGCGGAGCTGTGGTGTTGGCAGGGGCTGCTTTAATTATTTTACAGCCTCAGGGGCTGATTCGATAAGCTGCTTTTATATATGAGGATGAGTTAAGGCATCAGCTTTAAATTTGTATCAAGGCTGGAACCATTTCACAATGCGCCGGCTGTCAGCTTCAATCTGCTGAATCTCTTTGAGGTCAGATTTGGCCAGCACGCATTGGCCTAATAAAGACTGCCTTTGTTTGGGGCATAAATAATTCCATTCAGCATAGTGCATGCGGTTGCTTTTGTTGTCATAAACACTGTGTCCAAAACTGTCAATATCGCCATTTTCAAAACGGCTGAGGCTTTTATAGTGCGTTTTGCAGGCGGTTTGATCTGTTTGTGTTGACGTATAATTAACCAAATTGCCATTAATATAAAACATGTTGTATTCGAAACTTGGGTATTCAGCGCAAGTACTGCTGTCTTTGAGCTTAGCCCGAATAACATAGTTTTCAAAATACAGCTGCTCAAGCTGAACCGTATATTTGTGCGCTTCATAGACTTCGTCTGCATTGGGAATGCTGTTTTTGAGTGCAGCGCTATGGTCACTGCTTTGAACATTATTCAAATATCGAATATTGCTGTTTTGCATATAGCCCCAATAAGGGTGATGTTTCGCAAATTGATAGGGCGGTGAATGGTTATCGAGAATTAAATCTGAACTTGCATTCGCACTGGTTTCATAGCCAGGCTTGCTGAGTTGTAATGTGCCTTGAAGGCCTTCATAGCTAGTGCCAATGTTAATGGCCTGCTGCAGTACATGCCCGCCACCGGCGGTGAAAGGGGTTTGAATTAAAAATTGACCTTCTAAAGTTAAAGGCTGTCTATTCTTAGGATTTGTTTCCGGCAATGTGTAGCTGAAGCTGCTGAGTTTGTATAACCATCTATGATATTCAGGTACATGGAAATCAATACTGCGCTTAGCAAGATCTGCAGTGCCTTGAATTGGCTGAGAAATGAAATTTTCCTTCAAGCATGGCAGCAGCAGGAAGCTGCATTGGCTTATGTAGCGGTTACGCCGGGTATGGGAATAATGGCTTTATAATAGGCTTTGGCCTGCTGTGGCTGACTAAAGATGATGCGCTGTTTTTCGGGCGTCATGGTGCCATAATCTGAATACAAATCAAGATGTATATCCAAATGATTTAGTGCTTGATTGCAGGCGATGCATAGAAACAATAGTGCGATAAATGCAGATAATATTTTAAATTTATAATTATTTTTCATATTTTAAAATGTTTGAAGCAAAATAAATAATGAGTGATCTTCAAAATGGCTTCGAAAATCACCCGCATTGCTTATTGAAAACCGCAGTCAGCCTGCTTTAACTCAAGATTGTAGCTGTTTTTTGCAGAAGTTAGTTTTAAAAACACGGTATAAGGATTTTTCTGCTGATAATGGTGCTCATAGAAAATATTGCAGCTTTGAATTAGGTTTTTCATGATCAGTTTTTTGACTTCTTTATGGCCTAAATCCTGTTCAAACTGAGTAAAATCCGGGGTGATAATCAGACCTTTTAGTTCGGTACGGTTGGCATATAAGCCCAGCTGTTCAATCACCGTATTATTATCCACTTCCAATGGCAGGGTTTTAGAGTCTTCTGCGCTGAGAACAGCTAACAGCTCATTCAATGTATCGGGTTTGATAATTTTATAATTTTTATCAATGATTTGTTTAGATTGCAGATACTGATCAAATTCAGATGCCTGAACTTGGAATAAGGAAGTGCTGAGAACCACAGCAAGGCACAGGCCAGTTTTTTTAAATAGCATGGAGAGTGTCGCTTATCATCGCTTATAAAATTTATGGTTTTATTAAAACATGCGTTTATAAAAAAAGCACCCAAAGGTGCTTTTTTTAATCAAATTATTGCTTATTTTTTAAGGTTTTCATTCAACAAGAATTCAACCAATGCTTTTTGTGCATGTAAGCGGTTTTCAGCTTCATTCCACACCACAGCATTTTTGTGATCCAGCATATTTTCTGAAATTTCTTCACCGCGGTGAGCAGGTAAACAGTGCATGAACAAGCAATCTGGGTGAGCTAAATCCATTAAACGTTCATTTACTTGATAGTCAGCAAAGGCTTTTTCACGGATTTTTTGTTCTTCTTCCTGTCCCATACTTGCCCAAACGTCAGTCACAATAAGATCGGCATTTACAGCAGCATCTTCAGCAGAGCTGACAAGTTCTGCACAGTGCGCAAATTCAGTTAGGAATTCTGGCTTCGGTTCATAACCTTTAGGCGCAGCAATTTTTAATTTAAAGCCCCACATGTGCGCAGCTTCAATATAAGAATTACACATATTGTTGCCATCACCAATCCAAGCAACGGTTTTACCTTCGATTGAACCACGGTGTTCAACAAAAGTTTGTACGTCTGCCAGTAATTGGCAAGGGTGGTGATCATCTGTTAATGCATTAATCACAGGAACTTTTGAATAAGAGGCAAAACGTTCAACAATGTCGTGTCCGAAAGTACGAATCATGACAATATCGAGCATGCTTGAAATTACACGTGCAGAATCTTCAACGGGTTCACCACGGCCTAATTGAGAGTCACGTGATGAAAGGAAAATTGCGCTGCCACCGAACTGGCTCATACCAGCTTCAAACGATACACGGGTACGGGTGCTCGATTTTTCAAAAATCATGCCCATGACTTTGCCAACGAAAGGTTGGAAAACCTCATTGTTATGTTGTTTGCGCTTGAGTTCAATTGCGCGCTGTACAATTTGATTGAGTTCTAAAGTCGATAAATCGCGTAAAGTGAGAAAGTGACGTAGAGCCATTGTTACTCCACAATAATTGCTGAATCAAAAAATAAACAACAATTAGTTGTTGGTTGGTTAAAAGAAAAGGAGAATCGAATACTCTATACCAAGTAAATGCAAAATTGCAAAAAAACTATTGCTTTTGGTGGCCATCTAGAAAGCGATCTACACAATAACTAATATAGTTGATGTTTTCTTGATCAGTTTCTTCTGCTGGAAGTCCCATTAATATTTTCCATTCAATATTACGCAAGATGCCAAAATAGAGTTGTGCTGAAAAAATTGGGTTATGGCATACCAGAAAACCTTGCTTATCTGCGGTTTCAAGTGCATTTGCAATTGCTTGTTGAATTTGTTTAGGGCCATGTTCATGAATGTGCCGCGCTAATTCTGGATTACGCTGACTTTGTTCTAAGATTAAACGCATAAATGCAGCTTTTTCTGGCTGATTTAAGTGACGTTGAAAGTTCATTAAGGTTTTAATCAGATAACTGCGGAAATCCGTTTGCGTGACTTCAAAGGGCTGACAGATGTCATTAAAAAATTGATCACGGCGATAATCGCAAATGGCTTTAAATAAACCTTCTTTATTGCCGAAATATTTATAGATCGAGGCTTTAGAGCCGCCTGCATGGTTCACAATATCGTCTAAAGAAACAGCTTCATAGCCAAATTTTAGAAATAGCTCGGCAGCGCTTTCTAAAAGTGCAACACAACGTTCATGACCGCGCTTGGTTTGCGGTAAATCACGGGCGATGGGTTCTAACTGTAAATCTTGCATATATTGGAAAAATTAAAACTATAAATTAAAAAATTACTTGAAATTATAGCAAAAGTTTGTACAAGTTTCTGCAGCCTTCGAGGTGTAAAAGATAACCATGCTGTAACGAAATAATATTATATATTTCAAAAATATTTGACTAAAGTTTTAGAGTAAAAATTCTAATGGGTCATAGCGAGCTGAATATTTATGGTTATACTCAAACCTCAATAAATAAACAGACCACTGTGGAAAGGAATATGACAGAACAAACGTCTGCAGGCTTAAGATTTAGACAAGCGCTGGAAGTTGAAAAACCCTTACAAATCATCGGTACAGTCAACGCTTATGCAGCGATGATGGCCAAACAGGTGGGCTACAAGGCCATTTATGTTTCGGGTGCCGGTGTCGCGAACTACTCTTATGGTCTGCCGGATTTAGG
>JASLHF010000263.1 GCA_030152275.1 Acinetobacter sp. | reverse complement strand
CCGGTTTCACCTAAAGCCCATGCCTTTTCCGGCTGCGCCAATTCAACCAGATATTCTGTGGTCGCGCGGGCCATTGTTGCTGGATCTTCACAGGGATGCACGCCGACCGAATAACCAACGTCTGCATGACGCGCCGCAATTTCCGCCAAAGCGATATGATCATCCAAATCCACAGAAATGCTCATAAAGCGGGATACCCCTGCTTCTCGAGCCTGCGCCAGCGCCTGATCCAAATCTCCGCCATAAGGCGTAAGATCAAGCATGGTTAAATGACAATGAGTATCGGTAAACACAATAAGTACCTATAATGAGTAAGGTGTAACTCTACATAGTGTAACTTCTGCGTCCTTCAGTTTTAAGTCCTGCGAGTATACGTTCTGCTTCAGATTTGAAATAAACGCCTTTTTCTCCAGCAAGCTGAATCCCAAAACCTTGAGGTTTGACGCCATTTTGTTTTTGTGAGATCCAAATGACTTTTCCTGTCAGCGGAATTTTTTGCGACTGTTCAGGCAAAGTTGTCAGCACAAAAACTTCCTCTCCCATCTTCACCGGCTGTTTCGATGGCACAAACAGACCACCGCCAACAACATACGGCATATAACTGGCAAATAGCGTTTCTACATCTGGAATAGCGGCTTGTATTATCCCGCCCATACGTGGCTGCATTGTTTTCCCCTAATCGTACAGTCTTTCTTGATTTATTGAATATTCATTAATTGAATGCAGAGCTGATCTATGACCAAATTGCTCTGCACATTTTGTTCAATGTATTTTTTAGATTGCTGCAAACTTTCATACAAACCAAAAAGCGACTCTAGGCTGTACTGCTCAGCTAAATCGTAAAAGTTGATATCAATATTTTTTACATCCTGATTGAGCTTGACACAAATCAAATCAGACAACAAGTATTCAAACATTTGACTGAAATCACCAAAACTCAAAGCTTTAGTCCATTTTGTCGCAGTAGCTACCGGCATATTTTTTTGCTTAACCAGTTTTAGCCAATCCTGTACAAAGTCTTGGCGCAAATTCAGCCATTCCTGCGCCGACAGCGTAATGGCTTGGAGCGGCATTTGATTCGACAAATTCATCAGCAGCTGGCGCTGCGGCGCGCTGCTTTGCGGCAAATGCGCCTGCATAAACTCATCGCTTTGGGCTGCGCTAATGCGGTCTAAAGCAAAATGCTGCAGGCGGCTGCGGATGGTTGCAGGCAGTTTTAAATAATGCTCTGCCAGTAAAATAATAACTATGCGGTCGCCCGGCTCTTCCAGCGTTTTTAACAGCGCATTGGCCGATGCCGTATTGAGCGCCTCTGCCGGCTCAATCATGACGACCCGCCAGCCGTCTACAGTTTGCTGTACAAACGGCAACAGGTCACGGATTTTTTCAATTTTGATTTTAGCGTTTTGCTTTTTGTTGTCTTCATCTGTACTGATATGCACAAAATTTGGATGGGTATCCGACTTTAACCACTGGCAGCTGCCGCATTCACCGCAAGGCTGATTCTGCGCATGACGGTTTTGACAGAGCACCCATGCCACAAAGCTTTGCGCAAAGGCATGTTTGCCGCAGCCTTTTTTGCCATAAAACAGCAAACCATGCCCCACCTGAGGGAAACGGCCAGTCAAGGTGTCCCAGACATTTTTCTGCCAAGGATAGACTTGCGCAGCAGTTTCGTTCGACATCAATGCGCTTCCTTATTCGAAATGAGATACATCCATTTGATTCAGGCGGTCCAAATCCGCCTGTGTATCGACACCCGGCGGCAGATTTGCTTCTGCTACAGCAATCGCAATGCGGTGGCCATTTTCCAGCACACGAAGCTGTTCTAGACTTTCAAGTTTTTCCAGCACACCCATATCCC
The DNA here is from genome assembly GCA_030152275.1 of Acinetobacter sp. Taxonomy (GTDB): domain Bacteria; phylum Pseudomonadota; class Gammaproteobacteria; order Pseudomonadales; family Moraxellaceae; genus Acinetobacter. The sequence continues at coordinate 16,213 of JASLHF010000263.1, read as the reverse complement.
AGCTCACATATTCCTGCAGCAGCTTAACGCGGTAAGCATACAGTCCTAAATGGCGAAAAGCCTGATTATGCAGCGACGGTTCCACCTGCTTAGCGCCGTCACGGTCATAAGGAATAGTGGCGCGGCTGAAATACAGCGCTTGACCTTGATTCGATTTAACAACTTTCACAATGCTGTCGCGTTGAAACTCTTCCACGCTATGAATCGGCTCACACAGCGTAGACATTGAAGATTCCGGCTGGTCTTGCAGCAGCTGCGCCACTTGCTTGACTAAAAGCGCCGGCAGCAGCGGCTCATCGCCTTGCACATTGACAATAATGTCATCTGCATCCCAGCCTTTAATACGCGCAACCTCACTTAAGCGGTCTGTACCCGAAGGATGCTCAGCAGATGTCATCACCACATCTACACCTTCAGCACGGCAGACTGCAGCAATACGCTCATCATCCGTTGCCACACACAGATCATCAAAGCCTGCCACTTTTTTAGCTTGATCCGCCACACGCAGCACCATAGGCCGGCCGTGAATTTCCAGCAGCGGCTTACCCGGCAGGCGTGAACTGGAAAAACGTGCAGGAATTACAATATGTTTCATTGATCTAAGCCTTTATTCATTGATATACCCAGCGCATTCAGCTGATGGTGCAGCACGTTATAGCATGCTGGAGAAAGCACTGCATCAACCGGAACCACCCAAATATCTCGCGGATAATCTGGATTCTGCTTCAACAGCGGCAAAATTTTAACCGCATCTTTTTCAGTGGTTATGATGGGGTTATTATCGTCAAACTGCAGATCTTCCAGTTCATATTCATAATGATCCGGAAATTCATGACATTGAAAATTATGTATCCCCATCTTTTCCAAAGTCTGATAAAAACGTTTTGGAAAACCAATACCGGCAACCGCATAAAAGTCTGCTTGCGCATTAAACTCGGGTTCAGGGCGCTCATTAAGCAAATATGGCGCAGCTTCCGCCAAATGCATATTCAATTCAGTTTGCGGCGTCGATGTATGCTCAATCACTGTTGCGCTGCTAAGACGGCTTTTGGGCTCACGCAGATAGCCTTCGGGCAGAATTTTTTCATTACCCAAACCGCGATTCTTGTCCAGCACGATCCATTCCAGCTGACGCGAAAGCGCCCAATGCTGCAGGCCGTCATCGCAAATAATTAAATCTAAAGCGTGTTTTTGCAGCAGCAGTTCTATGCTTTTTTGCCGGTTTGGCCCAACAGCCATCGGCACGCCTGTAGACTGAACGATGAGCATAGGCTCATCTCCTACAGTTTCCGCTTCAGAATTTAAGCTGACATAAGCCGGAAAAGACCCTTTACCTCCATAACCGCGGCTAATGACACCCACACGCACATCAAGGCTGTGCAGATATTTAACCAAATGAATCAACAATGGCGTTTTACCGCTTCCGCCAACCGTTATGTTGCCTATGACCATAACAGGCACAGGCGCGGTATAACTTTTTTTAATCCCTGCTTTATACAAACTTTGATTGAGTAAAAAACCGCCACGATATAACCATGACAGCGGCCGAAGCACAATTAGCCACTTCGCTTGTTTATTCCAAGCATCCTGAATTAATTGCGCTACTGACATGCTTACTGATCCTCAAAATTCCGCTGATGCAGCTGAAAATACGCACCGCGTTTTTCAAGCAACTCTGCATGCGAACCTTGCTCTACAATACGGCCTTTATCCATCACCACAATGCGGTCTGCATTTTCAATGGTTGATAGGCGGTGAGCGATCACAATCGTGGTTCGGTTGCGCATCGCTGCGTCAAAAGCCTGTTGAATAAAATATTCAGATTCATTATCTAGCGCACTGGTCGCTTCGTCCAGAATTAAAATTGGAGCATCTTTTAAAATAGCGCGGGCAATGGCAATACGCTGGCGCTGACCGCCTGACAGATTTAAGCCCTGCGCACCCAAAGGCGTATCATACCCTAGCGGTAAATTCATAATAAAATCGTGGGCATAAGCTGCTTTTGCAGCTGCAATCACTTGCTCATCTGTAGCATTTTCCAACTGGCCGTATGCAATATTTTCACGCACAGTCCGGTTAAACAGCACCACTTGCTGATTAACCATTGAAATTTGCTTACGCAGGCTGCCAATTTCAATATCATGAATATCCATCTGATCCAGCAACAGCTGACCAGAGCTAATTTCCTGATAGCGCAACAGTAAATTGACTAAAGAAGTTTTGCCCGCACCTGAACGGCCAACCAAAGCGACTGTTTCACCTTCTTTTACACTTAAGTTGAAATCATGCAGCGCATGAAAACCATCCGAATAAACCAAATTGACATTTTTAAAGTCAACATTACCTTTTAGGTTAGGTGTCAATCTGCCTGTATTTTTTTCTTCCGGCATATCCAGCAGTTCAAATACTGAATGCGCTGCTGCCATGCCGCGCTGAATTTTTTCATTCACATCAGTCAGTGCTTTAATCGGCTTGCTCAACATACCGGCAGCAGTGATGTACGCTACAAATTGGCCAGCAGATGTATCCTGCATAATTTCCGGCCGCAGCGCGATATACATGACAATTGCCAGCGGGATCGACATGATCAGCTGTACTACAGGACTATTCAGCTGCTGCACCACCACCATTTTCATGCCGCGGCGCAGGTTTTCCATCGAGCTGTTATAAAAGCGTTTTTGCTCATATTCTTGACCAGCAAAGCCTTTTACCACAACATTGCCATTCACCGTTTCCTGCACTACATGGTTCACATCACCCATGGTGTCTTGCACCTGACTTGACAGTTTACGCATGCGTTTTGAAGCTTTGCGGATTAATAGGCCAATGAGCGGAGCAAAAATCAGGATGATTGCAGTTAAGCGCCAGTTGCTGTAAACCAAATAACCAATTAAGCCGGCAGTAATTAAACCTTGCTGCAAAATGGTTCTGAGCGACTCAGTCGAGGCTGCCGTCAATTGCTCAACGTTATACATAAGTTTCGCGGTAATATGACCGCTGGAATTATCTAAATAATATTGTGAAGGCAAACGCATGAGTTTTGCGAACACTTCCTGCCGGATATTAAAAATTAAATTCCGTGAAATTACAGCAGTATAGTAACCACCGATAAATGTACCCAACCCCCGGAAAAACATCAGCATAATAACCAATATCGGGAACAGCGAAGTAAAGCTGCGGTCACGCGCCTGAATGGCATTAATAATACGTTCAAGCAGTTTTGCAACCGAAACTTCGGTTGCAGCATTGATTGCAAAGCCAATCACGACAAATATTGCCAAGCCCCAAAAAGGTTTTAAATAACTTAACAGGCGCAAATAGACCTTGAAATCGTGCTTCACTAATAACCTCGAGTCGGTACTTTGGTACTGATATTTACATTTACAAAGCCAAGCTGGCCGGCAACATCCATCACGCGGATGACATCCTGATGAGCTGCTTTCGCATCCGCAGCGATAACAAACATTAAATCACGGCGGTCATTTGAAATCTGTTTAATTGCGGTATTTAAATCTGCCGCTTCTTTACTCGAAACAGACTGACCATTTACAGAATAATGTCCAGTCGCATCCACAACAACCTCAATTTTATGATCAAACTGTTTAGGCGGCACCCCTTGCGCATCCGGCAAGGTCAGATTCATACGGCTTAACTGGTTAAATGTTGTAGACAAAAGCAAAAACACCAAAATAAACAATAAGCAGTCAATCATTGGCGTTAAATTAATATGAATATCTTCAACTTGCCTGCGCTTAAATTTCATAATGCGGCCTCAGCTTGCTTGCTGCAAGTCTTCTGGTTCTTCATCGGCTGCTTTCTGAAAAAACAGCGCGGCATGAAATAATGTCGACTGCTGTTCCAGCTCTGCAATGTATTCCTGCACCAAACGCTGAAAATAGCGGTGCGCAAATAATGCGGGAATTGCAATAAACATACCGGCAGCTGTCGTAATCAGCGCTTTAGAAATACCCGGCATCATCAAAACAGGATCACTATTGGTGCCAACATCGATCATTAAAAAAGATTCAATAATCCCCAGTACGGTACCCAGCAAACCGAGCAGCGGAGCAACTGCGCTAAGCGTACCCAAAAAGTTGATATTTTTTTCTAAATAGCCTATTTCATTCGAAGCAGCCACTTCCATTTGCGCACCGGCAAATTTTTCGCCTTGGCTTTTGCTGCGCCAGCCTGCACTAAAAATACGTCCCAGCGTCGTGCCCTGCAATGCAGTATTTTGCTTGAGCTGCTGCATTGCGCCGGCAGCCGTCTGATTCGGCCCCATTAAAAGCGCAGCCGGCAGCACCATGGATTTTTTTAAACGGATAAAGCGTTCAATTGAAATCGCCACGGTAAAAATGGAACACAGCACTAAAGGCACCATGAGCCAACCGCCGGCTTTGACTAATTCCCACATTAGATTTTCCCCAATAAATCAAATTTTAAAATTAATCAGCTAAACAAATATTCAAAATACCATCCAGCTCTTCCAGCGAATGATAATTGATGACCAGTTTGCCTTTCCCTTGCTTGTTATGGTCAATTTTGACATCTGCGCCAAAACGGTCTGACAGGCGCTGGGACAGCTGCTGAATATCTGAAGACACCGCTTGCTTTTCCTTAGCTTGTTTCGGAGTATTCATTTCGCGTACCAGCTGCTCGGTTTGACGAACGGATAAACTTTTTTCAATCACCCATTCTGCAACTTTCAGCTGATCTTTAGCTTTAAGCGTTAAGATCGCGCGGGCATGCCCCATATCCAGCAGACCTTGCTGCATAAAATCTTTTACTGCTTCTTCTAAGCTCAATAAACGCAATAAGTTGCTGACTGTGGTACGCGCCTTGCCCACCGTATCTGCGATTTCCTGATGGCTCAAGCCAAATTCTTCATGAAAACGCTGCAGCGCCATTGCTTGATCTATTGGATTTAAGTCCTGACGCTGAATGTTTTCAATCAGCGCTAAGGCAATGGCCACTTGATCACTCAAATCACGCACAATCGCTGGAACTTCTGTCAACCCAGCCAACTGAGCAGCGCGCCAGCGGCGCTCACCTGCAATAATTTCATAAGGATGCTTTTCGTCATCAATCGGACGAATCACAATCGGCTGCATGACGCCATGCTTTTCAATAGATGCCGCCAACTCTTGTAAGTCTTGCTCATTGATAAAGCGGCGCGGCTGATATTCACCGCGCTGCAGCAAATGTACATCGATCTGTTTTAGCTGACCATGATCTAAAGCTTGTGCTTCCAGCTGCAGTTTTTCTTTTTGGATTGATCCAAGTAAGGCATCCAAACCACGGCCTTTAGCTAATCCGCGTTTTTTTATGGTCATGCTTTACTTCCTTTTTTCACTTTGCTTTTTTTTAACATCTCAGCTGCTAAATTTAGATAGGCAACTGCACCTTTTGAACTTTTTTCAAAATAAATGACCGGCAAGCCATGCGCCGGCGCTTCTGCTAAACGCACATTACGCGGAATAACGGTATCGTACAATTTTTTGCCAAAATACTGTTCCAGCTCCGCAGATACATCGCGCGTCAAAGCATTGCGCGCATCAAACATCGTTCTCAGCACACCGATAATCTGAAGATCAGGATTCAGCGCCTGCTGAATGCGGTCAATAGTTTGGGTTAAATCCGCCAACCCTTCCAGCGCATAGTATTCGCATTGCATAGGAATCAGCACACCATCCACAGCAGCTAATGCATTCACTGTAATCAAGCTAAGGCTTGGCGCACAGTCCACAATAATATAGTCAAATTTATCTTCAATTTGCTGGAGCGCATCGCGCAGGATAAATTCACGGCCATCCTGCTCTGTAATCGCCAGTTCGACACCCGCCAAATCACGGTTTGCGCCCAGCACTTTATAGCCAACTTCAGCGCGGGTTATTGCGGTTTCAATCGGCATCTCACCCAGCAGCACATCAGTTACCGAATACAATAGTTCATTTTTCTGAATGCCTGAACCCATTGTCGCATTGCCCTGTGAATCCATATCCACCAGCAAGACACGCTTTTTCAGCACAGCCAAAGATGCTGCCAAATTTACTGCGGTTGTAGTTTTACCGACACCACCTTTCTGGTTCGCAATCGCAATAATTTGTGCCATGGTAACCCCAATCCTTAGAAATAATTAAATACGTTTCAGCAATAGCAAATGGCGCTGTTCATCTAACCGCGGCACTTTTAGCTCGATAATATCGCAGCTGAATTGATCTTTAAATGCTTCAATTTCTTCACTTGGAATCAAGCCTTTCATTGAGGCAATCACACTTTGTTCATGCATAAAAGGAACAGATGCATTAATAAAGTCTGTTAAAGAAGCAAAGGCGCGGCTGGTAATGACATCAAATTTACCCAGCTCGTTAATGCTGTCTTCATTTTCAACACGCGTTTGCACAGCAATCACATTTTTTAGTTTTAAATCAGCAATAAACTGCTTCAAAAAACGGATTTTCTTTCCGTTTGAATCTAACAATACACATTGGCGCTCAGGCTGGCATAACGCAATAATCATGCCCGGCATGCCGCCGCCTGTGCCGATATCCAAAAGACGGCCTTGAGGCAAGTCTTTTAAAATACTCAAACTGTCCAATAGATGCTTGACCAGCATTTCTTTCGGATCGCGGATCGCAGTCAAATTGTAGGCCTTATTCCAAAGCACCAGCGCATCCTGATACTTCAGCAACAAATTCAGCGCTTCATCGCTCAGGTCTAAACCCATTGCTTGACTGCCTTGCTTGAGATCTTTAAAAAACGTGTGCATTACAATAACGTCTCGAAAATGTTAGTTGGAAGTATACCGATTTATCCTGCCTGTCACAGCAGGATGTGTTTAGCGAATATGCACTTAAGCGTATAAGCCCTCACGAATCTGGAGATCTAGTGCACTTAAACGCTCAGGAGTACCTACATCTACCCAAGCCGCCTGCATTTTTTCTGCAGAAATTTTCTCCTGCAGCATCGCTGCTTTTAATAATGGCGCCAATGGGCGTTTGCCTTGTTCCAATCCATCAAACATTTTGGGATTGATGAGCGCTACCCCGCTATAGGTGAGCGCCTCGCCTGCACGATCCTGCTCAAAAGTATAAGCCCGGCCGCCAGCGAGCGTAAAATCACCTTTTTGATGCTGCGGCGGATTGGTCACAAAAACCAAATGCGCCAAATCATCATGGGATAACTGAACATTCAGCAATGATGCAAAATCGAAAGTCGTCCAAACATCGCCATTGACTAAAATAAAAGGTTCGGTGCCCAGCAGCGGCAATGCATTAATAATGCCGCCGGCAGTTTCCAAACCTTCTTCTTCCCGTGTCCAGTGAATATTTACACCAAACTGTGAACCATCACCCAATGCGCCAATCAGCACATCTGCAAGCCAAGCCGAATTGATGATAATTTCAGTCACACCAATTTTTTTCAGCTTTTCAAGATGCCAAACAATTAAAGGTTTGCCGCCAACTTCCAGCAAAGGCTTTGGTTTATACAATGTCAGCGGACGCATTCGATTACCCAATCCTGCGGCCAAAATCATCGCTTTCATTATGCTGCAACCTCATAAGCGCCATATTTGGCTTCAAATTTTGGCAATACTTTAGCTTGAATAAACTGCATAAACGGTTGTAATTCTGCATAAGGCTTGCTTTCTTCCAGCAAATACCACATCACGCGCGGCAGGTCTTTTAAATAACCCGACTTGCCGTCACGTTCAAACAGCCTTACAAAAATGCCTAAAATTTTGATATGGCGCTGGATCGCCATCAAATCTGCGTCTTTTTTGAATTGATCAAAATCACGGTCTTCTTTCGCGGCAGCTGGCAATAAATCATAGAAAGTTTGGAACCAGCTGTAGACGCGTGCAGGATTCCACTGCACATAAGCGTCACGGGTAATCGAAATCAGATCATAAGTATCCGCGCCAATTACAGCATCCTGAAAATCAATGACACCTTGTTCCTGTTCGCCATCCAGCACCATCAAGTTCCGGCTGTGAAAGTCACGGTGCACAATGACTTGCGGCTGCGCCAAAGCAGCATTGGCCAAAATAGCGAAAGTGCGTTTAATCAGCGCAAATTCTTCAGCACTTGGCTGTATCTGAAGCGAAGGCAGCAGCCAGTCTGTCAGCAATTCCATTTCAGAGATCAGCTTTTCGTAGGCATATTCTGGGAAGTGGCCTTGACCGGCAATCGACTGAAGCTGAATCAACTGTTGAAAGCTTTGCGCATAATGGGCGTCTACGGTCTGATCATTCAGCAATGTTGACAGCAGCACATCACCAAAATCTTCTAAAAGAAGAAAGCCTTGATTCAAATCTTTGGCGACAATATGCGGCACACGCACACCATTGGCATCAAAAAATTCATCAATCGTCACAAAAGGCACACAATCTTCTTTTTCTGGTGGTGCATCCATCAGCATAAATGTTTTATTATTCAATTTGATTCGTGCATAACGACGGAAGCTTGCATCGCCTGCTAAAAAATGAGTTTCAAATTGATCTGAACCGAGTACAGATGCAATCCATGATTGTATCGATTGTTCACGTTGTGTATTCATTTGCGATAAATTCTAATACAGGCTGAGTTTTTAAAGTGCTAAGTGTAGCTACTTATCAACTTTTTCTCTATGATGCGACAATAATTAATTGCGATAAAGCACTCTTGGTTAATGAGACAAATGAAGCATCAGTTTAAATTTAATCCTTTAGCGACTGCGATCTTAACCCTTCTTTGCGGCAGCTCGGCAACCGGCTTTGCGGCATCGCCTGCTTCTGCGCAAAATGATACAGAGCAACTAAAACAAACAATTTCTGAAGCTTATCCGGGCCAGAGTTTTTTTGAGCAATACTATGTAGACAAATCTGCACCTGAAGCGCAGCAGCTGCAGCAAAGTCAGTATTTTAACAATGCTTTTTGCCAAGGCGCTTGGGTTACGCCTATCGCTCCAGATGCCAAAACAGTTCCGGCAGATCAGGCGACCTCTACCGTAACTGCAGATTATGGACATTTTGATCCGAACGGCGACTCTATTTTGGAAGGCAACGTTGTCATTGAACAGCCCGGCCGACAAATCCGCGCCGATCAGATACAAATTGATAAAACTCAAACCTATGCTAACGCATCTGGCCGCGTGCAAATGGCGCAGGCAGGACTGCTGTCACAAAGCGACTCGATTCACTACAACTTAAAAACACAGCAAGGCGACTTAAACAACAGCCTATATATTGCTGAAGAGCAGCATGCGCATGGTACAGCAGAAAAAATTGCCCGTACTTCGCCAGAAACATTAGAACTTGAAAAAGCCACATACAGCACTTGTCCGCCGGGCGAAACGCCTACATGGAAAATTGAAGCCGATAAAATCAAACTAAATCAGGAAACTGGCCGCGGTGAAACAAAAGGCACAAAACTGTATGTAAAAAATGTGCCTGTGATGGCTGTTCCCTATTTTAACTTCCCAATAGACGACCGCCGCACTACTGGCGTCCTGACTCCAAGTTTTGGTTTTACCAATGACGGCGGGATTGAGCTTGGGGTTCCGGTTTATCTCAACCTTGCACCAAACTATGATGCAACCATAACACCGCGAATCATCAGTGACCGCGGCGCTATGATGGAAGGTGAATTCCGCTTTTTAACTCAAAATTTTGGTGAAGGTATTCTCTGGGGCGGCTACCTTCCATCAGACCGCGGCTATAATGACCAAGACCGTAAAGATCTGCATGTATTGCATAAATGGGATCTGAATGATCAATTCACTGCTAACTTAGAATATAACTATGCATCTGATAAAGATTACTTTACAGACTTAAATAACAATCCAAACTCTAAAACCGATTTAAACTTGCGCCGCGCATGGGAGCTCAACTACAGCAACGGCATCCCCGGCCTAAAAGCACAGCTGAAAGTTGAGGATTTCCAGACACTGGATAAAACCGTAAAAGACGAAGACCGCCCCTATGCACGTCTGCCTCAATTTTTGCTCAATTATAAGCACGGCAACCCTTTAGGCTTGCAGTACGAGTTCAATCACGATACAGCATATTTCAAAAAAGACATTAGCGATTACAGCGTATATTCCAGCAATAACAACCGCTCATTCGAGCCAAGCGGCACGCGTATTTATAATGATTTTTCTGTACGTTACAACTACCGCAACCCTTGGTCATTTGTTATTCCGCAAGTGTCTGTACGCAACGTCAATACCTTCTTTGATAAAGACACCGTACAATATCTGCAAAATAACGGCAGCACAGATTCGCAAACCAGTTCATCTAATGAAAGCAAATCCATTATTGTGCCGCAGTTCACTTTAGATACAGGCCTAATTTTTGAAAAGCAAGGTAAATTCCTGCAAACACTGACGCCGCGCATGTTTTACGCTTATGCGCCTTACCGTAATCAGGACAGCCATCCTAACTTTGATTCGACCTCAGCATCAATCAACTATGACCAGCTGTTCAGCCCTTATCGTTTTTACGGCCATGACCGTTTAGAAGATAATAACTTTGCATCTTTAGGTTTAAGCTATAGCTTATTTGACAGTATCGGCCTTGAACGCTTAAAAGCAGGTATCGGTCAAAGTTACTATTTTGAAAACCGCCGTGTCACTTTAAATAATGTAACCGATGAATTTGACCGTGAACGGCGCACTGGCCCTATCATTAGCCTTTCAAGCCAGTTATCCGAACACTTCACTGTAAATGCCAATTCAGCATGGATGTCAAACGGTGACAATGCAGAACGCGATCTGCAGCTATATTACGCTGGCGACAAAGGCAACCTGTACAATTTAGGCTATTTTAACCGCAAATATATCCCTAACCGCCAAGACACATACGATCAGGTAGTTGCCTCCTTTATACAACCTGTACACAATAATTGGCGCATCATCGGCCATGCGCAATATGACTTAGACAATAGCGTGGCGAGAGAGTATTTACTTGGTGTAAATTATGAATCCTGCTGTTGGGGTGTTTCCGTCTATGGCCGTTCATACTATAACGACTTAGACAACGTCAAAGATGACGGTGTAAGCCCAAAACGCGCGATTATGGCGGAATTTTCCTTGAAAGGACTGGGCGGTTTCAACAACAAACTCTCCTCATTGCTAGAAAACCGTATTCTTGGCTTTAATAATATCAATCAAAATTGGACAGAACGTTAATGAAGACACTACAGTTAAAACGCGCTTTTAAAGCGACAGCACTTGCACTTTGCCTATGCGCATCAATCCCCGCCTTTGCTGCGCAATCTAAAGATGAAGTTGTAGCTGTGGTTGACAACAGTGTCATCCTGCGCAGTGATTTAGACCAAAGCATGGCTGAATTAAAGCATCAACTGGAAGCCCAAAAGAAAACCGTTCCACCTGAACCCTATCTGCAGCAGCAAGCGCTGGAACAGCTGATTATCCGTCAAGCGCAGCTGGAACAAGTTAAGCGCTACAATATTAAAACCGATGAGAAAGCGCTGAATGATGCTGTATTAAAAGTTGCTAAAGATTCCGGTTCTCCAAGCTTAGAAGCTTTCCAAAAGAAATTGGATGCTATTGCGCCGAACACCTATTCATCTTTACGCGGCCGGATTGCTGAAGATCTAGCCCTTAACCGTCTGCGTCAGCAAATCGTTACCTCACGCATCCAAATTAGCGAATCTGATGTTAAAAACTTCCTGAATTCACCACAAGGCCAAGCCGCAATGGGCAGTCAAGCGCATATATTGCATGTGCGTATTTCAGGCGATGATGCAGCTCTGGAAAAGACTGCAAAATTAGTAAAGGCAGAGCTAGACAAAAACAATGATGTTAAAGCGATTGACCAAAAATTCAGCACCAAAACTATTAAAGTTGAAGGTGCAGATATGGGCTTCCGCAACTTATCTGACATTCCCGCAGAACTAGCAGCACGTGTAAGTCCATTAGAAGCAGGTCAAACCACTGAACTGATTTCAGTTCGTGACGGCATTCATGTGCTTAAACTGCTCGAACGTAAGGGTGCAGATCAAAAAGCCATCGTGCCTCAATACCAAACACGCCACATTCTCATTCAGCCATCTGAAGTAGTAAGCCCTGAAAATGCAAAGCAGATGATTGACAGCCTTTATAACCGTATTCAAAAAGGTGAAGACTTTGCAGTACTGGCTGCAACCTACTCAAATGATCCTGGTTCAGCGCGCGACGGCGGCAGCTTAGGCTGGGTAACACCAGGCACTATGGTCCCTGAATTTGATCAACGTATGCAAAATACACCTAAAGGCCAAGTCAGCGAACCATTCCAGACTCAATTCGGATGGCATATTTTACAAGTTACAGATACACGCCAACAAGATATGACCAAAGAATATCAAGAACGGATGGCGCGTCAGTTACTAGGCGAACGTCAATTTGATGCGGAATTAGATACTTGGCTGCGTGAATTGCGCAACAATGCATTTGTTGATATTAAAGATCCAAGCCTTGACCGTAAAAAGAATAAATCGTGATTTCCTGTTCTTAAAAAAGCCGGCATTAAACGCCGGCTTTTTTAATGTCTTATTAATACACTTTGACTATTCTTCATTTTATTTATGCTTCAACCTAAGGATAGCAACAAAATAAAAAATAAAAAAAAGCCTCTGTAAACAGAGGCCTTTTTAATTTTCAATTAACGATTATTTTCGTCTTCTTGAGAATCTTCAAATTTTGTTTCGCTATCAAAACCAGCAGATTGACCGCCGAAGCCGCCTTGACCGCCGAAGCCGCCGCCTTGACCGCCGCCGAAGCCGCCTTGACCGCCGAAGCCACCGCCTTGACCGCCGAAGCCGCCTTGACCGCCGAAGCCGCCTTGACCGCCGAAGCCGCCTTGACCGCCGAAGCCGCCACCTTGACCGCCGAAGCCGCCTTGACCGCCGAAGCCGCCTTGACCTTGACCGCCACCAAAGCCAGCAGCGCCTTGAGCACCTGCAGGCGCGCCTGCAGGACGCGGATTACGTGCAGGAACTACAGTAGAAATCGCATGTTTATAAACCATTTGGCTTACAGTATTTTTTAGTAAAACCACATATTGGTCAAAAGATTCGATATGACCTTGTAATTTAATGCCGTTTACAAGAAAAATTGAAACTGGAATACGTTCTTTACGGAGAGAATTTAAGAACGGATCTTGTAAAGTTTGACCTTTAGACATGTTATAACTCCAAAAAAAATTAAAAATCAGCGCAAAAACTACCTTTATTTTTCAATTAAAAATTATAAAAAAGGCAGTAGCTAAATTTTGCTTTATCCTCAGCAGTTTCGCAAGTCTTCTTGTGCCTGTTCAATGGTCAAATATGTAGTAAATTTATGCTGTTCTTGCAAAGATCTCAGCCAAGTATATTGACGTTTAGCAAGTTGTCGTGTCGCAAAAAGCGCCTTATCTTCCATTTCACGCTGTTTTTCAGGACTTTTATCACTGTTATTTAAAAAATCTAGCGCTTGACGATAGCCCACAGAACGCATAGATGGCATATTTTCATTTAAATCGTATTTATTCATTAAGTTTATAACTTCATTTAAAAATCCGATATTCCACATCTGATCCAGCCGCAGCTGTATGCGTTTGTGCAATTCTACTCGATCCGGCATCAAAGCATAATTATGAAAATTGTATTTGTATGGTAAATTTTTGGGCTGTTCTGCCTGCAATTTGGTAATCGGCTGCCCAGTGAGCTTAAATACTTCCAACGCACGGATAATCCGCTGTTTATCGCTCACTTTAAATTTTTGCCCAGCTAAAGGATCGACAGCGCATAGTTCCGCGTAAACAGCTCCCCAGCCCTCTCGCGCTGCTTTATCTTCAATAGCTGCCCGCACATCATAATTAGCACTTGGCAAATTTGATGACAGCCCTTCCAGCAGCGCTTTGAAATACAGCATAGTGCCGCCGACCAATATGGGCGTTTTGCCTCGCGTGTGCATATCATCAATCAGCGCACTCGCATCATCGACAAATTGCGCTGCAGAATATACTTCAAGCGGGCTGATAATATCGATTAAATGGTGCGGATAACGCGCTTGTTCCTCTTTTGTAGGCTTAGCTGTACCGATGTCCATATCTTGATAAACCAGCGCAGAATCGACTGAAATCAGTTCATAATTCCCTTGTTCGTATAGCGTGCATGCCAGAGCGGTTTTACCGCTTGCAGTAGGCCCCATAAGATTGATGACCGGCAGTTGATTTGACATGTAACGCTACTCTCCCCGAGCAAATAATTTATCGAGCTGCGCCAGCGGAAATGCACGCCATGTTGGGCGTCCATGATTACATTGGCTAGCAAATTCAGTTTGCTCCATTTGACGAAGCAAGGCATTCATTTCTGACAAGCTTAAAAGACGATGCGCACGCACTGCGCCATGACAAGCCATTCCAGCCAAAATCTGATCACGCTTTTGCAACAGTCCCTGTGCCTGATCTGATGGGTCTAGATCATTCAGCAATTCTGGAATTAAGGCATCAAAATCTGCTTTATGTAAAATTGCAGGCACGCCGCGCACAATCACCTGTTCATCGCCATATTGATCAATTTCCAATCCCAAACGCGCCAGCTGTTCTTTTAAGTCTTCAATACGGGCGGCCTGCATGCGGCTGATTGGCACAACTTTCGGAATCAGCAGCTGCTGCGAAGTCCAAAATTCTGGCTTATCCCAGGCCTGTTTCATTTGCTGCAGCACAATACGTTCATGGGCAGCATGCATATCGACAATAATCAGGCCTTCAGTATTTTGCGCCAAGATGTAAATGCCATGCAGCTGCGCAATAGCAATACCCAGTGGGTGTTCATCTACTTTTGAGGCAATATGATCTTCCAAAGATGTGTCTTGAAGAGCAGCTTCATTCGTTTCGCTCAGCGGCGCCAAATAACTTTGCAAAGCATTGTTCAGTTTGGCAGAACCGGCATATTGTGAACTGTATCCAGACGCGTAACCCGAACCGTTAGATGCTCGTGCAGGCGTATTATTTAGACTGTAACTCACGGTCTGCGGCTCTGCAGCGCTGAAGTCACTTAAACTATCATTGATTCCAGCTTCTGCGGCCTGAGGCTGAACTGTGTTTTCAGCCATCTTATGCAGTAAAAATTGTTCTTGATAACGCGGCTGCGGTGCAACGCTGTCTACTGCTGCATCGTCAGATTTCATAGCAGAAGACAGCTCGGCGCTGGCTGTTTGAAACTGAGCCAATGTGGATTTTGCGAAATGACGCACAAACTCATGCACTTCACGCTGATTTAAAAAGCGGATTTCATGCTTAGTTGGATGCACATTGACATCAATATTTTCCGGATCGACTTCCAAAAACAGTAAATAGGCCGGATGCTGATGACCATGCAGAATGCCATCATAGGCCATGCGCAGCGCATGAGAAATGGTTTTATCTTTAACAATGCGCCCATTCACATAGACATACTGCAAATCCGCCTGAGCGCGCGCATCTGAAGGATGTCCTAGCCAACCGCTCAATCGCATGCTGACACTGTCGGCATCAATCCAGTACGCATTTTCGGTAAATGGACGGCCCAGCAGCTGCTGCACGCGCTGAAAACGCAATTCACCGCTGTCAGCTGCCGGCAAATTCAGTTTAATACTGCCGTTATGTTCCAATACAAAACGGATATCAAAATGCGTCAGCGCTAAACGTCGGACAATTTCTTCGATGTGGCCAAATTCTGTTCCTGGTTTTTTTAAAAACTTCCGGCGTGCAGGCACATTAAAAAATAAATCCTGCACCCGTATTTGTGTGCCGCGCGCAGCGGCCACAGCTTGTATTTCTTGATGATCAAAGGCCGTGCCATTAACTTCCACTTGATAGCCTATACCGTCATCATCTTGACTGCTAATCAGGCTTAAACGCGAAACAGCGGCAATGGATGCCAAGGCTTCTCCGCGAAAACCTAAGCTGACAATCGCGTGCAGATCATCTGCAGACTGAATTTTACTAGTAGCGTGACGCATCACCGCCAAAGGTAAATCGTCAGGATGGATGCCGCGCCCATTGTCGATAATTTCAATCAGCGTACTGCCGCCCTGTTCTACCCGAATGATCAGTTCTGTTGAACCAGCATCAATGGCATTTTCCAGCAATTCTTTCACCACCGAAGACGGGCGTTCAATCACCTCGCCGGCAGCGATTTGGTTGGCTAAGGCAGGATCAAGCGTGCGGATGCGGCGCGCACTGATGTCAGTTATCATGCAAATTGCT
>JASLHF010000183.1 GCA_030152275.1 Acinetobacter sp. | reverse complement strand
ACACCATCTGTCGTTACAGCACCGGGATAATGCCCAAGCCCATAATGATGACCAATCTCATGACTAAATTCATTCCCAACCGAGTCAATCAAGGTCAACATACCATTGCCACCGCTTAAGCCATGATTGCTATAACCATTGGAGTAGTGACCACGGGCATGGTGTGTAATTACAGATTGAGTTAGTTGTGGCTGAGATTGGTTTGCCATTGAAGCACTGGTAATCCCCCAGTTCGCCAAGTTAATCCCAACACTAAATGTTGATTTTCCGACATTTTCTCGCATATCACCTGAATATACGTCACCCGTAGTTGCACTGACATCATCATAGATAACCCCAGAAGCAACCATGACTTTTTTCAGTTGGATATCATCATACTTTGCTACCGTCATCTCAGCAGCGGGAATAGTTTGAAAATAATCCGTGCCTGCTTTCTCTGGTTCGAGCAACATATAATGCCCTGTGGAAACAGGCGGCTCGCTCAATAAACCAATACGAATATTATTGAGTACCAACTCACCCGGTGCAGCGAAGTCAATTTTATCTTCAGCCAATTCACCGCTACGCTTTTTCTCATCAATAATTTTTATTTTTAAACCGGGTTTTACTTCATCCCAATTCAACTTCGCAGTCCACACGTATTTGCTATAAACCACATCAGGTCGACCCTTTTGACCACTCTGATCTGAAGCTGGAATTTGTGCTGGATCATCCAAATTAACTGTACGTACAAGTTGATTATTTTGATAAATTTCAGCTTTCAATTGCCCTGTATTTTGCATATCTGAAGTTGGCGTTACCATCAGTAATGCTTCTTTTTCGCTGGTTAGGCGTGGCATTTTTTTCGCTTCATTGCCATTTGGGTCTACGACATGACTCTGCCCAAATTGGATTTGTGCACTGAAGTTACCTTCTAAATCATTCCGAATCTGACGTGCAGCATCATTAGCATCATAATCGTAGAAGCCTAATGTCGACTCTGCCAGCACATCTTGAGTTGGTTCAGGATATTTTCCAGCCGTACCCGTTGAGTCTGAACCACCATCACTGCTGCCCCCCGCCACCACATGCCACCAAGAGTGCAGATAATATACATACGCTTAATGCACTATATGAAAAACCGATCACACTTTTCATGTTAAACTACCAATCTGCCGCATAAAAATAAAATTAAGAGATCCATATTAAATTTATAAATCAATATGTTATTATTCTATTTATGGTATTTTCTAGACTTTAAAATTTCAACTGCCACAGAATGTCATATTCTAACAATATATTTTTTATATAATTAAATATGATTAAAAGCGGAATATTGATGTGATGAATATTACTCTTTCCACTTAAACCTTTGACCTGCCCCAATAAAAACCCTGTTTTATCAACAACAATATTTGTCAGCCAAATTTTCAAAAAATTTTTATAAATGATTAAAATAAATAAACATCCAATCCCATATTAAAATTATGGTATTGTATTTTTCATCCTAAAATTAAAGCGATTTGCCGCTATACATGAAAATGGGGATGAATAATCATGATTACGTGCTTCTTACCATCATTAGAAAAATTTGCAGAAACAGAACAGCAGTACATTGACTATTTCACAGTAAAGGGTGAAAAAGACATTCTCGGAAAAGTGATTTTAAATATGAAATCTACTGCCGAAATTCAAGCATCTCAAGGTGTGGATGCATGGTTGGCTTATGGTGTTTATTTACCTGCAGTTGAACGTATCTTTGCATTGCACAAAGGCGAAACCGAAACTGAATTCTTTGCGCGTACCTCCTATCCTGTAGATGTTGTGGAAGCCTATACCATTAGTCATCATGACCTTGCTACCCTCATTGCCGCGGATAAATACAGCCGCATTCATCAACAACATGTTGCAGTGAATACCAGTGCATGGCCTTTAAATGAACAAGGCAGAGTGCTGGACTTAAGCCAATTCCCTGCCCGCATTAAAGCCAATATTTAAAATTTAAGGCGTGCAAAATCAAGGCATCTATTAGCATAAATGCCTCGATTTATTTAAGCGTTTTCAAATATAGAAACTCACGCGAATTTTACCTAACTGCTTGCTGAAAATCACGAATACTTAATTCATTGACTTCACCGCGCCAAATCCATTTCAGCTTCGAATCTAAAAAGACATCGCCTTCAAACCAGACAAATAGCCCTTCCATCATTTTTGGCCAATCTTCTTTCGTCACAATATGCTTGCCTGAAATCACAGCCAATATGGCTGCCAAAATGGTGTCATGACTGACCGCTAAACTCAGGCCATAAGGATTATTCGGATGCGTATTGTAAATTAGCTCAAGCACATCGACCACACCGCGGATAGGCTGCTTCATGCCCGGCAGCGCATTATTCACAAAGCTGTTAATAAAACCTAACGCACCCTGCTTTTGAAAATATGGACCTGCTTGTTTGATATCCAGCACAAAACTGCCCGGTTCAACCAACAATCCTTGTTCAATAATTTCAATATGATGGGTATTTTCATGATGAATATTTTGTTCAGGCATTTGAGAATCTGCGCCTTGAATCATTAAGGCTGCGGTATCAACACAGCGCTGAATTGGGCTAGAAATACAATGCTGAATGACCCGGTCAGTATTATCAATTAAATAGCTGCCCCAAGCCTCGGCCAAATCGCGGCCCTGATTGGTCAGCTGTAAATCGTAGCCGGCAAGCCCCTGACCTTGTACAATTTCACGGATAGAATGGCGCGTGAAAAGTGTGACTGGAGTTTTTGCGTCCGGCAATAAGTCTATTGCTTTGAACATACTGGGCGGGAGCAAATCTAGGGCCATAATCAACTAAACTTAACAATTCATGACCACTATAACATGAACCATTTTTTGCTCAATGCTGTTTGTGCATTCTCTCCAGCGCCTGCATTGCTATTTCCCGCATTTGCGCATTTTTGTAGGCGATAAAACCGCCGTTCAACAAGGTATCGCGCTGATTATATAAAAATGCACGGCCTTTAAAGTCAACCAAACCGCCGCCTATTCGTTCGATCAAACATTGACCCGCACTGGTATCCCATTCACAGGTAGGGTGAAAACGCGGATAAATATCGACTTTATCTTCCAGCATCATACAAAACTTATAGGCACTGCCCGCATGAAAAGTACTGAATTCTGTTAAGGTCGATAGCGAGTCCAAATAAGTCGCATATTCAGGTTTATGGCGTGCGCTTTGGCTTAAGCCAACATGAACTGCGGCTGCAGAAGTTGCGCTTATAGCGTCTAAGTTGGCATATTCAAACCAAGCATCATTTTGACTGTCATATTTCAGCGGCAAGCCTTCAAAAGGACAAATGTACAGGCTGTACTCACCCGGAATCGCCAAAATGGCAAAACGGGTATTGGCGCCATCCACCAAGCTCAGATTAATGGTAAATTCCGGACGCTTATGCAAAAATTCTTTGGTGCCATCCAAAGGATCCAACAGCCAAAATGTTTGCCAGTCTGCGCGCTCAGATTTTTCACCTTCTTCCGATAATAACGGCAGCTTAGACACTTTCGCCAATGCTTGTGTAATATAGGTATTGGCGCGGTAATCGGCCTGTGTCACAGGTGAATTGTCACTTTTATGCTCCACATCAAAGTCTGCGCCTGAGCAATATCGCTGATATTCTTCTCGCAAAATTTCACATGCCTGTGTCACAATGGGCACGAGCTGCAAAATCATCGGGTCTTGCGGAGCTGTTGTTGTTTTAAACATAGAATACCTTTATATGCCAAATTTCTCAGAAAAACCGACCGTAATTTTTGATATGGATGGTACCTTACTCGATCTTGCTTATGATGATTTCATTTGGAACGAGCTGCTGCCAATCCGCTATGCCGAACAGCATCAATGCTCACTTGAGCACAGCAAGCAGACGCTATTTAGTTTTTATCAACAGCATAATCATACCCTAAAATGGTACTCGTCTCGCTTTTGGACGTCACAAGTTGGCGTTGATGTTTTAGCCATGCAAATTGAGCATAAATCTAAAGTCGCCAAACGTGACGGCTGTATCGAGCTGCTGCAATATTTAAAAGATAATGGCTATCCTGTTTGGCTAGCAACCAATGCTGATTATGCAGGCTTACAGTTCAAACTAGAAGAAATGCAGCTGCGTGATTATTTTGATGTGATTGTCAGCTCTGAAACTTTAGGCCATGCCAAAGAATTTATTGAATTTTGGCAAGCGCTCAATCACAAACATCCTTTTGATGCAGAGCATTGCTTCTTTATTGATGATACTGAAAAAGTGCTGAATGGCGCAAAATCATTTGGAATTGATCAGCTTTATTGCATTCAACAGCCATCATCAGGCAAAGCACGGCGTGAAACTTGCAATTATCCAATGCTGACCGCATTAACAGATTTAATCCCTATTTTAGAAGCTCATACTGCTGAGCAAGCTGAGGAACAGAAAAAATATGCGTAAATCGAACCTAGCCGAAGATGCGGTAGGTATGCGTATTGATAAATGGCTTTGGGCGGCGCGTTTTTTTAAAACCCGCTCCATTGCCAAAAATGCCATTGAAGGCGGTAAAGTCCACCATAATGGTGAACGCGTCAAAGTGTCGCGTGAAGTCCGTATCGGCATGGAATTGACCATCGCCCAAGGGCTTGAGAAAAAAACGGTAGTGGTCAAAGCACTTTCTGATGTGCGCGGGCCGGCTCCTGTTGCACAGCTGCTTTACGATGAAACTGAAGTGAGTATTGCAAAACGGGAATTGCTTGCATCGCAAAGAAAGCTGCATAATCTAGCACGTCCCGATCACCGGCCAAGTAAAAAAGACCGTCGGGATATTGGTAAATTTAAAAGAGAAAATGATCAACAGTTTGACCAGCAATGGTCTTATAATGATGATTAAGATTAAGCGTCACAACATGTCGCACCGGTTGTGATTTTCATAGAACAAAAGGATGAATTCTGTCACTATACCCTCGTGGAACAGATTTAAACTGAATACATCCACTTGAGTATATTGTTTCGTGACATCGTATTGAGGTTATAAGATGGATGATAATAAAAGCAAGGCGCTAAACGCGGCCCTTAGCCAAATTGAAAAACAATTTGGTAAAAACACCGTAATGCGTCTTGGTGATAACACCGTTCAAGCTGTTGAAGCAGTTTCTACGGGTTCTTTGACACTGGATATCGCACTCGGTATTGGTGGCTTACCTAAAGGCCGTATCGTAGAAATCTACGGTCCTGAATCTTCAGGTAAAACCACAATGACATTACAAGCTATTGCGCAATGTCAAAAAACCGGCGGTACATGTGCCTTCATCGATGCCGAACACGCATTAGACCCTCAATACGCACGTAAACTAGGCGTAGACATTGATAACCTGCTTGTTTCACAGCCAGATAATGGTGAACAAGCGCTTGAAATTGCCGACATGCTTGTACGTTCAGGCGCGATTGATTTGATCGTTGTCGACTCCGTTGCTGCCTTGACCCCTCGCGCTGAAATTGAAGGCGAAATGGGTGACTCACACATGGGCTTACAAGCGCGTTTGATGAGCCAAGCATTACGTAAAATTACCGGTAATGCTAAACGTTCAAACTGTATGGTAATCTTCATTAACCAAATCCGTATGAAGATTGGTGTGATGTTCGGCAGTCCAGAAACCACAACTGGCGGTAACGCACTTAAATTCTATGCGTCTGTACGTTTAGATATTCGCCGCATCGGTCAAGTGAAAGAAGGCGACGAAATTATTGGTTCAGAAACCAAAGTTAAAGTTGTGAAAAACAAAATGGCGCCTCCGTTCCGTGAAGCGATTTTCCAGATTCTTTATGGTAAAGGCGTGAACCACTTGGGCGAATTGGTTGACCTTGCTGTACAGCAAGAGATCGTTCAAAAAGCCGGTGCGTGGTATTCATACCAAGGCGACAAAATTGGTCAAGGTAAAAACAACACCATCCGCCATTTAGAAGAACACCCAGAGTTGGCGCAAACCATTGAAAAATTGATTCGTGAACAGCTTCTTACCACGGGTACTGCACCAACAGAAGATAAAGACGAAGAAGAACCTGACTTTTTAGATGCTTAATCCAGCATGTTTTAAAAGTTGACTCAAACGCCCTACGGGGCGTTTTGTTTTGAACTCTAGATTTGTATTATTTAGATTAGCATTTGAAGTGCAACACCATGACCAAAGACCATTTTCCCTTACTGCTCGACTATGAAGCGCTGAAACAGCAGTTTGCTGAAGCTGAGGACTCATCGCTTCCTAAATCCCCTTCACACTGTCAAAACAGTCTTGAGCACGCGGATTCAACTGAAGAAATAGATACAGCATCAACTAATGCCTTGCATTTTGATGCTAATGGTAAAGATAGCAACATCGAGAAAAAGCCGGGGCTAACTGGCTCACGTTTACGTTCTTATGCCTTTGCTGTGCTGACCCGCAAGGAATACTCCAAAGCGGATCTGATAGAGAAATTAGCGCTGTATGCAGACAGCCGTGAAGAAGTCATCATATTGGTCGATGAACTTGCGCGAGAGAATTATCAGAGCGACCAGCGTGTAGCAGAAATAATGCTGTCGAGGCAAAAACGCAAAGGCAAAGGTCCAAATCGGATTAAACTTGCACTAAAGAATAAAAAAATTAATAGTGAACTGATTCAGGATGAACTCAAAGAAACCGATTGGGTGGCAGAAGCTTATCAGCTTAAACTAAAGAAATTTGGTGCAGCCGTTGAACGCGACCCGAAACTGAAAGCCAAACAAATTCGCTTTTTGCAATATCGCGGTTTTGACTTAGATACGATTTTTAAAGTGATTGCACGACAAAGTATGGATGACGAATAAGTAAAAACAATTGAATCAAAATAAAAGCGTTAGATGTTAATATTTGAAGAGATATGATAAATGTGCGTAAAACTAAATTGCTGAATTAAGAGCTTATTATAATTTTTCAAAAACTGGTGGCAACCCTGCCAGCAAGACTTCGGCACATCATAGATCTACTACCGTTGCTACCTTCCGGTCCTGGCGGGGTTCGTAGAATACAATTGCGAAGTAACCGGCAGGGCTACCATTGCAAGAACAGAGTATAGAGATTTTTATTAAACTTGCAAGGCAAATTACGGTATTTACCTAACTTACTCATTCGTTTGATTATTTATACAGCAAAACACGCCATCTACCTTTCTATAGCAATTGTGAGCCGGCTATCTGATTTACCTTAAAACACAACAAGTTTGCAAAAGCTTATTGCTTTTCATAAGTTTGACGTTTTTAATGTGTCTATCTATTTATATCCAGACATTGATGACACACCAGAAATCTGGTGGCTTTATCAAAAAACAAACGGAAATTTTATGATGCTACAAAAGCATATTTTAGGCAGTTTCGCATTGTTATGCTCAGCCTCAGTTTTAGCCAATATTCCTATTGAATCTCGCGGGTTAAGCCAAAACAGTGCGGCAAGCGCTGTAAACAGCACACCAGCAGCCTACTCTACCGGCAATGCTATTACTGCCGATAACTTGCAAACACCTACCAATTTAAACTGGCAGCTAATGCAAAAAAATCAGCAGCTGGAAAATGATATCCGAACCTTACGCGGCAAATTTGAAGAGCAAGATAACGAAATTGAAAAACTCAAAAATGAGCTAAACAACCGCTATGCAGATTTAGATCAACGGCTTGAAACTTTACAGCAAAAAATAGACCCAAATCCTGCTGAAGACACCGCGGAGGATAGCCAACAGGATACTGCACCCAGCACAAGCGCCAGCCAACAGCAGCCTGCCAGCGCAGTAAGCAGCAGCCCAACATCACCAGCGCCTACACCGGCTGCAAAGAAGAATACACCAGCAGCTGTTACCACACAGCAAAGCGCAGCAGAGCGTGAAAAGGCGGCCTATACTGTTGCTTTAGATGCTTATAAGCAAGGCGGTGCCAAAAAAGCCATTGCCCCAATGCAAAGCTTTATCAAGAATAATCCAAACAGCGTTTATATCAGTAATGCGCACTTCTGGTTGGCAGAATTTAATTTAGCCATTGATCCAACCAATTACACCGAAGCAAAACGCAATTATGAAATTGTGGCTGTAAAATATCCAAATTCTGCACGTGCGGCACGTTCTCTGTATCAACTCTACAGCATTGCCAAAGATGTCGACCATAACACTACCCAAGCCACTCAATATAAACAAAAGCTTCTTAAAAATTACCCACAGTCTGAAGAAGCAAAATTTGTAAAATAAAATGATCTTATCTAAAAACAAAAAACCGCCTTTCGGGCGGTTTTTTGTTTTTACAGCATTGGCTTAACGGACAATGCCCCGTTTCGATTGTTCAATCGAATCAATCAGCAGTTGCGCTTCAGCAACTTCAGGGAGAATTTCTGCACGGATTTTTTGCACCGCTTCTTCTGAAGTCAACCCAGACTTATAAATCAACTTAAAGGCTTCACGTAACCCTTGAATCACGTTTTTAGACCAGCCTTTACGGCGCATGCCTTCCACATTCATCGCAAATGCATGAGCAGGATTTCCTGACACCATCACATAAGCTGGTACATCCTTCAAAATGAGTGATGCGCCGCCAATCATACTGAAAGAATCAATTTTACAGAATTGGTGAATACCGGAGTTACCGCCAACAATCACATAATCACCAATGTGAACATGTCCTGCCACGCCTACATTATTGGCAAAAATATTGTGATCACCCACCACACAATCGTGTGCGATATGTGTGTTTACCATCAGCAAATTATGACTGCCGACTTTTGTAATACCATGATCCTGTATAGTACCGCGATGAAGACTGCAGTGTTCACGAATTGAATTGTGATCACCAATCTCTAGCCAAGTTTCTTCACCAGCATACTTTAAATCTTGGCAAACTTCACCAACACTGGCAAATTGAAAAATTTCATTATTTTCGCCAATGCGGGTATAACCGCCTACGACAACATGAGAATGAATTTTAGTCCCTGCGCCAATAGTTACATTTGGGCCTATAATTGAATATGGGCCAATCTGCACATCTGGCGCAATTACTGCAGATGAGTCAATAATAGCGGTTGGGTGAATAAATTCGTTATTACTCATGCTTGCTCTGTTTTCTGTTGCGTAATCATAATTTCCGCAGTCGCAGCAACTATACCGTCAACTGTTGCAATACAGTTATATTTATAGATGCCGCGTTTTTGCATCACAAGTTCAGCTTTCAAAACCAGCTGATCACCAGGAACAACTTGTTTTTTAAAACGAACACGCTCTGCGCCTGCAAATAGGAAGATTTTGTCACTTGATGGTTTTTGATTATTCATGACAAAGCCAAGAATACCGGAAACTTGCGCCATTGCCTCGACAATCAGCACACCCGGCATAATTGGATAGCCGGGAAAATGTCCCTGTAAGAATTCTTCATTCATAGAAACATTTTTATAGCCAACAATACCATTGTCCGTAATATCAGTTACTCGGTCTACAAGTAAAAAAGGATAACGGTGCGGCAAATATTCACGAATAGTTTGAATTTGCATTGGCAGTTCAGGCTTTGTGAATGCAGGAGTATTTGACTCAGTCATCATAATTATTTACGCAATTTAAAAGTTGATTCAAGGGACTCTATTTGAGACTGCATATGATCAAGTTTTTTCATTAATTGGGTCAATGGCACATCTGCTAATTGTTTAAAGCGCACAGCTGCACGTTTCCAATGCAAACTTTCCAGCATTGGTGTGCCAGAGGAGTAGCTGCCGGCCGCAGAAATACTTTTTGTGACCATTGACATCCCGGTAATTGTCACATTATCCGCAATATTAATATGACCTACCACACCTACAGCACCAGCCAAGATACAGTTTTTGCCAATCGTGGTGCTGCCGGCAATACCGCATTTAGCTGCCATTGCTGTATTTGCACCAACTTTAACGTTATGCGCAATTTGCACAAGGTTATCAAGAATAACCCCATCTTCCAAAATCGTGTCATCTAAAGCGCCACGGTCAATACTGCAGTTAGAGCCTATACGCACATCATTTCCGATACGTACAGAACCCAATTGAGCAATACGATGCCATTTACCTTGATATGGCGCAAAACCAAAACCTTCGCCGCCAATTACTGTATTGGCATGTACCCGCACACGATCGGCCAATTTTGCTTGGCCTGTAATTGTAACATGCGCATCGATAAAACACTGCTTGCCAATTTCAACATCATCATCAATCTGACAATGCGGCTGAATCACCGTTTCGTCACCAATCACACAATGTTCACCAATTACAGCATAATGACCAATATAGGCACTATCAGCAATGACAGCTGAAGGATGAATCTGTGCAGTACTTTCAATACCGGACTTCGTATGCTTTCGCTCAAACACATACGTCAAAATTGCAAAAGCCAAATATGGATTAGCAACTACAATAAAGTTTTGATGATCATGAATCTGCTGTTTTAAAGCCTCTGTCACAATCAATGCACCAGCTTTTGACTGTTCAGCTTGCTCAATATATTTGTCGGCATTTACAAACGCCAAATGCCCTGCTTGTGCATGTTCAAGACTTGCCAAACCGGATAATTGAAGATCGCACTGCCCAACACACTCGCCCTGAACAAGCTGAGCAAGTGCTTCTAAGCTGTAAATTTGATGACTCATTGATTATTTAATTGCATTAACCTTTTGAATCATTTTATCAGTTAAATCATACTTAGGGTCATAGGCAAGCGCTGAATTTTTATTCAAAACAACATCTAAACTATTTTCTTTGCGCAGCTGTTCTGCAGCCTGCTTAATTCTTGCATCCATTGTGCGGTTTAAACTTTGAATATTAGTTTCAACCAAAGCCTGAACTTTTTGCTGCAGGCTTGTAAGCTCTTGCAGTTTAGTTTGATATTGCTGGGTCATATTTTTCTTTTCTGTATCAGAAAAATTTGTGCCTTGCTGCGCACGCTGCTGAAGCGCTTCCAGCTCCTTTGTTAAACTTTCAATTTTTGCAGTTTGCGGTTTTATTTGCTGCTGCATGCTGGCATTTTGCTGCTTAATATAAGCGCTTTGCTCAACAATTTTTTCTAAGTCAACAATTCCATAACCCGCTGCGTGTACCACAGAACAGCACAATAGGCTCATTACGGCCATACCGCCAAATAGTTTTTTCATTTGAATTCCTAAAGTGTAAATTATTATCTCAGCCGGAAAGACCGCACTTAGAAAGTACGGCCGATTTCAAATTGAATATTTTTAGTATCATCGCTGGCCTTATCATTCAGCGGGAATGCATAGCTTAGAGATAATGGACCAATCATCGTAATCCAAGTAAAGCCTGCGCCCACACTATAACGCATATTATTCATATCAAAGCCGAAGTTATCTTTACAGTATTGTTTAGCATCAACAGCAGTATTGTTTTGATCAATATACAGAGAACCCGATGGAACCTTACATTGCGTATCAAATACTTGCGCGCCTTCCGCAAACAGTACAGGACGTACTTGACGAGTCCAGTCACCTTTAAACGGCAACGGCAGTGCCAATTCGGCACCAAACTGCACTAATGCATTACCGCCAACTTCTTCGAAATCATAATCTTTCGACTTAGTTTCGCTATATGTTACGCCAGGATATTTAGGACCTAAAGTACTGTTGTCATAACCGCGAACCGAACCAAAACCGCCTGCATAGAAGTTTTTATAGAATGGCAGGTCATTACCATAGCCTAGTTTACCGTAACCGCGAAGCACAAAGTCTTTGCCCAATGGGAAGAAAGCTTGCGCATCATAAGTCAATTTTTGATATTCAACATCACTGCCAGGCAACGCAATTTCTGCGTTAATACGGTGTGAAGTACCCGAAGTAGGGAAAATTGGGCGATTCAAGGTATTATA
>JASLHF010000190.1 GCA_030152275.1 Acinetobacter sp. | reverse complement strand
AAACGCAGATGAATCAGCTGTTCAAGCACTGCATTCACTTTGCTGGAAAATGCGCCCTGCAGCGAGCGAACTGCAGAGCGGGCTGCAGCTTGAGAAGTCGCATCAATTAAATCGGCAATTGCTTCGGCCTGCACCAAATCCATCTTGCCGTTTTCAAATGCGCGCATCGAAAATTCACCGGCTTTGGCCGCTATAGCGCCCAGTTCCAGCAGACGTGACAGAAGCGCATTTTGAATCACAGGGCCGCCGTGACCCTGCAGCTCTACCACATCTTCGCCGGTAAATGAGTGCGGATTTGGAAAGCAAATCACTAGGCCTTCATCCATCACTTCGCCCTGCGCATCATAAAATTTGCGGAATGCCGCGTAGCGCGCTTCAGGTAGCGCAGTTTGGCTCAGCGCTTGGGCAATGGCATATGATTTTGGTCCAGAAAGACGGATGACACCGACCCCGCCGCGCCCCGGCGGGGTGGCAATTGCAGCGATCGTGGTTCGGTTTTGCATCTCATTCACCTAAAAATTATCCAATAGCAGCCAAAGAAAAATCCGCCTAAGATTACCATCTTAAGCGGATTTATTCAGCCCGTCAGCAACACTTAGTTTGCTGGCGATGCACCGTCACGTTTAGCGCGCTCTTTAGCAACACTCTTATTGATCAAGCTCTGCTGCAAAATGGTAATACTGTTGTTGACAATCCAGTACATCACCAAGCCTGCAGGGAAGAACAGCATAAAGACCGTAAACATAATCGGCATGATGCGGAACACTTTGGCCTGCATTGGATCTGCCGGCTGCGGGTTCAAGCTTTGCTGAATGAACATAGTTGCACCCATCAGCAGCGGCAGGATAAACCAAGGATCCATTGCGGACAGATCCTGAATCCAGCCCAGCCACGGCGCATGGCGCAGTTCAACTGATTCCATTAATACCCAATACAGCGCCAGGAAGATCGGCATTTGCAGCAATAGCGGCAAGCAGCCCGACAGCGGGTTCACTTGTTCACGCTTATACAATGCCATCATCTCTTGCGAGAAACGCATGCGGTCTTCACCGAATTCTTCTTTCATGCGCTGCATTTCTGGCGCAATAACACGCATTTTCGCCATAGAGCGGTAGCTTTTTGACGACAATGGCCACAGAATCAGTTTAACCAAAATAGTCAACAGAATAATCGACCAGCCCCAGTTGCCCACTAGACCGTGGAAGAACTGCAAACCAAGGAACAATAGTTTAGCGATTGGCCACAGCCAGCCGTAATCCACAGTTTGGTTCAGGCCGACCGCCAGATCCTTCAATTCTGACTGGATTTTTGGACCAGAATAGAATGTCGCATCTACTTCAGCTGCCGTGCCTGCAGGCACATTAATGGTTGGCGAAGTAAAACCGATGATGTTCATGTCATCATTAGATTTGCGAGATTCAAGTTTAGCAGCAAAAGGCTGGCCGGCAGCCTGCGTTAATTTCAGCTCACCCGGAATCCAAGCGCTGACAAAATAATGCTGCACCATGGCAACCCAGCCGCCTTTCGCATCAACATTTAATTTTTCTTCATTAAAGTTCGCGAATTTCAGCTTGTTGTAATGCTCATCCGGGGTGCCCCAAGCGCCGCCCAGGAAAGTGCCCAAAGTAAAAATACCCTGATCAGATTTGCCCGGATCTTCAGAATTGTCGCGCTTGAGCTGGCCAAACATCTGGCCCTGCCAGTTTTGCGCGCTGCGGTTCACAATTTTATGCGTAACATCAATTGGATACTCACCTTGCGTAAAGGTGAATGTCTTGATGATTTCAACGCCGTCTGCTGTTTTAAAGACCATTGGCACTGTTAAAACTTTTTCAGCTTTGCCGTCTTTGTTTTGGACAGACTTCGCATCTGCCAGCGTATAAGCGGCTTTTTCAATCTCATAAGTCGGACGGCCCGCGCGGCTGCTGTCTGGACCATTCAGGCCAATTAAACCTGACTGCGCCACATAAGTGCGCTTCGCGTCACTTTCCAGCATGACAAACGGTTCATCGCTGTCTTTATTCTTGTCATGATTGAGCAATTCAACACGAACAATATCACCGCCCTTCGGATTAATCCAAAGATGGTAAAGGTCAGTTTTCACTGAAATAAGCTGTTGACTTACAGGTGCAGTGGCGTCTGCGGTCTGCTGCGCTGCGATATTTGCCTGCGGCACATCAGATGATGCTGCGGCAGTCTGGCCATTTGGCAAATCTGCAGATACTTCATGGGATACAACCGCAGCCGTTTGCTGAGGTTTGCTGTCCGCATGACCGTAATCTTTTTGCCAAGCCAAAATGAGCAAATATGCGACAACAAACATGGCCCCGAGAATTGCAATCCTGGCCCATTGCTGCATATCTATTACCCCAAGTGGTTAGTAGAATGATTTTGGTTCAATAAACGATCACGAAAGGGTACAGCAACGTGAAGCGTTTGAGAATCTATTTGCTGAAACGAAATAAAACGGCGAGCTTTGCGAGGCACAGGATCATAGCCAGAACCGCCCCAAGGGTGGCAGCGGCAGACCCGTTTTATAGACAGCCACGTTCCACGCGCAGCGCCATGCAAATGGACTGCTTCCAATGAATATTGAGAACACGTGGGAATATAGCGGCAACGCGGTCCAAGCAGCGGACTAATCGCAATCTGATAAAAACGGATTAACCAATGCAGTAAATGTACCATTGGCCATCTCTACTTTTGCGGGGAGGGAGCTGTTTTTGAATGCTTTTTGGCAAGACGGTTAAGCTTCTGCCAAGCAAATTGTAATTGCTGGTGCAGCTCATCATTAGATATGGAATCAATACCTATTTTCGGCATAACCACAATATCTAATTCATCTAATTGCTGCTGATGCAGGCGAAAGCTTTCGCGGGCAAGACGTTTTACTCTGTTCCGTTCATGTGCGCGGCGCACTTTTTTCTTAGCAACAACAATACCCAAACGGCTTTTAGGCTGTTCGGAACGTTTTGCAAGAAATAAGAAATGGGGCTGATGCACTTTAAAAAGCGCACCATCGAAGACACTTTTATAATCGGCAGCACAGTGTATGCGTACATCTGTGCTGAAGCCATAAAGTGCTGTCATAACACCCAAGTCGTTTTCAGATTAACCGATTAAACAGTTAAGCTGTGACGGCCTTTAGCACGGCGGCGAGCAAGAACTTGACGGCCTGCTTTAGTTGCCATGCGAGCACGGAAACCGTGAACACGTTTACGTTTCAATTCAGAAGGCTGGAAAGTACGTTTCATGTTGAAACTCCAAAATTGATCTTTCTATAAAGGTTCGCGATTTTAGTGCTCATTGCTTGAGCTGTCAATGAAAAACCGAATTTCTTACAAAAAATCATTCCTTCAATTTTTTAGCCTGAGATAGAAAAATATATAAAGCTAGCATTTGTACACAGAATAAGTTATTGATAATATATAGATAAATATTTATCCATAAGTTTATCATCAAAGTTATCCACAGACTCAATTTTAAAGTTGTTGTCTCTGGTGTTTTAAATTTGAATTTAAACCTGAAGATGAGTTATCCCCAGAAAACCTAAATCCTATTATTAAATTCAAATTTAAAAATTTAAATTTATTGTTATTAGCACCTGTTTTTTCTGTGGAAACATGAAATAAAACTTTAAATTTTATACTATTAAGCTGTGAATAAGTTTGTTTCTATATTTTTAATATATTGTGGATAACTTTATGTTATATTTTATCCACAGGCTACTATTGAACTTATCCACACGGGTGTTTAAATTTAAATTTAAAGCGAATCTGTGATTTTTTAGCCAAAAAACTCTGATTGCTCATGACAGATGTGGATAACTTGGTTAGAATGGCGACCCGCTTTGGCGGTCAAACAGTTTTTTATACATCAATGGATTGCGGAATAGGGGTTTCACATGCTTTGGACAGATTGCTTAACTCGTTTGCGCCAAGAGTTATCCGGCAATGTCTTTACAATGTGGATTCGGCCACTGGTAGCGGAAGAAGCAGATGATACCTTGCGCCTGTTTGCGCCGAATCCGTATTGGACCCGCTATATACAGGAACATCATTTAGAGCTGATCTCTATTTTGGCTGAACAGCTGTCTGAAGGACGGGTGCGTAAAGTTGAAATTTTGGTCGATTCGCGTCCAGGCGCAATTTTAGAAGCAGGTGAACAGCCGGCAACCACGACTGCTGCGCTGGAATCGGCGCCCGCGCCTGCACCGCGACCAAAAAAAGAAAAAGATGAACACAGCGGCAAAAACAGCCGAAAGCGCCAGCTGAATCCTTTATTTACTTTTGCTTTATTTGTTGAAGGCCGTTCCAACCAAATGGCTGCGGAAACCTGCCGCAAAGTGTTGACTCAATTGGGCGCATCTCAGCATAACCCTCTATTTTTGTATGGTCCGACCGGTTTGGGTAAAACACACTTAATGCAGGCCGTCGGCAATGCGCTGCTGCAGGCTAAGCCAAATGCGCGGGTGATGTATATGACCGCGGAAAGCTTTGTGCAGGACTTTGTCAGCTCGCTGCAGCAGGGCAAAGTGGAGGAATTTAAGAAAAACTGCCGTTCTTTAGATTTGCTGCTGGTGGATGATATTCACTTGCTGGCCGGTAAAGAAGCCAGTCTGGTCGAATTTTTTTATACCTTTAACGCGCTGCTGGATGAGTCGAAGCAAATTATTTTGACTTCTGACCGTTATCCTAAAGAATTGACAGAATTGGATCCGCGGCTGGTATCGCGGTTTTCTTGGGGGCTGTCTGTAGGTGTTGAGCCGCCGGATATTGAAACCCGAATTGAAATTTTGCTGAAAAAAGCCGAAAGCAACGATGTTGAGCTGCCGCGCAACTGCGCCTTATTTATTGCGCAGCAGGTGGTGGCCAATGTGCGTGAACTGGAAGGCGCGCTGAATAAAGTTGTAGCGATTTCACGCTTTAAAGGTTCGCCAATTGATTTAGAAGTTGTACGGGAATCTTTGAAAGATGTGCTGGCGATTCGTGCCCGCACTATCAGCACAGAGAATATTCAGCGTGTGGTCAGTGAGTATTTCCGCATTCCATTAAAAGAATTGATTGGTCCGAAACGCACGCGCATCTATGCTCGCCCTCGCCAGCTGGCGATGGGGCTGGCGCGTGAGCTGACTGGCGACAGTTTTCCTGAAATTGGCATGGCTTTTGGCGGCCGTGATCACAGTACCGTAATGCATGCCTGTGAGAAAGTGCAGAGCCTGCGCGAAGAAGATCCGATCTTCAATGAAGACTATAAAAACCTGCTTCGTTTGCTGCAAAGCTGATCATTTTTTGCTTAAATTCTGCTCTTGCAATGCGGCATTTTCTGCCGCATAGTACATTGCTAAAAAATTAATTTATCTGTTATTCATCTTCAGTTTTTAGAGGAAAGTATTGTGCGTTTAAAAATCGCGAAAGAAAGCTTACTGAATGTTCTATCACATGTCGTAGGAGCGGTTGAACGTCGCCATACCTTAAACATTTTGTCTAACGTGAAGGTGCAGGTAACAGAACAGGCGCTGACCATTACCGGTTCAGATTTAGAGGTGGAGCTGGTGGCTAGCGTGCCGCTCAGTGAAGGCGCTTGCCAGCAGCCGGGCGAGACTACTGTGCCAGCGCGCAAACTGATGGATATCTGCAAATCTTTACCGGCGGCAGCCTTGATTGATTTGCAGATTACTGAAGATCAGCGCTGCATTTTAAAATCCGGCAACAGCCGTTTTGTGCTGGGCACACTGCCGGCGGAAGATTATCCGCTGTTGAATACTGAAAATACCCAAGGCACGCAAGTGACTGTAGCGCAGCGTGAACTGAAACGCCTGTTTGAAAAAACTTCGTTTGCTATGGCTGTGCAGGATGTGCGTTTTTATCTGACGGGCACTTTGCTTGAAATTGATCAAAATCAATTGCGCGCAGTGACGACTGATGGGCACCGTTTAGCGTTATGTGAGACAGTTGCTTCTTCCAATGCAGCGCAGCTGGTGCAGGCGATTGCGCCGCGTAAAGCTGTGGGGGAACTGCAGCGCCTATTGAGTGTTGAAGATGAACAGCTGTCGCTGCTGATTGGCCGCGAATTGCTGAATGTGACCATTAGTATTCCAAGCCGCGACAAAGAGCAGGGTGATATCACCGTGCGTTTTACGACGAAGCTGATTGACGGAAAATTCCCAGATTACCGCCGCGTTATTCCGCGTGGAGGCGATAAAAATGTCGTAATTGCGCATGATGTGTTTAAACAGTCATTGCAGCGCGTGGCCATTTTAAGTAATGAGAAATTGCGCGGCGTTTTTCTGAATTTTGATGCTGATACTTTGCAGCTTCGCGCGAACAACCCAGAGCAGGATGAAGCCAGTGAAGATTTGGCTATTCAGTATGCGGATGCGCCTATGGAAATGTCATTTAATGCGCAGTATCTTCTGGATGTGCTGGGTGTGCTGGATGGTGATGATGTGTCCATGACCATGACGGAAGCAAACCAGTCTGTACTGGTGCAAGATCCGACCCACACCGACCAAACCTATGTGGTTATGCCGATGCGTGTTTAATTTTTAAAAATAATTATGCATATTGCGCGTTTACATGTCGAACGTGTTCGTAATTTAAAAACGGTTGCGCTCTCTGGGCTGCAGCCGTTTAATGTCTTTTACGGACCAAACGGTTCCGGCAAAACTTCATTGCTGGAAGCGGTGCATTTGCTGGCGACCGGGCGCTCGTTCCGCACTCATATCCCTAAGCATTACATTCAAAATGATGCGGCGGATGCCATCGTCTTTGCGCAGTCTGCAACGGACAAAATCGGCATGCAGAAAATGCAGTCTGGCGAGCAATTGATTAAGGTCAATGGCGATCCTGTCGCGACACAGGGCCAGCTGGCGAAAATCCTGCCGCTGCAGCTGATCGATCCGCAAAGCACAGATATCATCGATCATGGCGCTAAGCCCCGCCGGCAGATGCTGGACTGGATGATGTTTCACGTGGAACCTGAGTTTTACCATGCTTGGCAATATTATTCTCGCGCGCTGAAACAGCGCAACAGTTTGCTAAAAACTCAGCGCGGTTTGAGTCTTCCTGATGTGGAACCGTGGAACAAAATGCTGAGTGACTATGGTGAAATACTGCATATGCAGCGTGCCCGCGCGGTGGAGCAGTGGATTGGCTATTTTCAGCAGGATTTACAGCAGCTGCTGCCGGATTTAAGCATTCAGCTGGAATACAGTGCAGGCTTCCATGCGGACACTGGACTGCTGAATGATCTGACCAATAGCCACTATAAAGATCTTGAGCGGCGCTATACCGAATACGGTCCGCACCGCGCTGACCTGCGCTTAAAAACCCCGATGGGGGATGCGGATGCAGTGCTTTCGCGAGGCCAGAAAAAGCTGTTAATCATGGCTTTAAAACTGTCGCAGATTGCGATGCTGCATGCTTGCAACAAGGAAACTGTGGTATTATTAGATGATCTGACAGCAGAATTAGATTTAACCGCGCAACACCGTTTAATTGAGCGGCTGAGCCAGCTTGGAAGCCAAGTGTTTATTACCACTTTAGATCATGAATCCGTTCAGCATCATTTGCATGATTTGTCGATTTCTTACCAATTATTCAATGTTGACAACGGTCAAGTTCAAGCTGTCGCACAATGATTTTAGATTTTACCCGTCTTGGGATAGACCTATTTTCCACTAGGGAGAAACCATGAGTTCAGAAGACCAACAAGCTGCTTCTCAAACAGAACAAACCATAGAAAAGGCTTATGATTCCTCTAGTATCAAAGTATTGCGTGGTTTGGATGCGGTGCGCAAGCGTCCAGGCATGTATATTGGCGATACGGATGATGGTTCAGGCTTGCACCACATGGTGTTTGAAGTTGTCGATAATGCGATTGATGAGGCGCTTGCAGGCCACTGTGATGAGATTGTGGTCACTATTCATGACGATGAGTCTGTCAGCGTTTCCGATAACGGGCGCGGCATTCCGACTGACATTCATCCTGAAGAAGGTGTTTCAGCTGCTGAAGTGATTTTAACCATTCTGCATGCTGGCGGTAAATTTGACGACAACAGCTATAAAGTGTCCGGCGGTTTGCATGGTGTGGGCGTGTCTGTGGTGAATGCGCTGTCCAGTAAGCTTGAGTTGACGATTAAGCGCGCAGGACATATTCATCAGCAGGAATATACACACGGTGATCCGGTCTATCCGTTAAAAATTGTCGGTGATACCGAAGAGACGGGAACTACAGTGCGTTTCTGGCCAAGTTCGGAAACATTTAGCCAAACTATTTTTAATGTCGATATTCTGGCGCGCCGTTTGCGTGAGCTGTCGTTCCTGAATGCGGGCGTACGCATTGTGCTGCGCGATGAACGCATTAATGCGGAACATATTTTTGATTATGAAGGCGGTTTGTCTGAGTTTGTAAAATATATCAATCAGGGCAAAACGCACTTAAATGACATTTTTCATTTTACGGTGCAAGCCGATAATGGCATTGGCGTGGAAGTGGCGCTGCAGTGGAATGATACGTATCAGGAAAACGTGCGCTGCTTTACCAATAATATCCCGCAAAAAGACGGCGGTACGCATTTGGCTGGTTTCCGGGCAGCGCTGACCCGTGGCCTGAACAGCTACATGGAAAATGAAAACCTGCTGAAAAAAGAAAAAGTGGCAGTGTCTGGAGATGATGCGCGTGAAGGTTTGACCGCAATTGTTTCAGTTAAAGTGCCGGATCCAAAATTCTCTTCACAAACTAAAGAAAAATTAGTGTCAAGCGAAGTGAAGCCGGCAGTAGAACAGGCTATGAACAAGTCGTTCTCTGAATACTTGCTGGAAAATCCGCAGGCGGCGAAGTCGATTGCCGGAAAAATTATTGACGCTGCCCGCGCGCGTGATGCTGCCCGTAAAGCGCGTGAAATGACACGGCGCAAGAGCGCGTTAGATATTGCCGGCTTGCCGGGTAAATTGGCGGACTGTCAGGAGAAAGATCCGGCGCTGTCGGAATTGTATCTGGTCGAAGGTGACTCAGCGGGCGGTTCTGCAAAACAGGGCCGTAACC
This sequence comes from Acinetobacter sp., assembly GCA_030152275.1. GTDB lineage: Bacteria > Pseudomonadota > Gammaproteobacteria > Pseudomonadales > Moraxellaceae > Acinetobacter. The sequence goes on along the minus strand of JASLHF010000190.1, from coordinate 14,686 downwards.
GTAAAATGCAGGCGATTCTGCCGCTGAAAGGTAAAATTCTGAATGTGGAGCGCGCCCGCTTTGACAAGATGATTTCATCGCAAGAAGTGGGTACGCTGATTACTGCTTTGGGCTGCGGTATTGGCCGTGAAGAATATAACCCCGATAAGCTGCGTTACCATAAAATTATCATCATGACCGATGCTGATGTGGATGGTTCGCATATCCGTACCCTGCTGCTGACTTTCTTCTTCCGTCAAATGCCAGAGCTGGTTGAGCGAGGCCATATTTATATTGCGCAGCCGCCGCTGTATAAACTGAAAAAAGGTAAACAGGAACAGTACATCAAAGACAATGATGCGCTGGAAACCTTCCTGATTTCCAATGCCATTGATGAGCTGGAACTGCATGTCAGCGCCAATGCGCCGGCTATTCGCGGTGAAGCGCTGGCTTCAGTGATTGCAGACTATCAGACTTCGCAAAAGAGCCTGCACCGCTTAACAGTACGTTATCCAGCCAGCTTGCTGGATGCGCTGATTGCAGTTGAAGGCTTTAAGCTGGACCAGATGGCGGATCAGGCGTATGTTGAGCAATGGGGCAGTCAAGTATGCGCAGCCATTGCACAAGCGCAGCCAAGCTTGCGTCCAGAACTGTCGCTGGAAGTGCTGGAAAAAGAAACTGCAGAGGGTCAGAAAATTCAGACCTATCTGCCGCGTATAACTCTGTATGTGCATAATCTGCCGCATGCTTATTTACTGGATGCAGGACTGCTCGGTTCGAGTGAATATGCGCGTTTGCTGAAAAATTCACGCAGCTGGTTTACGCTGCTGGAAGATGGCGCTTATTTGCAAAAAGGTGACCGCAAAATTGCAGTCAGCACTTTCCATCAAGTTTGGCAGCAAATTTTGCAGGATTCACGCCGCGGCATGATGATTCAGCGCTATAAAGGCTTGGGCGAGATGAATGCTGAGCAGCTGTGGGAAACGACTATGGACCCAGAAAACCGCAATATGCTGCAGGTGACTGTGCAGGATGCGATTGAAGCGGACCGCATGTTTGCTTGCTTAATGGGTGATGATGTGGAACCGCGGCGCGCATTTATTGAAGAAAATGCGCTGAACGCAGATATTGATGCTTAAACGTAAGCTGTAAAAGTTGATAAAAAGCGCCCTGATGGGCGCTTTTTTTCAAAGGCGGAAGGCCGTAAAGCTTTAGAAAATATCATGGGAGATGTCTGATCGCCCGCTAATGAGCGGCTGTTTTTTAAGGACCTTATGGCATTGATGCATCCGATATGGATGTTTTGGAAGGTCTTATATCCTGACTTTGATATGTGGTGCAGTAAGTACAACGTGATTTTGGTGATCATTTTTTGGGGATTTAAAGCTATTTTTATAGGCTGTCTAAAAAATGCAGGAAGCTGTTTAGACGTCACAGCTTTACTTTAAAAAAGCCGATAATTATTCTATCTATGTGCGGAATATTCGCACATTAATGCAGCCCGAACAGCTGTTTGCATTGGGAATGCGCACTGTAAAATCACACTGCAAATAATACTGAAAATAAATAAATGTATATGAAAACTTTAAGGTTCGCAGTCTTAAAAGCTTAATCCTAAATATATTGCATGCAAGGCCGATAATAACCCTGAGTACTCCTTAAAAATTTTTAAAATGAATACTTTCAAAGAACTGAACTGTTGTTTTAGCTGGAATTTTAGACCTAAAAAATTTAAATACAGACTAAAACTAGGTGCAATTTTCATAAAAATCCATAATTTCTTCAGTTAAACGGTATTGAAAGCGCTTCAAAGCATTTAATAAAATTAGAGCTGTGGATAATTTTTTGTAATAGGCTAGGATTTTTATCTATTCCGCCCTATAATTTTATCCACAATAAGACCTTTAAATAGAAGAAATGAATTTAAAATGGAGTTTTGAATTTAAAAATAAAAAATGGATTTAAACTTTCTTCTGTTTTTGAATTTAAATAACGGAGTCTTGTGCTCCCCACGATTTATGCTGTGTATAAGTATTTTGGCTGTAAAGCGGTTTTTATACATCGGTATTGGATGGTTTTTGGATGAGATTGCAGTGATAAGATTTTCGCGTTTCTTGTTATTAGTTGAATTTTCACGCAATTAAGTTTTACTTAACAATTTAAGAAAATGCTTTTTAAGAAAAATTAAACAATTCGTTTTTTAATTCATTTCAATTGGTTATGTATTTTATTGTGATTTTTTCGCCGCATTTTTTACATAATTTTTTCTATGCACGGCTGGCAAATAGCCCATGGCATGTGGGTGAAGGGTTTTGCAAGCTGAGGTGAGTGCTGCGGTATAGCTGTAAATTCAGCAAGTATTTTGCGCAGCTGGATTGATTTTTTGTTCTTGTGCGCTCTAATCAAGGGCTAAATGCTTGATGTAGAGGAATGAGTAAAAATGATTAAATGACAGCTGGGCCACGGTAAGCAGAGGATTCATCTACGCTGCTTCAGTTGTGGCGGTTTGCATGATGCTGTGCGCATGGCTTTTTTCTGTATGGGTAATGAGGCTATTAAAATGCAATAAAACTCTGTGGCCTGCGCGAAAATACGGACATTGCAGCGGGTGCCGCGCTCAACCGGCTGCTCAGCGGCTGATGCAGTTAGGCCGGCCTGTATAACGGAGTTTGGCTGGACGAGAGGTGACAGCTTTTATGTGCAGAAAAGGGCGGGTGAATATGCAGCGCGGTGCTGTGAATGGTATGAATAGAAAAATACGCTGCAAGCAGCGTATTTTTTAGACCAGAGCTAATGAAATATTCAGTCGAAGGACGTTTCGAGTTCTTCCAGCTCCATCATTAATTCAAGCATTTGTTCTTCTGACTGTTCCAGTTTTGCTTTCAGTTCAGTCTGCTCATTCATTAACTTGAGCAAATCATCCTTACGGCTGGCTTCGTACAGCGCGCTGTCGCCGAGCAAGGTTTCAATTTCGGCCAGACGAGGCTGTACTTTTGCAATTTGCGCCTCTGCTTTTTCGATATTTTTACGGATCGGACGGCTTTGCTCACGGCGTCGAGCGGCTTCTTTGCGCTGGGCTTCTTTATCCAGCTTTGAAATTACTGGTTTATCTGCAACTTGCGACTGTACAGGCGCTGGCTGCTGTGCGCTGGTTTTCATCAGTTCCTGACGGGCTTGGCGCAGCCAGTCGGCATATGCGCTTAAATCGCCGTCAAATTCGCGGCTTCGGCCGCCATGCACTAAAATCAGCTCATCACAGACACAGGCAATGAGCTGGCGTTCATGCGATACCAGCACCACTGCACCTTCGAAGTCTTGCAGCGCCATAGTCAACGCATGGCGCATATCTAAATCCAAGTGGTTGGTTGGTTCATCCAGAATCAGCACATTAGGACGCTGCCAAACAATGAGCGCCAATGCTAAACGCGCGCGTTCGCCGCCGGAAAAGCTTTCGCTTGGCGTATCCATACGCTCACCGCTAAAGCCAAAACTGCCTAAGAATGAACGCAGTGCAGCTTCACTGATTTTTTTGTCGGCAATTCGGGACAGCTGCAGCATGGGGCTGGCATTGCCATCCAATGCATCCATTTGATGCTGGGCAAAATAGCCGATATTCAATAGTTCAGAAGCTTTTCGGGCGCCTTTGAGCAGCGCTAAATCACCGACGAGAGATTTAATGAGGGTGGATTTCCCTGCGCCGTTCATGCCCAGCAAGCCAATACGGCTGGTCGGCGTAATTTGCAAATTAACATCGGTCACAATCAGTTTTTCACCGTAACCGATATCAGCATGCTCCAGCTGCAGCAGCGGCGAACTCATTTTGCTGGGCTCGCGGAAACTGAAGGTAAAGGGCGTGTCAACGTGAGCAGCTGACAATTCCTGCATCCGTTCCAGCTGCTTAATCCGGCTTTGCGCCTGTTTGGCCTTGGTGGCTTTGGCTTTAAAACGGTCAATGAATTTTTGCAGATGCGCGCGGGTTTCCAGCTGCTTCTCATAGGCTTGCTGCTGCTGCGCCAGACGTTCGCTGCGGGTGCGCTCAAAGGCCGAATAATTGCCGGTATACAGGGTTAGTTCCTGATTTTCAATATGCAGAATATGATCTGTGATGGCATCCAGAAAATCACGGTCATGAGAAATCAGCACGAGTGTGCCTTCATAAGCATTGAGCCAGTCTTCCAGCCACAAAATTGCGTCTAAGTCTAAATGGTTAGTCGGCTCATCCAGCAGCAGTAAATCAGAGCGGCTCATCAGGGTGCGGGCTAGATTTAAGCGCATGCGCCAGCCGCCAGAGAAACTTGACACATTGAGCTGTGACTGATGTTCAAAAAAGCCCAGGCCGGCCATCAATTGGGATGCTTTGGAAGGCGCAGTATAGCCGTGAATTTCATCAAAGCGGCCGTATAAATGCGCCAATTCATCATTGTCTAAATTTTCCGGGTGCTCAAGCTTGTGCTGAATATTCCAGTATTCCTCATCGCCGGACAGCACAAAATCGATGGCTTTCATGTCCAGCGCTTTAATTTCCTGCGCCATGTGCGCCACGGTCCACACCGCAGGGCGGGTTAATGAGCCGCCATCTGATTCCATGCCGCCCAGCAGCGCGGAGAATAGGGTGGACTTGCCGGCGCCATTAACGCCAGTCAGGCCAATTTTCCAGCCGGGATGCAGCTGCATGGAGGCTTTTTGAAATAACACACGGCCGCCGCGGCGTATGGAAAGCTGATCTAACTGAATCATGAAATTGTTGAAACACACCAAAAAGATGCGCCTATTCTAAAGGATGCGCGGGCAAAAACAAAAAAACCGGCAGCTTTATTTTTATTTGCTGAAGAAAAGAAAAAATAAGTGAAAATTAATATTTTTTCATCTGTCGGAAATCTAAAATTCAGACTGTTTTTTTTGTAAAAAAATTAATATATTCAAAGACTAAAATAAGTAAAACAGCCAATGGATGAAAAAAATGAAAAAGGAAATTTTAACTTTATTTGCATTGGGAATTGGGGTCTATTCTATGCCAATTCAGGCCAAAGTGAATATTTGCGTCTTCGATTTACTGGGAAAATCGGGTGAGTCTTTCAAATTGATGGAAGAATGGGCGCTGGCCAGTAAAAACTGGGGCGCAGATGTCAATTTGCTGGCCTATCAGGATGAAGCCAAAGTCGACAAAGATTTTAAAGACGGCGTCTGTGACGGTTTTTATATGACGTCAATGCGCGCCCGCACATACAACAAATTTGCAGGCTCAATTGATGCGCTGGGCGGTGTGCCGAATAACGGCATTGCGCAAAAAGCCATTGCCTATGCGCTGGACAGCCGCAACAGCAGGCGCTTAGTCACCAAGAACGGCGATGAAAGCTATGAAGTGGCTGGCATTGGACAAATCGGCTCGGCCTATATTTTTGTTAAAGACCGCAATTTAAATAAGCTGGAGCAGGTCAAAGACAAGCGTTTTGCGATTTTGCAGTATGACCGCGCGCAGAAGCATATGGTGGAAAAAATTGGCGCTAAGCCGGTGATGTCCGAGATTTCCAATTTTGTGCGCAAATTTAATTCGCAGGAAGCGGATATTGTGGCGGCGCCCGCTTATGCGTTTAAGCCGCTGGAAATTTATAAGGGCCTAGGTAGCCGCGGCGCAATGATTGATTTTCCAGTTATCAATGTAACTGCGGATCTTATTGTGCGTCAGGATAGTTTTCCAGATGGCTTTGGCGCGCATTCAAGGGCTTGGTTTATCAAGCAGCTGCCGAAAAGTTTTGCCATGGTGCAGCGCATGGAGGCGGAAATCTCAGATAAATATAAAGTCCAGCTGAGCAAAGAAGATAAAGTCGAATATCAGAAACTGCTGCGTGAAGGGCGCATGGAGCTGACCAGTCAGGGGGTATATGACGCTACCATGATGACAGTGCTGAAAAAAGCCCGCTGCACGGTTGAGCGTACTAACTTTGAGTGTTCTTTAGGCGGTGAATAAATGCTTTCTTGTGTTTGTTTGTAAATTTTTACGATTTTCAAAACACAATCCAATTGCAGTGAATTTATCTAAGGTTATGAAAAATAATATTAAATATTTAATCTCAAAATTAACGCTGTCAATGAGAAGAAGCAATAGGCAAAAATGACAGCATAAAATGGAGCAAATGCTCTATTTATTTGAAAATAACTTGCTTAATATTTGATGCGTGTATGGACACCCCTGAAACAGAAAAAGATTTAAAAAGGATAAGTACAATGAAAAATACCCTTCTCTCATTGGCAGCGCTCACCGCATTTGGATGTGCCGGCACAGCGCAGGCCGCTAAAGTCGATATTTGCGTTTTTGATTTACTGGGAAAATCCGGTGAATCATTTCAAATGGCGCAAGAATGGGCGCTGGCAGCGAAAAGCTGGGGCGCAGATGTCAACTTGATTCCGCGTCAGGATGAAGCGGTTGCCGATAACGATTTTAAAGCAGGCAAATGTGACGGCGTATTTATGACTGCTATGCGTGCGCGCCAGTACAATAAATTTGCCGGTTCGATTGATGCCTTGGGCGGTGCGCCAAGCAATGAAATTGCCAAACGCGCCATTACTTTTGCGCTGGACAAACGTAATGAAAGCAAAATGGTCAGCAATCTTGGCGGCAAAAAATATGAAGTTGCCGGTATTGCGCCTTTGGGCTCAGCATTTATTTTTGTACGTGACAAGAGCATTGACTCGATTGAAAAAGCAGCTGGTAAAAAGTTTGCGGTTTTAGGCTATGACGAAGCGCAAAAGATTATGGTGCAGCGTGTTGGCGCACAGGCGGTAATATCGGATGTGTCTAACTTTGTTGCAAAATTCAATAATGGCCAAGTGGACATGGTGGGCGCGCCGGCTTATGCCTATAAACCGCTGGAAATTTACAAAGGTTTAGGCAGCAATGGCGCGATGTTCAATTTTCCGGTACTGCAGGTGACGGCAGACTTTATTATCCGTCCAGAGAAATTCCCAGCAGACTTTGGCCAGAAATCGCGTGATTGGTTTATTAAGAACTTGCCGAAGAGCTTTGCGATGATTAACCGTTTGGAATCCGGCATTCCTGCAAAATATAAACTCAATCTGAATGCAGAAGATAAGACCAAGTATCAAAAAATGCTGCGTGACGGCCGTATGGATATGACCAAGCGCGGCATTTACGACGCGGGTATGATGAGTGTGCTGAAAAAAGCCCGCTGTTCTGTCGATAAGGCTAATTTTGAGTGCAGCCTAGGCGGTGAGTGATTTGATTTTTAAAGAAAAAACCTAGAATTTTCTAGGTTTTTTTTACTCAAGCAGCCGTCATTTTTGCCATTGAGTCTATTGCAGAAGCGCGCAATTATAGACAGCTAGGCAGGTATGAACGCGCTTGCATCATAAATATATGGCTGTTTAGCTCTGAAAAAAACAATATCAAAAGGGAAATATAAAAAGATGGCAAAACAATGGATGAAAGCCTGTGCGCTTGGCGCGGGGTTGGCCGTGGCGGCTGGTGCTGCTCAGGCAAAACAGGTGGTCTGCGTATTTGATTTGGTGGGAAAAAATGGCGATGTCTACAGTTTAATGAAAGATTATCAGCTGGCTGCCAAAAACTGGGGCGCTGATATTGAATTGCGGGTCGGCCAAAATGAAGCAGTAATTGCGGAAGATTTTAAGGCCGGCAAATGTGACGGCATTAGTGTGACAGGCATGCGCGGGCGTCAGTTCAACAGTTTTACCGGATCTTTAGATGCTATTGGTGCAATTTCTGACTTGAATCTTGCGGTTAAAATTATGCAAGGGTTGGCCAATCCTGCTTTTGCTAAACATATGGTCAACGGCAAGTATGAAGTTGCAGGTGTGATTCCGGTCGGTGATGCCTATCTTTTGGTGAATGACCGCAGCATTAATACCGTAGCCAAAGCAGCTGGCAAAAAAATTGCAGTTTTAGATTATGATGAAGCGCAGAAAATTATGGTGCAGCAAGTCGGCGCGCAGGCGGTCAGCGCGGATGTCACCAATTTTGGCGCCAAATTCAATAATGGCCAAGTCGATATTATTGGCGCGCCGGCAGCCGTATTTAAACCGCTAGAACTGCATAAAGGCTTAGGCACGAAGGGCGCTATTGTTAATTACCCGATTTTGCAGGTTACTGGCAATATTATTATCCGCCCGGAAAAATTCCCAGAAGGTTATGGGCAAAAATCGCGTGAATGGGTCAAAACTCAATTGCCGCGCGCTTTCAGCATTTTAGGTAAGATGAAAGCCGATATTCCTAAAAAATACTGGATGGATGTGCCGGAAGCGGATAAAGGCGGCTATCAGAAAATGATGCGCGAAGCGCGGATTGATTTAACCAAACGCGGTGTTTATGACAAGCGCATGATGAAGCTGCTGTGGCAGTTCCGCTGCAAGCAGGATGCAAAAAACTTTGAATGCGCTTTGCAGGATGAGAACTATAAACAATCCTGATAGAATTGCTCTGAATTGACTTTGAATCTGCAAAACTGACCCTATATTGAGTATGCTATACTTGAAAAATAGTCTTTTTAAAGATGTTTGAACCGGACAGAGGAATCTAACATGAGTGCCCAAGCGCTAGTGCTGACAGAAAATGCAGCCAATAAAGTACGTCAACTGCGTGACAGTGAAGGTAATCAGGACCTAATGCTGCGTGTTTATGTAACCGGCGGCGGCTGTTCAGGTTTCTCTTATGGCTTTAACTTCGCAGAAAGCCAAAATGAAGATGATGCTGAATACAGCAATGGTGATGTTAAAATGCTGGTTGACGCCTTAAGCTACCAGTATTTGGTGGGCTCTACCGTAGACTATGTTGAAGGTTTGGAAGGCTCTCGTTTTGTGGTGCAAAACCCGAATGCCACTACAACCTGCGGCTGCGGTTCGTCATTCTCGATTTAAGCCTGCGCACTGGTTCAAAAAAGCCCCCAAATTGGGGGCTTTTTTTATGCTGAAACATGCATGATTGGCAGCTTTAATCTAATTTAACCGCTTCCAGCAGATCAAAAATAATTGCGGTCACATCTTGGCTTAAATCACGGTTGTTAAAAATTTCATAGGCGCTGATGGTGACATCTGTGTCGCTTGGCAGCAGCTTTTGTTCTTCTTCAATCAGATCATGAATCGGCAGCAGCGTCTGTTTAACTTCTAAATGCAACACATCTTTAAACTCTAAATTTTCATCTTCCAGCTCAATCAGCTGTTCATTGAAATATGGAAGCAAAATGGAGTGGAGATAAGGCTGAATCTCGGTAATATCAAAAATTTCAATATCACGGGTTTGCTCAATTGTGCTGATGTGGTCATTCACTTCAATTAAGATATGGTAGTAACTCACACTGCTCTCCACGGATGGGTTATAAATAAAAAAATTATTGCACAATCACAATAACATGAAATGACGGTTTTTTGTTTAAGAAAGCCTTTATAGGCTTATAAAATGTATGGGATTTTATCGAGTTTAAAAGTTTATCGATAATAAAGCAGCGTTTGGTCAGCGGGCATTAATTTAAAGCCTTCTAACTGCTGTCCACCCAAAACAGGGTACATCAATGCCGAAGGGTCAGCATGGTGGCCTAAACCCAGTGCATGGCCTAATTCATGCGCCAGCGTTAGGCGCAGGTCATTTTCGGCATCGAACTGGTAAATCTGAATTTGGTCACCCATAAACACGCCTTTATGAAATTCACGCGGCGGAAAACGCCTTTGAGCCTGCTGTACATTCCAGTTAAAGCGGTCAAGGCTGCTGTTGTGCTGGCTGACCTGCTGACTGTATTGGCTGTTGATTTGATTGAAATAGGCAATATTGCTTTCGAGCTGGCGCGCTCTGTCCTGAAGCGCCTGATATTGGCTTTCAATGTGCTGACGGATTTCGCCTTGCGCATCTTCTCTGGAGTTCCAGCGCATGCGCTGCTGATTCAATTCGTTAAAATCAGCTTGGAGCTGTATTTGTTCTTGCTGCAGGCTGCGCCGCATCTGTTCTAAGTTACTTTTAGAAATATCTAAATTGCTCGAGATGCGTTCATTAATTTGGCTTTCATGCGTCAATGCCTGCTGTGTTTTTTTCAATGCATTGTAGTCTGCCTGCCGCTGATCATAGATCAGGTGAATTTGCAGTTTGGCATCGTCATCATAAACAAACAGCGGTTTTTGCATGCCGTCATGCCAAATTTGAATAGCCTGTTTGCTCAGCTGTATGACTTGCTCCCGGCTCATGTCAAAACGCGGGTCAACTTCGGCAATGCGGTAGCGCAGGCGAGTATCCAGCGGATGCATCAGCCGGGCAGACCAGGCGTTGTAGCGCAGCTGCGGGTTATTATGGGTCTGGATCATAAAAAACAGTACCAGTAAGGCAACGGCAGTGAAAAGAACAGCGCGCATAAGTCATTATAAATTTTAATATTGAACGCAATTTAACCTAAAAACAGTAAATTAGCATGCTCTTTTTTAACCGTTTTAGACTGCTTGGGCATCACCTGTAAAGCTAAATTAGCAGCCGTTACAGCAGGCTGAATGAATCTTTCGGACTTAAAATAACTTTTAATATTTTGAAAAAATGGTACAAAAAAACCGCGCTTTCGCGCGGTCTTTTCATTTAAAGCGACAAATTATTTTTTGTCATCTTTAACTTCAGTGAACTCAGCATCAACTACGCCATCGTCCGCTTTTTGAGATTGACCAGCATCGCCACCTTGGAATGCGTTTGGATCAAAACCTTCAGCGCCGCCTTGAGCACCTTGAGCTGCTTCATACGCACGTTGAGTGATCGGCATGATGATGTTTTGAAGTGCTTCAGTTTTCGCTTTGATGTCTTCTACGTCATTTTCTTTGGTAGAAGCTTCAAGTTCAGCTGTTGCAGTTTCAATTGCAGTTTTTTCGTCTGCAGTCACTTGTTCGCCAAGATCTTTTACTGCTTTTTGAGCAGAAGATACAAGCGCATCAGCTTCGTTACGTGCTTTTGCTAACTCTTCAAATTTGCGGTCTTCTTCAGCATTCGCTTCAGCATCTTTGATCATTGCTTCGATTTCAGCATCAGACAAACCTGAGTTTGCTTTAATCTGGATTGATTGCTCTTTACCAGTGCTCTTGTCTTTTGCAGATACTTTCAAGATACCATCAGCGTTGATATCGAAAGATACTTCAATTTGCGGCACACCACGTGGAGCAGGTGGGATATCGCCTAATTGGAAGTTACCTAACAATTTGTTTTGCTGAGCCATTTTACGTTCACCTTGGAACACAGAAATGTCTACAGCAGGCTGGTTGTCAGCAGCAGTTGAGAACACTTGAGATTTCTTCGCAGGAATCGTCGTGTTTTTCTCAATGATTGCAGTTAACACGCCACCCATGGTTTCGATACCAAGAGTCAACGGAGTTACGTCAAGAAGAAGTACGTCAGTTTTGTCACCTGAAAGTACCGCACCTTGAATCGCAGCACCCATTGCTACAGCTTCGTCAGGGTTCACGTCTTTACGTGGCTCACGGCCGAAGAACTCTTGTACTTTTTGTTGTACAAGTGGCATACGAGACTGACCGCCAACCAAGATTACGTCAGAGATGTCGCTTGTTGAAAGACCAGCATCTTTAAGCGCAATACGGCAAGGTTCGATTGTACGTTCAACAAGGTCAGCAACTAAACCTTCTAATTTCGCACGTGTTACGTTGATCACTAAGTGTTTAGGACCAGTCGCATCAGCTGTGATGTATGGAAGGTTGATTTCAGTTGCATTCGAAGAAGAAAGCTCGATTTTGGCTTTTTCAGCCGCTTCTTTTAAACGTTGAAGTGCAAGAGGATCTTGTTTCAAGTTTACGCTTTGTTCTTTCTTAAACTCTTCAACCAAGAATTCGATTAACGCGTTATCGAAGTCTTCACCGCCAAGGAATGTATCACCGTTTGTAGACAATACTTCGATTTGTTGGTCGCCATCAAGGTCAGCGATTTCGATGATAGATACGTCGAAAGTACCGCCACCCAAGTCGTATACAGCAACTTTACGGTCGCCTTCTTTCTTGTCCATACCAAATGCAAGAGCAGCTGCAGTTGGTTCGTTGATGATACGTTTAACTTCTAAACCTGCAATTTTACCTGCATCTTTCGTTGCTTGACGCTGCGCATCGTTGAAGTAAGCAGGAACAGTAATTACTGCTTCAGTTACTGTTTCACCCAGGTAATCTTCTGCAGTTTTTTTCATCTTTTTCAAGATTTCAGCAGAGATTTGCTGTGGCGCAAGTTTCTTGTCGTTGACATCAACCCAAGCATCGCCATTGTCTGCTTGGATAATTTTGTAAGGTACAAGACCGATGTCTTTTTGAACCGCTTGGTCTTGGTACTTACGGCCGATCAAACGTTTGATCGCGAACAATGTGTTTTTAGGATTTGTTACTGCTTGACGTTTCGCAGATTGACCTACAAGGATTTCGCCATCTTTATACGCAATAATAGATGGAGTTGTACGTGCGCCTTCAGCGTTGTCGATTACTTTAACTTTGTCGCCTTCAAGTACTGCTACGCAAGAGTTTGTAGTACCTAAGTCAATACCAATGATTTTCGCCATTTGGATGTTTCCTCTAAAATTCTTTTATTCCCAAATTCTTCCCTTTCTCAAAGGGAAGTAAAAAGGGATTTACTTGTTATCCGATATGAGAGCCAATCAAAAATTTTCAAGTAATTTTCTGGAAAATTTTTTATAAACCCTCAAAAATATTGGGCTTATGCGCCAACCATCACCATTGCTGGACGTAATAAACGGCCATTTAGGCTATAGCCTTTTTGTAAAACTGTGCCAATTTCGTTGGCTTTTGCATTGGGGTCGATACCGACAGCTTGATGTAAGTCAGCGTTGAAACCGTTTGCTGTATCGACAGCAACCACACCAAATTTTTCCAGTGTTGTTAATAACGATTTAAGCGTCAGTTCAACACCTTCAGACAATGCTGAGCTCTCGTCACCTGCAGCAGCAATTGCACGTTCTAGGTTATCGACAGATTCCAGCAATTCTTTTGCAAATTTTTCCAATACTGTGTCTTTATGTTTTTCAGACTCGCGCTGGATACGTTCAACACTTTTTTGTGCTTCGTAAACGGCATTTGCAGTACGCGCTTTTTCTAACTTTAAGTCGCCTTCAAGCTGAGCAATCTGTTCTTGCAAAGATTCAACGGTAACTTCAGCTTGCTCAGTTTCAGCTTGAGCGGCTTGTTGTTCTGTTGCTTGCTCGGGTTGAAGATCTTGAGCTTCTTGGTTTTGCTCAGTTGCCATTGATTTACTCCGTTTAAATGGGTTCTTAAACATGTCAGTCCTTATAGCTATGCGTTCAAACGAGATCAACGCAAACTGCCATGCGTTTTGAATTCATGATTAATACAAGAAATCGGGGCGAGGGTAAAAAATTCAAGCGAAGTCAGTTATTAAATGCATATTTTTACAAAAAATGCGGGTTTGCAGCATCTAATGAAGGATAGCTGGAAAATTTTTCAAAATTATAAATAATTGTTTTAAATAAATATTAGGTTTTTAATCGTCAAAATAGATTTCTGTCATGAACTTTAACGGTTTCAATTTTTTTATGCTGTTCAGCATAATGCGCGCTAAAGCCGGTGACTATATCTTATGGAGAGAAAGATATGGTCACGGCCGTTCAACTTTCAGAACTGTATTTTTTTCTAAGTTTCACCGCTCATTTTATATGCTGATTAATATTTATACATAAAAGCGATTAATGTGAGCTTTAATAAATATTTCACAAAATTTGATCAGCTGACTATGATCTTTTTTAAGATTTAAACGCTGTGGTTTTTTCTGAATTTTTAAATGTGTTTTTCAATGCTTGCCCATCTCTGGGGCAAGCATTTTTTTTGTCTTTAAATGTACCTTGCCATCGTTTTTAAGGCTTAGCCTATGTTATTTGGCTCTGTAAGCGCAGGCTGCAAAACTTATCAGAACTTTGCAGAGCAGATGCATTGCTTATTTTTGAAATAGCGTTTTATAACAGATAAAATCTCTAAAAACATTGTATTGCGCTTTTTACTGCGCTTTTCATTATAAAATTCTGCAGTAATAAAAAATTGCACAAGGCATACCTGTACGCCTCCAAACTGCAACTTAGAATGTGCGCAATTCACATAATTTTTTTTCATCATGTGTCTCGCAAAGCCAAACTTTGCTTGATGAAATCTTTTGATTTTCAATTGATCAAATTAGTACAGAGGATACAGTGAATATGAAAAAAACAGTTTTATTGATTTTATCTTTAGCCGGCCTAGGTGTGGCTTTTACCGGATGCGCATCACATGAAACTGCCGAGGCTGCGCAAATGTCTCAAAGTTCTCCAAGCCCAGAAACAGCCGCAGCTCCGGGGCAGCCAGATGCTGGGCTAAGCCCGGCAGCAGTACAGCCGCAGTCTGAAACTGAACAGCCGGCAAACATACAGCAATAACAGATCTGTCATACAAGCCGTATATGCAGCTTATGTTGGCGGCTTAATGAACCCCGGCCGCTGCGTTTTTTGAATTGGCGGGTTTAGCGAAGACCGTGAGGTTTTATATCAATAGCGGTCTCATCCTGAAACAGCGTCCGTCGATTGGCTTCGCTGTTTTGGGATTTGTGCATTCAGCCCGGCATGAACTTAAGCTATATGCTTGAGATGAGGCTTCGTTGGGCTGTTTCGCATCTGCGCTGATTTGCATGGCCTGTTTATGCATGTTTATTAAAAGTGTGCCGGAT
>JASLHF010000175.1 GCA_030152275.1 Acinetobacter sp. | reverse complement strand
TGCCGTATCTATACGGTATGCGGTGATTATGCCGAATAAAGCAAAATACAGGCATTATTTTCATGGCAAAGGGCAAGACAAGCCCTTTGGCTATCGTGTTATACTGCGCTTTTGTATATCTTTAAATGTTGTCATATAATGTGGCACTTTTTTTTAAACTGTTTATTAACAAAATATCGAGGAAGCCATGCAAGTAACTTCTGAAGCGGTTTCGGGCGTTGCCCGTCGTTTAAATGTATCTGTACCGACGAGCCGTATTAACGAGCAGTTCGAAGCTCGCTTGAAACGCACTGCCAAAACTGTGAAGATCAACGGCTTCCGTCCAGGTAAAGTGCCTGTAAACGTAGTTCGTCGCGAATACGGCGCTGGTATCTATCAAGAAGTTGTGAACGACATCATTCGTGACACAGTTTTTGAAGCGATCCAACAAGAAAAAATCAATGCTGTTGGCATGCCAAACATTGAAAAAACTGAAATGAAAGATGATGCTTTAGTTTATGAAGCAACTGTAGAAGTTTATCCAGAAGTTGAAGTGAAATTCGAAGGCTTAGACGTTGAACGCAAAGCAGCTTCTGTTGATGACAAAGACGTTGAAAAGATGATTGAAAATCTTCAAAAACAACGCGCTTCTTGGGCTGAAACTAAAGGCATGGCTAAAAAAGACATGCAAGTAACTTTCGACTTTGAAGGTACTGTTGACGGTGAGAAGTTTGAAGGCGGTGCTGCTGAAGACTTTAAACTTGTATTAGGTTCAGGCCGTATGATCCCTGGCTTCGAAGACGGCATCGTGGGCATGAAGAAAGGCGAAGAGAAAGTTATCGACGTAACTTTCCCTGAAGATTACCAAGCTGAAAACCTTGCTGGTAAAGCTGCTCAATTCAAAATCACTGTTAAGCTTGTTGAAAAACAAAAACTTCCAGAAATTGATGCTGAATTCCTTAAAATCTTCGGTCTAACTGAAGAAGAAGGCGTTGAAAAACTTAAAGCTGACGTTCGTAAAAACATGGAACGTGAAGTGAAAAATGGCCTTCGTAACCAAGTGAAAGGTGCAACTTTTGATGCGCTTGTAGCTGCGAACGAAGTTGAAATTCCAGAATCTATGCTTGCTCAAGAAATTGACCGTCAACGTCAACAAATGATCCAGCAGTTCACTCAACAGTTTGGTGCTCAAGGCGCGAAAGCATTTGACTCAAGCATGCTTCCAGATGAATTGTTCAAAGAACAAGCTGAAAAATCAGTAAAACTTGGCGTATTGGTAAGCAAAGTATTGGCTGATGCTAAACTTGAAGTTGATGCTGCACGTGTTGATGCTTATATCGAAGATATGGCTTCTTCTTATGAAGATCCTAAAGAAGTTATTGAATACTTCAACAACGATAAACAGCAGCGCGCTCAAATCGAATCAGTAATTTTAGAAGACCAAGTTGTAGATCACATCTTAGCGTCTGCTAAAGTAACTGATACTACTGTTAGCTATGAAGACTTATTGAAAGAGCAGCAAGCTCGTCAACAAGGCTAATTTCTGGCTTTCAAAAAAAAGGCGCGTTAAGCGCCTTTTTTTATCGCTTTTCGTCCCCAAATAAGTTGTCCTGAATTCACAAAGCTTATGCAAAAAATATCTGTTATTTACTTGGGAACCTTTTGCAATTTCAGCAAATATCCCTCATATTGTGAATTATGGGTTGAGTCACAAAAAATTTAGGAATAAATAAACATATGTATGTTCCAACAATTGAAAATGCGCTAGTGCCAATGGTGGTAGAGCAATCATCTCGCGGCGAGCGCTCTTTTGATATTTATTCACGCCTTTTGCGTGAACGTGTAATTTTCTTAACCGGTGAAGTTGAAGACAACATGGCGAACTTAATTGTTGCGCAAATGCTGTTTCTAGAAGCTGAGAACCCAGATAAAGATATTCATTTATATATCAACTCACCAGGCGGTTCTGTAACTGCCGGCATGGCGATTTACGATACTATGCAATTTATTAAGCCTGATGTCGTGACATACTGCATGGGGCAAGCGGCTTCTATGGGCGCTTTCCTGCTCAATGCCGGCGCAAAAGGCAAACGTTATTGCCTTGAAAATGCCCGTGTTATGATTCACCAGCCTTTGGGCGGTTTCCGCGGTCAAGCATCGGATATTGAAATTCATGCGCGCGAAATTCTGTTCATTAAAGAGCGTTTGAACCGCTTGATGGCAGAGCATAGCGGTCAAGACTATGAGCGTTTGGCAAAAGATACTGACCGTGACAACTTTATGACTGCACAGCAGGCGAAAGAATACGGTCTTGTGGACGAAGTTTTATCTAAACGTCCATAAGTTTTAAAGATTTATATATTGGAGTGAATATGTCCGAACATCCTCAAGGACAAAAGCATTGTTCATTTTGCGGTAAAACGCAGTCTGAAGTCGGGAAACTGATTGCAGGTGAGGACGCGTACATCTGTAATGAGTGCGTGGACGTATGCTTGGATTTAGTTCAGACCAGCCAGCAGGTCGAATCTGGTGACTGGGCAACCCGTCCGTTGCCGAAACCGCATGAAATCCGTGCGGCGTTGGATCAGTATGTGATTGGTCAAGACGTTGCGAAAAAAACGCTTTCAGTAGCGGTATATAACCACTACAAGCGTTTGAAGGTTGCGACCAGCGGTAAGAAGCCAGAAGATGGCGTTGAAATTTCAAAAAGCAACATCATGCTGGTGGGACCGACTGGTTCTGGTAAAACTTTACTTGCGCAAACGCTTGCCCGCTTACTTGACGTTCCATTTGCCATGGCGGATGCGACCACGTTAACCGAAGCCGGTTATGTCGGTGAAGACGTTGAAAACATCGTGCAAAAACTGCTGCAAAAAGCCGATTACGATGTAGAAAAAGCGCAGAAGGGCATTATCTACATTGACGAAATCGACAAAATTACCCGTAAATCAGAAAACCCGTCCATTACCCGTGATGTATCAGGTGAAGGCGTGCAGCAAGCTTTGCTGAAAATGATTGAAGGTACGGTTGCGTCAATTCCGCCACAAGGCGGCCGCAAGCACCCGCAGCAGGAATTCATTCAAATTGATACCTCGAATATCCTGTTCATTTGCGGCGGCGCATTTTCTGGTTTAGAAAAAATTGTGCAGCAGCGTCAGGAAAAAGGCGGTATTGGCTTTACGGCTGAAGTGCGCAAGAAAGATGAAACGAAAAAATTATCTGACTTGTTCCGCCAAGTTGAAGCGACTGATTTGGTGAAATTTGGCTTAATTCCAGAATTTATTGGCCGTTTGCCGGTCATTGCGACTTTGGATGAGCTGGATGAAGATGCTTTGATGCAAATTTTGACTGAACCGAAAAATGCCTTAACCCGCCAGTATCAATATCTGTTTGATATGGAAAATGTGGACTTGGTCTTTGAAGACTCTGCGCTGCGCGCAGTGGCGAAAAAAGCCCTGGAACGCAATACCGGTGCGCGAGGCCTGCGTACAATTTTGGAAAATTCACTGCTTGAAACCATGTATGACCTGCCAAGCCGCAGCGATGTCGGTACGGTCGTGGTCAATGAAGCTGTGGTGAACGGCAATGCAAAACCGGAATTTAAACCGGAGCGCCAGCCCAAAACAGAACAGGCGGATACAGCCCCCAAGGCAGATTTGAAAGTCATTAATTCCAAATCTGCTTAATTCTGCAGTTCGTCAGAAACGCGCGCAAATCTAGCATTTGCGCGCGTTTTTTATTTCCAAAAACAAGACTGAATGTTAATCTCAGCAGGACAGCCTGGATGGCTGAAGCATTAAAAAACAAAGACTGAACAATAAGAACAAACGCAGTGAGGGAAAATCATGCGTGGTGTATATATTGCAATTTTAAGCAGCGCAGCGCTCTTCGGCTGTCATGCAAAGCATGCAGTTGAACAGGAGCCGCATCTTGCTTCTACTCTAAAAAATGTCGACTTTGAACATGAACCGGGTGTTATGGAACAATACCGTTTGGGGGCATTTACCATTGGAGGCTGGGTCAATCAAAGCCAAGGCAATCATTTTCAGCCCGTGACTGCACAGCATGATCAGGCCGCCATTGTTTACCTGTACCGTCCGGACAGTAAATGGAACCGGCAGGAAATTGTTGCCAGCAGTTTATTTTTAAACAGTGAACGCATTCCAAGCCTGCTGAATAATCATTATTACTGGGTAGAGCTGCCACCGGGTGAATACCGGCTGTCCAGCAGCCGTCCGCTAGGCATTAATCATTTTCAAAAACCCAAATACTTAGATTTTAATGTCGAAGCAGGAAAGTCTTATTACCTTAAATATGATGAAGAAAATCTATCGACTCGGCATGCGGTGTCTGGTCCGTTAATATTAATGCCGGATAGCACAGGCAGGACAGAAATTGCGTTTACTCAAAGAAAATCCAACAGCTATAACTTTGTAGCGCAAAATCAGCAAACAGGAAAAATGCGCAAGCATCCGCAAAAAATTAAGCGCGATAAGTATGACGCGTCTGCAGATGTGCAGCTGGTCAAGCCGTTTAAATTATGGGACCCGCGTACATGGTAAGTTGCGCTTTTCGGCTGCAGGCTGTAAGCGCAGAGGCGTGACTGGTCTGAATGTACTCCGCATTACAATGTTGTGCTGAACGAGAGTTTATAGCCTTCAATCGATATTTGAATTAACTGGCTATTGAACGCTTTTCCGCCCATTTAATTGTTGAGCAGCAGCGGCTGCAGAATGCTGGCCAGCTGTTCATTAAATTGGTGCTGGCGAGCGCTGTCATTCATGATAGCTGCGCTTAAGGTCATGGTTTCCTGCAAAATGCTGTTCATCATGCCGGCATTTTTTTGATTAATCGATTGGCCGACAGGCGTGCTGAGAAATTGGATAAAGGCCTGCGCTTCTTCTTCTGTATAGGTATTTTGAAAATGTTTGCGGATCATGCGCATGAATTGCGGATCTGTGATGATCGATTCATTCGTTTGCTGCAGCAGCCGGCTGATTTTGACTGCTGCACCTTTTTGCTGACTGTTCAGTTCTGGCACAGCCAGCTGAGCTTTTAAAATTTCTTCTGCTTGCATATCAAACATAGGGCGCATTTCACGGTTGGACTGCAGCAGCATACCATTGAGGTTGGACAGTTCAATCAGACGGTTCAGGGTGTACTCATGGACAGGCTGGGCAAATGCTGCAGGAGTGAGCGCCAGCAGGGCGAAAAATACTATGCTGAAGCAGGGCAAAGGCATGTTTTTTAATATCTTCATCGGATCCGCATCTATTTTTAATTAAACTTTGGGTGCAGTTTTATTCAGCGGAAAAGTTTAGCAGTCGTACAAATCTGTACCAAGACTTAAGCGATATAAGGCAAAAAAAAGCGCCCCTGAGGGCGCTTTTTCATCAGCTGAATTAGCCTGCAGCAGCGTCAACCACTGGAATCTTGCCAATTTTAGCTTGCCAAATTTTTGGCGCAGTTGCGTGAATAGAAGTACCATTTACGTCTACAGCAACAGATACAGGCATATCTTTTACGACAAACTTGTAGATCGCTTCCATGCCTAAGTCAGCAAAAGCTACAACTTCAGCTTCACGGATAGCTTTAGATACGAGGTAAGCCGCTCCGCCAACAGCCATGAGGTAAGTGGCTTTGTTGTCTTTAATCGCTTCAACAGCAGCAGGACCGCGGTCCGCTTTGCCGATCATGCCGTAAAGACCAGTTGCTTCAAGCACTTGGCGGGTGAATTTATCCATACGTGTTGCAGTTGTAGGACCTGCAGGGCCAACGACTTCATCACCAACTGGATCGACAGGGCCAACGTAGTAAATGAACTTGCCTTTAAGATCTACAGGCAGTTCTTCACCTTTGTTTAGCATATCTACCATACGTTTGTGCGCAGCGTCACGGCCAGTATAGATGGTGCCGTTAAGAAGAAGCGTGTCGCCCGGCTGCCAAGAATTCATTTCTTCTTGCGTGATGTTGTCGAGGTCAACACGTTTAGAGGTTGAAGAATCCCAAGTAACAGAAGGGTAGTCTTCCAGTTTAGGCGCTTGAATGTGCGCAACACCTGAACCGTCTAGCTGGAAATGCGCGTGGCGAGTTGCAGCGCAGTTCGGAATCATGCCGACTGGTTTACCCGCAGCGTGGCATGGGTAATCTTTGATTTTGATATCAAGAACAGTAGTTAAACCGCCCAGACCTTGAGCACCAATACCTAAAGCATTAACTTTTTCGAAGATTTCGATACGAAGCTCTTCAAGTTTGCTTTGCGGGCCGCGGCGAAGCAATTCGTCCATGTCCAGCTCTTCCATCAATGCTTCTTTAGCAAGCATCATGGCTTTTTCTGCAGTACCGCCAATCCCGATACCCAGCATACCAGGAGGACACCAGCCTGCACCCATAGTTGGAACAGTTTTCAGCACCCAATCTACGATTGAGTCTGATGGGTTGAGCATGGCCAGTTTAGATTTGTTTTCTGAACCGCCGCCCTTGGCTGCCACTGTAATATCGACTTTGTTGCCTGGAACAAGTTTGTGATAGATCACAGCAGGAGTGTTGTCTTTAGTGTTCTTACGGCCGAAAGCTGGGTCCGCAAGTACAGATGCGCGCAGGATATTTGAATTTTCTAAATAACCTTGGCGTACACCTTCGTTAATCGCGTCGTCTAAGCTCATCGTTAAATCAAATTTAACGTCCATGCCCACTTCAACGAATACGTTTACGATACCGGTATCTTGGCAGATTGGACGGTGTCCTTCTGCGCACATACGAGAGTTAATTAAGATTTGCGCGATCGCATCTTTAGCAGCTTTGTTTTCTTCACGGTCATACGCGCGGCTCATTGCTTGGATGAAGTCTTGCGGGTGATAGTAAGAAATGAACTGAAGCGCATCTTTAACCGATGTGATCAAGTCATCTTGCTTGATAATAGTTGTCATACAAAAATCTCTTGAGCGGGCTGATAGCTAGCGGGCTAAATTATAAGGCAAAACGTGAAGGTTGTGGGTGTTTTGCCAAGGCTTTGGGCGAAAGTTTAATATCTGAACAGCTTTAGGCGGATAATGCTGCAGCAATTGCTGCAAATATGACGCTGAAAGCCTCGATTTTATGAAATATTACAGCGAAATAAGTATGCTGAAATGCACTTAAGATTATTAAAACTATGATATTTAAGGATATTAGCTGTTTTTGTGTGTTTTATCTTTGTCATATAACTGTCATAAAACTTTCGCATAATCGTCACAACAAAAACATCGGGTCATAAACATGACAATAAGCAGTGTGATGATGGTTGTGGGCTTTGCAATATATATCGCCGCAACGTGGATGTACGGACAGAAAGAAGATCAGGCATAACGCTTTATCTTCTTTTTTTATGTCCGCAATTTTTTTTGATGTATAAATATCCTTTTCTTTCCGCTTCTTATATTTTCATCAACATACTTTAGGCCCGTGATGAGCGATCAAAGCGATCTTGCCGAATACATTATTGAGCTGTATAAAAAACACGGGTGCGCATGGACGGCGCTGCGCGGTGAGCATTTATATGAAAAAAGCTGGCTGGACCATTTTCTCACCTTGCTGCCTCCATCTGCGCAAATTTTGGATTTGGGCTGCGGGTCAGGCAAGCCGATAGCTGATTATCTGATTCAGCAAGGGCATATGCTGACAGGGATTGATAGTTCAGAGGTCATGATTGAAATGGCGCAGCAAAATTTTCCAACACATCAATGGATATTGGCGGATATGCGCACGGTGTCTTTGTCACAGACGTTTCATGGCATCTTAGCCTGGGACAGCTTTTTTCATTTGAAGCCGGATGATCAGCGTCAAATGTTCCGGCAGTTCGCCAAGTTTGCAGCTGCTGGAACGGCGTTCATGTTTAGCAGCGGGCCGGCCGCCGGGGAGGCGATTGGCGATCTGTTTGGCGATGCTTTATATCATGCCAGCTTATCGCAGCAAGAGTATCGATCTTTACTGACAGAATATGGTTTTGAAGTTATTAGAATGGTTGAGCAAGACAGGCAATGTACAGGCCATACCGTATGGCTCGCGCGCAAGATTTAAATTTGTTTTGTCACCCATTTTGACTGTAATTTTTGAAAATCGACAAATAAGAAAACCATCCAGACTTTCGGTGGGATGGCGTTGAATATCCGCTTTAAAACCAGAAATTAAGTTTATTGTGCTGCCGGCTGTTTTGGATTGAATAGCGGTCAATGTGATTGCAAAGATAAAGCCATCAACTGGCGCAATGAATTATTATTTATTTAATGGGTATTGGCTTTGCGTTAGAAAACTTGCTGTCTACGCAATGACTGCTTCAGTGTTGATCAGCCCATAATGTGCTGGAGGATGAGCGGGATTCCACATGAGATAAAAGTGAACTCTGAATAAATTAATGATAACTAATCAAATGTTTATATTTAACAAAAATTATATTTTTCACATAATTGTCATCGCTTTGAAAGTTTAATGTCATGCATCTGCTATAGGGTGTTGCAGGATTTCTCAAAGACCGTAGAGGCAGATTTTGAATTACCGCATAGGATTCGGCTGTATTGTTTTAACTCAAATTTTAGGGATGCAGTTTGCTCATGCTGCATTTATTGATGACAGCAAAGCAGATATAGACTTTAAAAATTATTATTTCGATCAAGATCAATCACCTTCTAATAAGGACTCGACCGTTTGGGGACAAGGGATTGAATTGAATTATCAATCGGGTTTTACCGAAGGGGCTGTGGGTTTTGGTCTGGATGCTACCGCAGCCATCGGCATTCGCTTAGACGGCAGTAAAGGCAAAGCTGAGAACTCACTGATGTTTCCGCTGGATGATGACGGCGCACCGGTCAATTACTGGACGCGGGCATTTCCGACAGTGAAAGCGCGTTATGAAAAAACCGAATTAAGGGTGGGTGAGCTGCGTCCAAACTTGCCGATTTTAAGCCGAAGTTTTGCCAGATTGCTGGAGTCTGCTTATTTGGGTGCTCAGCTGACATCTAAAGATGTAAAAGGCCTGACCCTCACAGGAGGCTATGTAACTGATGCAATTCCGCGTGCATCTCGGGATACGTCCAAACTGTCAATTAAAGGCGCAACAGAAACCAGTGATGGTTTTTTATTTGCTGGGGCTGACTGGAAGCCAACTCGAAATCTAATGCTGCAATATTACGTGGGTGAACTGGATGATTTCTATGTACAGCAATTTGTTGGAGCAAAGCATAAATTTCCATTTAGTGAAAATCAAAGCCTGAATACCGACCTGCGTTTATTTGATACACAGGCTTCTGGCGCCAATAAGCGCGGTGAAAAGGGCTATGGGCCGAAAGTCGATAACCAGACGGCCAGTATTGATTTCAAATACAAATATAAAAATCACCAAATCCAGTTTGGCGCGCAGCAAGTTGGAGATGATGGCGATTTCCTGCATATGAACCAAGGAAGTTTAGATAATGGGGCGGACGGTACATTTATTTATTTGCCCACCAACCGGCTGCTGCAGAATTTTACCAATGCCGGTGAAAAATCGTCATGGTACGGCTACCGATATGATTTTAAAGATCAGTATTTAAAAGGGTTGAATGTTTCGTTCTTGAAAGTAAACGGAAAAGATTTTGGCAAATGCGGCTGCGCTACTGAGTCTGAAATTGATTACACCCTGCGCTATAAAGTGCCTCAAGGCAAACTCAAGAACCTAGGTTTTACCGCACAGTACGGGAAGTTTAAGAAGAGTACAGGCACCCAGCAGGAGCAGACCCGTATTTATCTGACTTATACCTTACCGCTGTTTTAAATCTGCTATTTCTAATCTTGATTGAGTATATTAATGAAAAAATTTAACTCGAGCCGCCGTCAGTTTTTAAAAGGCTTGGCGGGTGCAGGCTCTTTAGCTTTATTTTCAGGTTTAAGCACAGTAAAAACTTGGGCAAATGCAAAATTTGCGCAAAATCCATTTCAGCTCGGAGTCGCTTCCGGTGACCCTTGGCCTGACGGTTTTGTAATTTGGACGCGCATAGCGCCCTATCCGGTTTCAGTCGATGGTGGAATGCCGAATCAGGCCGTTGATGTGCAATGGGAAGTGGCAACTGATGCTGGCTTTAAAAAAATTGTTAAATCTGGCACAGCGCAGGCGCACCCTGATTTGCACCATACAGTGCATGTTGAAGTTGCTGGTTTAGCGCCCATGACACGGCATTATTACCGTTTCCATATAGCGGGCCATGAAAGCGCAATAGGCACAGCTAAATCTGCGCCGGCTGCTGAGCAAATGCCTGAGCAGATCCGTATGGCGGTTGTCGGCTGTCAGCATTATGAAACTGGCTATTACACGGCGTATGACTATTTGAGCAAAGAGCCGGATTTGGACATCGTATTTCATTACGGTGACTATATTTATGAAGGCCCTGAAGGCAAAGGCGGCGGACGTGCTATTGGCGATTTGCGAGTTTCATTGCCAGAGCGTAAGCATATAGGCCCAGAAATACAAACTTTGCTGCAGTACCGGATCCGTTACGCGCAGTACCGAACAGATGCGGACCTGCAGGCGGCTCATGCAGCAGTGCCCTTTGCCGTGACATTTGACGACCATGAAGTGGATAATAACTGGGCTGCTGACATAGAAGAAAAAGGTGAAAAGAAAGCTGTGTTCCTGCTGCGCAGAGCTGCCGCATTTCAGGCTTGGTATGAATATATGCCGGTGCGATTGCCGCAAAAGCCTGCAGGGCCAGATATTTTGGCTTACAGAACGCTGGACTTTGGCCAAATGCTGCGTATGAATGTATTAGACACTCGTCAGTATCGTTCACCTATTTTATGCACAAAATCACAGTTGGAAGACGGCTTTGACAAAATCAACTATTGCCGTACCGAAAACAGCAAAAATGAACAGATGCTGGGCAAGGTGCAGGAGGCTTGGTTGGCGAAAAAAATGCAGCATAACAAACGCTGGAATGTGCTGGCGCAGCAAATTCAGGTCATGCCGTGGGTGCGATATAATAAAACCGGCAATCCATATTTTGGTAAAGATACATGGAATGGCTATCCATACGCGCGCGAACGTTTGATTGAATCGATCAAGCAAAATGCGCCGCACGGCAACACAGTGATTCTGTCCGGTGATTTACATCAGTATTTTGCAGCCAATATTCCAAGTGATTTAAGCAATTATCAAAGCCCATCGATTGCCACAGAGTTTTTAACGACCTCGATCACTTCTACAGGCAATGGCCAGCCGATTCGTCCGGGGCAAGAAGATGTGCTGAAACTCAATCCGCACATTAAATTTATTAACGATCAGCGCGGCTACCAGACTTTGGATTTCTTTAAAGATCATATGCGTACAGATTTAAAAGTTCTGGATTTTGTCGAAAAGCCGGGCGGGAAACTGTCTACTGCGGCTCGTTTTGAAGTTGAATATGGCAAGCCGGAATTAAAACAGTTGTAAGGGCCTGGCATCTATGTATTGTGACTGATAAATAATTTAACTTTATAAATCTTAAGCGTTTGAAGCGATTCAGGCGCTTTTTATTTGTCCATGCCTTAACTTCAAATTTTCAAGGCTATACAGTTTAAAGATATGTCTTGGCGAAAAAATCCTGCCTGAACAGCGGCAGGATAATCTTAGGCGATGTAAATGATTTTATTGGGCTATTTGCAGCGCGTGTTGCAGTTCAGCTTTTGCTAGTTGCATATCGGCTTGAAATTGAGGGTCAGACTGCAGCCGGGCAAATTGGGCTGCGCCCATTAAGCGTCCAGCATCGACATCACTTTGCCAGTGCATATTGCACACTACACGGCTTTGGCCAAAATCAATACCGCGTTTCAAAATTTCATTTTGCTTTTCAGGCCGTAACTCGGCTAACACAAGTGCATAAGTCCACCCAATGGTTGTATGTCCAGAAGGGTACGAAACAAACTGATTTTTTTCAGACTCTTCGTCTGGAGTGCAGGTTTTTACATTAAAGTGAGCATATGGGCGCTCGCGGCTATAGTGTTTTTTTGCAGCTTGCGTAGAGTAGCGGCTATCTAGTTTAATTTTTCTTAAAATTTCAAAAAGTGCCGGAGTGTTTTTTTCACTAATTTCGATGCCAAACGCTTCCGAAAATGGCACGCCTAAATGCGCATTGGAAACATCGGCATCTACAGCTGCCTGCTGCCAGCGGGCAGTATTTTTAAACTGTTTCATCTGCTGGAAAACGGCAATATCACGTGCCATTTCTGGACTATTGGCGCGTGGA
Organism: Acinetobacter sp.; assembly: GCA_030152275.1. Lineage (GTDB taxonomy): Bacteria > Pseudomonadota > Gammaproteobacteria > Pseudomonadales > Moraxellaceae > Acinetobacter. The sequence continues at coordinate 8,847 of JASLHF010000175.1, read as the reverse complement.
GGTGCTGGTAAAATAAGCAAACTGTTCGGTGCCTGAACTGGCTGCAGATAGGCATCTGCACTGGCGGCATGCATATTCAAGCTCGCAGTAAAAAATACTGGAAGCAGTAGAAAGCTTAAAGAATTTAAATGGTTCATCGAGTCAGTATTCATCTATTTATGAAAGCGCCTACACATTAGGCAGCAATATTGACTGCAAGATGACAAAAATTAAATTAATGAAAAATAAAGTGAAAAATATTATTTATGTCAATTTTGTAAGGATCTAAATCAGAGTGAATCATTGATATGCATGCTTTTTGAAAATTTTGGGAGGCATGTTGCATATAGAGAACTAGAACATCAGTCACTTAAAAGAATGGCGTAAAAAAGCCGCTCAGCTAAATTTTGGCTGAGCGGCAGGTATCTTATGATGCGCTTTGCTGTTCGGATTGAATCGCAGTCAATGCAATTGTAAAGACAATGTCATCGACCAATGCGCCGCGTGACAGATCATTCACCGGTTTGTTTAGACCTTGCAGCATTGGACCAACGCTGACGACATCCGCTGCGCGTTGAACCGCTTTATAAGTGGTGTTGCCGGTATTTAAATCTGGGAAAATAAATACATTTGCGCGGCCTGCAACTTGCGAGTCCGGCGCTTTAGAGCGGCCAACGCTCTCGACAGAGGCGGCGTCATACTGCAATGGGCCATCAATCAGTAAATCAGGACGGCGTTGCTGCGCAATGCGGGTGGCTTCAGCGACTTTTTCGACATCTGCGCCAGCGCCTGATGTGCCGGTAGAATAAGAAATCATCGCAATGCGCGGGTCAATGCCAAAGGCTTTAGCAGAGTCTGCTGATTGAATGGCAATTTCCGCCAGCTGTTCAGCCGATGGATCTGGGTTGATAGCGCAGTCGCCATAGACATAAACTTCATCTGGCAGCAACATAAAGAAGACTGAAGACACCAGTGAATATTCTGGAGCAGTTTTAATCAGCTGGAAAGCTGGCCGAACGGTATTGGCGGTAGTGTGTACTGCGCCTGAGACCAAACCGTCGACTTGATTCAGCGCAAGCATCATCGTGCCCAGCACCACAGTGTCCTGCAGCTGTTCGCGCGCTTGCAAATCATTCATTTTGCCGCTGCGCAGCTCGACCATTTTTTCAACATAATTTTCGCGAATTAAATCTGGATCAATAATTTCCAAATCATATGGCAATTCAATGCCGCGCGCTTTGGCAACTTCAATCACGTTTTCCGGTTTTGCCAGCAATACGCACTGCGCAATGCCGCGCGATTGGCAAATGGCTGCTGCTTGGACTGTACGCGGTTCATCACCTTCGGGCAGCACAATGCGTTTTTTAGCAGCGATTGATTTTTGCACCAGTTCGTGGCGGAAAGCTGACGGCGACAGGCGCGGTTTATAAGAGCCGTTAATCAGCTGGGTAATCCAATCGGGATCAATATGGCTGGATACAAAACGGGTTACTTGTTCAGCGCGCTCTGTATCATCTACAGGAATTTCGTTGCTTAAGCCAGCCAGCTCCTGTGCAGTTTCGAACGTGCTGAGCGGTGTATGCAAAATTGGCAAGCCTTGCTTAATCGCAGTTTGGCAGAAATCCAGCACATGCTGATTCGGCTGGTGGTGTTCGGTCAGCACTAAACCTGCCAGCGGAATCCCGTTGCTGCTGGCCAAACTGCTGGCTAGAAGCACATCAATTCGGTCTGAAGCGCTGATAATCAATTCGCCGGCAGTAAACTTATGCAGTTCATGTTCAATATTCGACGCGATCAAACTGCTGTGAAGCACGCGGCGCTGTTTCGCTTCGCCTTGATTAATCCAGTGCGCGGAAATATGCGCAGCTAAATCGGACATGCGCGGCACGCTTAAGGTATTGCTGAACGGTACTAATCCAATCACTGGGAATTGTGTCGAGCTAAGCTGCGCATTGTGTTTTTGCAGCTGTGCAGAAAACTCATTGATGTCGCTGATTAAACGCAGGTTGGTGTCCAGAGTGACCGGCAACTGTGCGGATTCTTCCGGCAGGCCTTTAGTACGCATGAATAGCACGCCTGATGTGCGCGCATTGCCGGCACCGCCAAAGGTGCGAAGTAGCGTTTCAATTTTTTCAGCAGCATTTTGCGGTGAACGGATATCTGCAGTACTGACAATGACAACTTTAGCATCCAGCGCTTTGGCTAAATCAGCATTGAGTTCAGAGGCAAATGTATCACGGCTGGTTGGCACTAAGCCTTCCACGATGATCAGATCATGTTTTTTTGCAATTTCGCGGTGCAGGCTGACTGCATCTTCCAGCAACTCATCATTTTCATCATGGCTTAAACGGCGGGTAACTGCTGCATAGCTCATGGGTTCAACAGTTTCGTTGTTGAATAAATGGCGGCAGAGTGCAGTTGTGCGGTCGGGTGCCGGCTGCGCATCTTGAGAAAACGGTTTTAAAAAGCCGGCTTTAATACCTTGGCAGTCCAAAGCATAGATCAGGCCCAAACATGCGGAGGTTAAACCTACGCTTTCCCCAGTCGGTACAAGTAAAATTGTTTTCATAGTGCGTCTAAATTTAAAAATATGATGACTTTAAAAATTGAACCCGGCAGTTTCCCGCCGGCTGCTGCTTAGGCAACAGCCTCGTCTTCCGCTTCAGACTTTTTTGCAGCGCAGACTCCTTGCTGTACAACGTGCTCAGTTTCTTTCGCAATACGGCCTTCTTCATCCGTTGGCACGACCCAAATTTGCGGTCCTTGTCCGCCATCAATACGGCCTTCAGTACCGCGCTTCAAGCTGTCATTTTTTTCTTTGCTTAAGTTGAAGCCAAAATGCGGCAGATAAGCTAAAGTTTTTTCACGAATCAATGCAGAGTTTTCACCAATACCGCCAGTAAAGAACAGGCCGTCAATGCGCGGCAGGCCGCAGCTTAAGGCCGCTAACGATTTCGCTAAACGGTAGCAGAATACTTCAATCGCTAACGCGGCATCTTCATTGCCTTCATCCGCCGCCTCGATGAGGGTACGCATATCATTTGAAAGGTCTGATAAGCCCAGCAGGCCAGATTGGCTGTTCAGCATTTTGTCAATTTTGTAAATATCCCAGCCAAGGTTCGATGCCAAGAAGCTGTGAATACTTGGATCAACGTCACCGCTGCGGGTGCCCATAACCACGCCTTCCAGCGGTGTTAAACCCATAGAGGTATCTACAGATTCGCCATTCCAGATTGCGCAAGTTGAGCTGCCGTTTCCTAAATGCGCAGTCAGCCAGCCGCCTTGCTTAAAGCTGCCTGCCAGTTTTGAACCGCGTTCGGAAACATATGCATGGCTGGTGCCGTGAAAACCGTAACGGCGCACGTTGTGCATGGTATATAAGAATTTTGGCAGCGCATAACGGAAAGCATGCGCAGGCATAGTTTGGTGGAATGCTGTATCAAATACCGCAACTTGAGGCAGCTGCGGGAACAGGCGCATAGTGGCGTCAATGCCGACCAAGTGTGCAGGGTTGTGCAGCGGCGCCAGCGGAGTCGCTTCGCGGATGCGTTCAATAATTTCTGGTGTTAATAATTCTGCTTTAGTCAGCGTGCCGCCATGCACTACGCGGTGGCCAATAGCTTGAGGATTATGATGCGACAGGCGTTCTAGAATTGTTTCCAGCGCTTTTTCATGATCTGCACCTGGAATCGAGAGCTCTAAAGCAGCGCCGCCAGTTGTAATGCCTTTAATTCGGGCTTCGGGTGAGCCAAGGTTTTCGGCGAGGCCAAAAATACGGTCTTCGCGACGCTCAGACACCAACGCATATTTAATTGAAGAAGACCCGCAGTTAATTACTAATACTGATGTAGACACGTTTTTTTACCCGAATTCTAATTAAAGTACTTATCCCTATATGATCTGAATGCAGTGCTTTTATTGATGCATTTTAGATCAGTAATAATGTTTTAACATGGGTTGTTTTGATGTCCTAGATAGACTTTAGGAGATTAGACTTAAGCACTATCGACCATGTTAATGATAATAACTAAAATTTATCAGTTGATAGTTTCCATTTATTATTGAAATAGTGCACCCTGCGCCGGACAGCAGCGCATGACTAAACATAGCATGCTTCTGTTGCAGTTCAAGTCCTGAATTTTCTCTTTCTTGAAAGAGCCATACTAAAATAAATGGTGTCTGCATCCCGTTAAACCTGTTTGAATGCCATTGAACGTTTTCTTCTTTAATTTGCCTATAATTTACATTTTTTTTGATCTTTTGTATCAGGATAAGGCGTATTCCATTTTGTATGAGCTTTTGCCCAGATTCGGATGGATGGCTTTTTGACGGGCAAATATGCCGAAGACGCGGATTCTAAATAAAGCTGCTTTAAGAAATGAATAAATATTTTAAATTAATGTATAGGGCTGTAGTTTAAATTGACTGAAAACGCATAAAAAAGGCCCCCTGCAGAAGCAGAGGGCGCATTGTCAATTCAGGTTTTCAGCACTGTTGCCACTAAGAAAAACAGGTTAAAAATTATTGGCGGATTTGACCGTCACCAAAGACTACCCATTTTTGTGAGGTTAAACCTTCAAGACCGACTGGGCCGCGGGCATGAATTTTATCGGTGGAAATGCCAATTTCTGCGCCTAAGCCATATTCAAAACCATCAGCAAAACGGGTCGATGCGTTGATCATCACAGAGCTGGAATCAACCTCGGCCAAGAACTTGCGCGCCAAGCTGTAATTTTCAGTAATGATGGCATCTGTATGGTGCGAACCGTATTTATTGATGTGGCTGATCGCTTCATCAATACCGCTGACAACTTTTACCGCTAAAATTGGGCCGAGATATTCGGTATACCAGTCTTCTTCGGTCGCTGTCACAATGCTGCCACCCAAAATTCGGCGAGTTTCTGCACAGCCGCGCAATTCGACCTGTTTTTGCGCATACAGCTCTGCAATATTCGGCAGGAATTCTTCAGCAACCTTCTCATCGACCAGTAAGGTTTCCATCGCATTGCAGACGCCGTAACGGTGAGTTTTGGCATTTAGCGCAATCGGCAGCGCTTTTTGCAAATCGGCCTGCGCATCTATATATACATGACAGTTGCCGTCTAAATGTTTAATGACCGGAACACGCGCGTCATTGCTGATGCGTTCGATGAGGCTTTTACCGCCGCGCGGGACAATCACATCCACATATTCAGGCATCGCAATCAGCTGACCGACCGCTTCACGGTCTGCTGTATTGATTACCTGTACAGAATGCTCAGGCAGGCCAGAGGCTTTCAAGCCGTGTTTAATCGCTTCTGCAATGGCCTGATTAGACTGCAGCGCTTCTGAACCGCCGCGCAGAATAATCGCATTGCCTGATTTGAGCGCTAAAGAAGCGGCTTCCAGCGTTACATTCGGGCGGGATTCATAAATCATGCCGACGACACCTAGAGGCACACGCATTTTGCCCAGCTGAATGCCGGAAGGGCGATAGGCCATATCTGTAATTTCGCCAATCGGATCAATCAGCGCAATCACATCTTTTAAGCCTTGCAGCATGCCTTTAAAACGTGCGGGAGTCAGTTCTAAGCGATCAAGCAGGGCGCTGTCCAAATTATTGCTGTGGGCTTTGGCCATATCACTTTGATTGGCCGCCAAAATTGCCGCTTCGCTCCCTTGCAGCGCAGTATAAATGGCAGAAAGCGCATTGTTTTTTGTTTGGGTAGAGGCACTGGCTAATACGCGGGATGATTGGCGCGCCTGCTGTCCTACCGTTTGCATATATTGTTCAATAGACTGTTGCATAGCGGTTTGATCACTCAGAAATTTCAATCTGATATTAACAGTCTAGCCTTGTACAATGAAGCATCAAAACGGTTTTTTAGCGCCAATTTGAAAATCTTATTAACAATTTAAAATTGTTTTTGCAGCTAAAAGCAGATGAGTGGCAGCTGCAGCGGTTGCGTGTAAAAAGCGCTCCTGTATAGAATGAGAAGATATTGACAATGAAGTCAAGCGAATAACAACGAAAGAGCAGGACGCTTGCTGCAGGCAGCTCTCATTTTTTTCTCTTGCACAATAAAAATAAGGCAAGAATGGAGGAAAGGAAGATGAATTCCATGATCCAAATGGACCCGGAGGTACAGGATAACTGTACTCACTACAGCTTTTTTGACTTATACGACCGCAATAGCTTTAAACAGCCAGCCCGAACGACATGGATAGATGGCTGGAAAATCGAATACATGACCATCGCGCAGCCGGAAACGGCGCATATGACACCAATGGTGATCATCGGAGGCGCCTTCCAAAACTTTAATTCCTATAAATACTGCGTAGAGCAGCTGTTTTCAGCCGGCCCAATTATTCTTATTGATCTGCCGTCTATGGGGGCAAATCAGCAGATTAGCAATGTGGAAAGCGGTTTGTCCGCAGGTACGCTGGAGCTGGAAGATTTAGCCGGCATGCTGGGCCAGTGGCTGGATTTGTCCGGTTTAGGCAAAGTCGCTGTGTTAGGCATGTCCTTGGGTTCTGTGGTGGCATCGTGTTTGGCGCATCAGCGTCCGGAATTGATAGAACGCATGATTCTGATGGGGGTGATGCAGAAAACCCGCAGGAGCTGGCGCATGCTGCTGGAAGAATCGCTGCATTTGATGAAAGAGCAGCGCATGGATGAATTTGGCCAAGCGGTCATTTTGTATTTGGTCAACCATGCCAAAATGGATTTGACCCGCATGTCGCCGACAGCAAAACGCCTGTTTTTCCGCCAGATGGCGGAATTTACGGCGACAGAGCAGGAACGTTATGACATCAACTGCAACCGCTTGCTGCGCCTAACTGATGTGCCGATTCCGCAGTGCGATGTGCTGGTCGCATGCGGTCAATACGATAGCTTTACACTGCCGCATGAAAATGCCAATTTTGCCCTGCAGTGCCCCAATATGCAGTTTGCCATGATTGCTAATGCGGATCATCTGCCGCAGCTGCAGCGCCGCAAAGAAACCATGCATTTGTTTGCTACATATTTACGCGGTGAATCGATTCAGGGGCTAGACGGCATCTTGCCGCTGAACCGGGAGCAGATGGGGAAAATTGAACGGCGCGGCGAGGCGCGGGTAACAGCCTCTGATCCATTTACCATATTGACGCACCGCCATTCTGATTTGCAGCTGGAGGTTGAAATTATTGACCTGAACTATTTTGGTGTACTGCTGCAGCTGGAATCTGACGATGCTGTGCAGACAGCGGCAGCTTATCCGCGTGATTTAGCGCTGCATTTAGAAGATGAAGAAGGCAAATTCAGCATAGAATGCCTGATTTTTGAAACACCGAGGCAGCAGATCCGCGCGCTGTTTAAGCACGGCAGTTTTGATGTTGCGGAGCGCCTGTTGCGTTTTGTACAGCGTCAACAGGTACTGGACGCTGTCAGTTGATATTTTAAAGTTTCATTCAAGGTAAAACAAACAGCGCATTTAGCGCTGTTTGTTTTTGCTGGCATGTACAACCCAAACTAAATCACCGCCATGTTCATGCGGCAGATGCAAAACTTCGGAATGCTGATTTTCTTGTGACGAAAAAAATGAGGCTGGCTGCAGCACGTTCACTTTTGTAAAGCCCGCGCTGTGGAAAAAATCCTGCAGCTGCTGCGGTTCTGTAAAATGAAACGTAAAGGCGCTGCGTGACATGACTTTCAAGAGTTTGCTGCTGCTCCAGATAAAGCTGGCCAGTCTGTTTTTGACCGGCTCAGGATAAATATCTGTAAGATAATGCAGCGCTTTAAAATTTTGTCCGTATTCGGCAATGCCGTGCAGCAGTGTATTCAGCAAATCTTTATCAAAATAGTTAATTAGCCCTTCACTGATGACTGCCAATGGTCGAGCAGTATCAAAATGCTGAAAAATGCTTTGAAATTCCTGACTGAAAATATCTGCCGTCAGCACTGTCGGCGCCTGAGCATCCAGCTGCCGAAGCGCTTCGGTTTTAATTTTCGCCATTTCCGGCAAGTCCAGTTCCCTGTAATCAATGTGCGGATAGCGCTGGCGGAAGTTCCAGCTGCGCGGTGAGAGGCCGCTGGCGATTTCCAGCACCTGCAGATCAGGATGCTGTTCAATCAGCTGAGTCAGCTCATGATCAATCATGCTGTGGCGCTGTTTGAGTGTGGTGCGCATGCTGCCGCCCACATGTTTTTCCGCCCAGCTTTCCAGCGGGTGCAGCATTTTGGCTAAAAAACGGCCTTTTCCGGTAGCGAAAACAGGATTAGAAATACCCATGCTGTACCAGATATAGCCGGTATAATGAGCAGTAAATGAAATATGGCGGTGTTCAGACAGTTGTTTGGTCATACGGGCTAAACCTTGGGCGTTCTTTTAGTTTTGGTTTTATGCAGTAATCTGCTGTTTTTTTCATCATAATCAAAAAGGAACACGATGTCGTGTTCCTTTTAATGAATTTTAAGGTTAGGTATTTAAAAATCTGAATGCTTAAGCGCCGAACTGGTTTTTAAATTCAGTAATACGGTCGCGGGTGCGCGCCCAGTCTGCGCCTAGATCCAGCTGCTGACCGACTTGGAGCGCAGGAATTTGACCGCGCATGCGCTCTAGCCGCTGCTGATTCGGCATTGGCAAAGCAGCAATACCGTCCAATGCAGTACAGGCTGATTCGCGGTTATTGCAGACCAGTCCCATATCACAGCCGGCCTGTAAGGCTGCTTGAATGCGGGCATCGGCGCCGCCAGCCACACAGGCTGCTTGCATGCTGAGATCGTCAGAGAACAATACGCCGTCAAATTTCAACTCTTTGCGCAGGATGCGCTGAATCCAATACGGCGAAAAGCCGGCCGGATTTGGATCGACTTGATCATAAATCACATGCGCAGGCATTAACGCG